>JASHRM010000101.1 GCA_030037315.1 Candidatus Acidiferrales bacterium
GCACCGAGCGCAAGTGCACCTTACGACAGCTACGTGTTTGCTTTTGACCCGCACTTGACACTGCCTTACACGCTTGAGTGGAATGTGGCGATCGAGCAGGGTCTCGGCACCAGTCAATCGCTCACGGTCAGCTATGTAGGGGCTGCGGGTCGCGACCTGTTGAGCACGCGCTTTTATAATCCAAGCGCGATCAATCCGAATTTTTCGACCGGCGAAGGCACGTATATTGTCACCAATGGAGCGAGTTCCGATTACAACGCGCTCGAGGTTCAGTTTCAAAGGCGCTTGGCGCACGGACTTCAGGCGTTAGCCTCGTATACCTGGTCTCACTCGATCGACGACCTTTCTTCGAATTTTACAAGCTATGAACCCCCAATCCGGGGCAATTCCAATTTCGATGTGCGACACAATTTTCAGGGAGCACTGACCTATGAAGTGCCCGGCACCTACGCGAATGGGCTTGCTCGCGCAGCGCTCGAACATTGGTCGGTCGACACGAGATTAGCGGCACGCTCGGCACTGCCCGTCGATATCTATAGCGGGACCACGCTTTTGCCTAACGGCATGGAGGAATATATCAGGCCCGATGTCGTGCCGGGGGTTCCCATCTACGTGCCGGACCCGACGGCCCCCGGTGGCCGCGTGGTCAACGCAAACGCTTTCGAAGCACCCGCCGGAGAGTTTGGAAATGAGCCTCGCAACTTTGTTCGTGGATTCGGCCTCTGGCAGGCGGACTTCGCGGTGCAGCGCGACTTCCCAATTCACGACAGGCTGTCGCTGAAGTTTCGTGCGGAGGCGTTCAATCTCTTCAACAACGCTAACTTCGGAACGATCGAAAACAACCTGTCTGCCGGTGCTGCCCTGTTTGGCCGGGCAACCAACACTCTGAATATCGCGCTGGGCGGTCTCAATCCTCTCTACCAACTTGGCGGACCCCGCTCCGTGCAATTCGCTCTGAAGCTTACCTTCTAACCGGGCCTGACATGTCCAGAACCCTAAAGGTGGCCCTTGCGATCCTTGCGTCGGCAGCTCAGTTGACTGCCGGTTCGTCGCGCCCTATCACCGCCGAAGATTGCGTCAGGACCCGAAGGATCATCGAAGGAGAAGTCCAGCTGTCTCCCGACGGAACCCGCGTTGCCTACGTCGTGAAGGCTCCCGATACGGCGGCAAACCGAAACGACTATGAGCTGTGGGTTCGCGATCTCGGCCGCCTGGATGTGAGGGAAAACGGACGCATGCTTGTCAAAGCCGATGGCATCTCCGGAGTTCGGTGGACAGGGCTGGACCGCCTGATGGCGCGCGTCGATAACGAGGTTGAGAATGGAGGCGTCGACCGCCACCTTGTAGCCCTAGATACGCAGTCAGGGTCGCTTGAGACGATCGATCTCCCAGGCAAGATCGAAGGATTCAGTGCGAGTGCCGATGGAAGCACAATTGTTTTCTCCGAACTCGCTCCCGCGAACGTGAACTTGGCGGCGACTGAACCTGAAAAAGTTCGAAACGAGCGGGGATATCCTATTGGTTTCGGAGAGGATACGCGAGGATCGGCAGAGGGCCTACCGGAGTACGAGTTGTTCCTGGCGAGACGGCAGGCCTCGGGCAATTTCGATGTCGGAAAGCTGAATTTTTCAACCCGGGTTGGCACATCTGACGAGCTTCAGTTGCGGGCCGTATCGGACCTCGATCTTTCACCCGACGGCAGGTATCTATTGTTAAGGTACAGCACAGTATCTCCGCCGACCGACTGGGTGGCGCAGCCCTATTTTGAGCTCATCAAGAGCTGGGGCACTTCGTTCTACAGTTACGTCCTGGGGTTTTATGACATCGCGACAGCGGAGCTTCGGATCGCGTTCAACTTCCCGGGCGGGTACCTCAAGACGCGATGGTCGAGTGACAGCCGATTCTTTTCGGTCGTGGGGCCGTCGCCCTTCGGGACCGAGGCAGCAAGGCGCGAGACAGCAAAAGCGCAAGCGAGCGGTTACTTGGATCAAGGTATCGCGCGGTTCGTGCATGTTTTTACGGTAGATCCCGTCACGGGCTCTGCAAAGAAAATGATCGGGCGGGAGAGCAGCGAAGCGAAGGTCCCGACCGCGGACCTGCCGCTCGTTTGGGAACGCTCCGACGGACCCGTTCTGGTTCGTGCAGATGCCCATCATCTCGCATGGATGGAGATGGACGAAGGGCAGTGGCGAGAGACATCGCAGCAAAGTTTGCCGAGCGATCTTTCTTTTGCCTCGTCGCTTCAAAGCAACGGAAGAGTCCTCGTCGGAGTGCATCAAACGACTACGATCCCGCCGGATCTGTTCGTGCTCGATTTGGCAACCGACAAGTGGTGGGTGCTCACCGATTTGAATCCGGAGTATCGCGAGATCAAACTCGGGGAGGTGGAACCGATTTCATGGACCAATCGATATGGTTCGAAGTGTGCAGGATTTTTGATCAAGCCCGTCGGTTACCAGAGCGGAAAGCGCTATCCCATGGTTTTTCTTTCTGCTCCTCCGGTAGATACGTTCATCAGTGACGCACTCTACACCACGGCTTATGCGCCGCAGCCGCTTGCCCAAGCCGGCTTCGTCGTGCTGATCTCGCAATATCCCCGGAGCAACGGGATTCCTCGCGGCAGGTTCCCGGGTGAAATGAGCGCCGCTTACAACTGGATGGCTATGGTTGAAAGTGGAATAGATCTTCTGGTACGTCGCGGACTCGTCGACGCCACAAACGTAGGGATCGCGGGCTTCAGCCGGACAAGCTGGCTGGTGGACTTCACGCTCACGCATTCCACCTACCGGTTCGCTGCCGCCTCATCGGCTGATGGGGGAAGCTACACGTACGGCGTCTATTTCCTCTACAACCGTCCGAGCCTAAGGACGGGTATGGACAACCAAGTCGGCGGACCGCCGTACGGAAAAACGTTTCGCTATTGGCTGGAATATGCAGCCCCGTTCAACGCCCAAAAGGTGACAGCTGCTGTACTGATGGAATACACGCATACCGCTGAGCCCGCTTTGGAATTCTTTACCGCCCTCAACCGACTCGGGAAGGCCGTCGAGCTCTACCGGTATCCAGATGGAGCACATCCCCTCGATACGCCGTTTGAGCGGATCGCTTCGCTCAAGCGCAACGTGGATTGGTTCCGTTTCTGGATGCAGGGCCGGGAAGGTAAATCGCCGGACTATGATCCCGGCCAGTATGACCGCTGGCGAGCGCTGAGGTCCCGCAGCAGTGCGGGACATAACTTCGTTCGGGACGCCACTCACTAAGACGCCGCCACTCGGTTGTTCCCGCAGGGACTCGACGATTCAAGTGATTTCTGGGTCGAGGACTCTTTCTTATGCCTGGGTTGCACCCGACACTTTGAGACGACTTAGAGAGGGTCCAATGGAATCGAACCCTCTCCTCGGTTAATTGAGTTCACTCATCGGCTTCATACGCGGCGCCGCTGAGCGTAATTGGGTCAGGATTGTCGACGTCTCCTTCCCCTTTTTCTTGCATCTGGACGACAACGGTTGCTTGCCCGAGATGCAACACTTCGGGTTTCGTGTAGCCCATGGTTTTCGCCTCCTTTCGGTTGTGAATGTTCTCAGCTGAGATCGAACTCTTGTGCGACCGTGGAAAGGTCTTTGTTTTTGTTCTAAGAAGGATTGCGTACGTTCGAGGGGAGGACGAAAGCGAATTCGCCTCCCCCCAAGTCCCCATCCGAGCTATTCGTCGGCTTCGTACGCACTCGTCGATTCCGAGTCGTCTGGGAAATCTTCGTTTCCGCCCGGCTTGGTATGGCTCTCGACAGCGCTAACCGCGCGCTCGAGGAGCAACACTTCCGGCTTTGCGTATTTCATTATCTTCACCTCCTTTCCGCGATTTGCTTTTCTCAGCTGAGATCAAATGCCCAACGCCGCGTCGCGAAGACACCTGGTGCGCGTTTCTGGCGCCGTCTCGCCGCTAACGGCCGTGTGGCCTCGAACATTGTTGAGCCATAACTCGACTTGAACCGTGCGCATGAGGGGGACAATCGACATCGGCGCGCCGGATCGAGCCCGAGCAAGGGCGTCCTGGAACGCCTTGGGATTGACGATGCCGAGCGAGGCGCAGACCATGTTCTGAGAAATCGCAACCAGGCGGTCCCAGTGGGCATCGATCGCGATTCTCGGACTGCGAGAGACGAAAGCCTTACGCTTTCGATTGAGCAGTTCGTCCGGCACAATTCCGGCAAGAGCCCGGCGCATCAAAGAGCGCCGCTCTCCTGGTCTCACGAGCTGTTCGCGCGGAATTGCCGATAGAAATTCGAGAAAATCGCGATCGAGATACGGATAGCGTCTTTCCAAAAGCAACTCGGAAGAGACAGCTGCGCAGCCGAGTTGTCGCCTGATTGCTTCCAGTGTGAATCGAAATTCCTGAAAGCTCGGCAGCGGACCGAGCAGCTGGATGCGCCGCTCATAGCCGGTGAGCGCTGCCGATTGCCGGCGCACGAAGGCGGGATGAAGCCAGGCAGCCGGTCGGCTAAACTCAGGAACGCCGACGATATCCGCAGGGAAGAAGCGCTTGAGAACCTGTCGCAGAATCTCGATCCACGGCTTCTTCTGCACTAGGGCCCATCGCGCGAGCTGGTGCGCCAGTCGTCGCCCGTGCATCCGCGCAAAGAGGTCGGCGAGCTCGGGAACGGGCGTAGGAAGACCGCCGGTGAATTCGTCTCCTCCGATACCTGAGAGAAGGACCCTTATCGGCTCCGAACCCAGTGCTGTTCGAAACTGGCGCGTGACGGCTTGGTTGCGGCCACGGGAGCCGGGAGTCGCAAGGAACCGATCGGTTGTCTCGGTGAATTCGAGCGACGTTGCGGACGACAAATCGATGTGGCAGCCCTTGCGGCCTCTTTTTTTCTCTACGATCGTGAAGTAAGGCCGTTCGTTCCAGTTGGGCTCGGTGTCATCATAATAGGAAACAGTATCGAGCCTCGGAGTGCGGGCGTCTCCTCGCGAAAGGATTTGGTCTGCCATGCACACAATCGACGAGGAGTCCATTCCGCCGCTGAGTTCGGCGAGAACAGGACCGTCCGAGCATAGCCGCCTCCGGACTGCCGTTTGAAACATCGTCCGAAAGTGTTCTTCGTACTCTCGGTCCGTGCGGTATCGAATGCGTCGGGAAGGGTCAAGCTCCCAGTATCGGGCGACCTCGATGCGTCTGGCGTCCGCACGAACAAATGATCCAGGAGGAACCGCTCGGATCCCGACATAGGGTGTGAGATGGGAGGCTGGAAAGCTCGCCAGCCATCCGGCGATGTATTCCTGCTCGATCTCGAACGTTTTCCCCGAGAGCAACACGAGTGGATCGAGGAGGGTGGACCAAGTGAACGAGCGCGAATCGGCGGCGTAATACAGTGGGCGCACGCCGAGGGCATCTCTGGCAAGCACGGTCTCTTGTTTGGCCGGAGTGTGTACTGAGAGCGCCCAGTCACCGATGAGCTTGGAGAAAGACTCCGTATCCCAGCGCTCCCAAGCTTGAGCCACGATGGAGACCTCGGTCGCGTCCTCTGCGGTTGAGCGACCAAGGGCCCGGAGGAGTTCTCTCTGGTTGTCGAGGCGTCCATCCCAGGTGAGGATCGCCCCCGACTTTAGAGTGTGTGGTTGGATTTCGAGTCGGGATTCTCGGGTCGTGTGGAATGGGTGATAAAGAATGTCGACGGCTGGTGCCGAGTAGGACATGGACGGATCGGGTCCGTACGCCGAGATCATGGCTCGGACCTTCCCGAAGAATTCCGGCCCAATCGGCTCATCGCTAAAGTTCCACTTTCCGAATTGAACGCTCATCGTTTGGCCCTGCCCCCTGGCTCATTCAGCAGCGGTCGAGCACGTGATACATTTCCGAGATGTACGGTTTGTCGTTCACAACCAAGCCTTCGATCTCAACCCAGGCATGAGCTCGAAAAGGGAGGCGTTGTGCTCCAATCACAAGCTGCGCGGCGACGCCGTGCTGTCGGAGCAGGCAGGTCGTTGCCGCCGAGCGCTCCAGACACAGCAGCTCTTTGCAAAACCAGACTGCTGCGAGGTTGATGGCTCGGGAAACCTGCTCGGTCACCTCACGCGGGAACGCTTGGGAGGAGACCGGGCATTGGCGGACTTTTTTGTAGAGCCCTGCGAAGTCACCTCGCACTACGTGCCGATGGAATCCCCACAGCGTTCCGTAGGCCTTGCAGAACAGAAGTGCCATGACATGCCTCCGGGTCAGACCCTGACGCCTAGCTGGTCGCAAAGAAAGGCCATCCGATCGGTCAGCGCCTCAATTCGACTGCTCAGGGGCAAAACCGGGGAGTGGCCGCGGAATTTCGTGTAATCGAGCAAGATCGGGAGCCCGGAAGAACTCGCCGCTTGCAGACGAGCGGTCATCTTCCGCGCGTGTAGCGGGTTGCAGCTCTGGTCAAGTTCGCCCGATACAAAGAGGACGGCGGGATAGCGAACTGCGTCGCGCACCTGGTGGTAGGGAGAATAGGCGCGTAAGGCACGGAAGTCGTCCGCATCTTCGGCCGTGCCGAACTCCTCGCGCCAGACGTTTGCGTGATCGAAGCGGTGATAACGAAGCATGTCCAGCAGCGGCACCAGGCACACCGCCGCGCGAAATAGATCCGGCCTTTGCGTGAGTGCTGCGCCGACGAGCAATCCCGAGTTTGAACCGCCGAAAATCGCGAGTTGTTCGGGCGTTGTCCGTTTGTTGGCGACGAGCCACTCGGCCGCCGCGAGAAAATCGTCATAGGCCGTCTGCCGGTGCTGCCTTTTGGCGGCGCTGTGCCAGGCTGCTCCCTGTTCCGAGCCTCCGCGAATCTGAGGAAGCGCGAACAAACACCCTCGTTCCATCAGAAAGGCGACAAAAACGCTGAACTGCCCTCTCATCGGCACGCCGTAGCCACCATAGGAGGTCATGATCAGGGGATGACATCCTGCTTTGAGCACGTCGCGGCGGCCGACGAGGAACATCGGGATCTCGGTTGAGTCCTTGGACCGGTAAGTTAATTCGGCCTGGGCGTAGCGGTCGGAAGGAAACCGAATGTCTTGCGAGTGCCACAGCTCGAAGCGCCTGCCGCGAGGAACGCTGGAAAGTATTGCCGGGGGACGTGTGAAGGACTCGGTCTCCCAGAGCACTTCGTTCCTTTCCCGTGAAGCGGCGAGAAAACGCACCGTGTGCCCACCCGTCCGAGCCGGCCATTGATCGAGCTTTTCTCCGGCGAGTGAGAAAACAGAAACCCGCGTTTCGGATCGCCAGACGTAGGAGACCAGGATTACGTCGCTTGCCACGACCCACTGGTGAATGCGGCTGTCTTGCTCGGGAACGACCTCTCGCCACGCGAACGCGCTACCCGCTTCACATAACTCGACTACGCGCAGGTTGGGAGCGTCGTAATCGGTCACAGCGAAGATTCGTCCGCGGACGAGGCGCGGGGTGAACTTGTATTCGGCGCCGCGCACGACAGGAACGGCTGCGGCATCGCCTTCAAGGCGTGTTGTGTAGAAGTCCGTCGAAGTTTTCTCGTGAAACCGCAAGACCAGGAACCCGAGACGGACCTGATCGGAGAGGAGGCAAAGACGCAAATCCCTCGATTCTCCGGCGACGAAAATTTGCCGATCTTCCTCGAGAGCCGTGCCTAGGACGTGATGGCAAGCAGCACGATAAAAGGGCTTCGGTCCTCCGATCGGTTCGTGCGCGTAGTAGAAGCCGCGGCCATCGGTCGCGAAGGCAAACCCGCGAAGCCATCCGCGCGGCAAAGCGTCGGCGAGAACCGTCCTGCGATCAATGTCGAACAGCTCGAACACGCCCGTCCGCTCACCGCCTTGCTTCACTTCATAGAGCAACAGGCTTGCATCGGGCGAAAGTTGAACAGGTCGGACCGCCGTGTATTTGCCCGTGCCGCGGGCGACCGGATCGATCAAACACTCATCTGGTCCCTTCGCTCCCTCACGCATGTAAATCGAGGGCTGCTCCTCAAAAGCTTGACGCTTGCGAAAGACGTAGCGATTTTGCGCCAGAAGAAAAGAATCGCAGGTTTCTACCGAAAGAAACTCACGGATGCGTTCGCGGATTCGCTCGCGGCCTGTCAGCCCGTCAAGATATGCGCGTGAGTAGCGCACCTGCTCGGCTAACCACTGTTTGGTTCGCGGCGAGTTGGCATCCTCAAGCCACTGGTATGGATCCGAGACGGAACAGCCGTGAAGGACTTCGTTCACTGGCTCGGCGATTGAAAAAGGAGGAGTCATCAGGTTGGACACGGATTGCTCCTTGTGTGCAGGCGAATTGCCTCGCGATAAGCGCGTCGCGCCAGGCTGCGGAAATGTCGGGCGACCCAGGGACTGCGGCGCAAGTCAGCCGAACGCCAGCGCCTGTCGCCAACCGCATACGCGAAAACCGCGAGAAGCGGCGAAACGGCGAGCGACCTTACCAGAACCTCTGAAGAGACATGTGATCGCCATGGCTCAAGGTAAGCAGCCTCCATGGCGGCGTCAGCCTGTCCGATGCTGCGCCGAGCATGCTCAGAGAGATATTCGAACGTGAAAAGCGGATGGCCCACGTAAGCCTCCGCCCAATCGAGGAAGCAGCATCGCTCGCTGGCCACAAAGACGTTGCCAGGATTGAGGTCGAGATGGCCGAGCGTATCCGGCCACCTGTAATGTTCGAGTTCCTCACAAGCGGCTGTGAGCGAGTTTGCTAGTTCGCCGATCTGCGTGCGGCTCAGAATCTGCGGGGGCTCGGAAGGCTGTAGCGCCATGAGTTCCTCGATCCGCTCAAAGAAGGGACCGATGTCGTTTCCGAGATCGAGCAGTGCGAGCTTTTTCGCTCCGCTTTTGAGAACTGCATCGGTTAGGCCACGAGAGGCAATCTGCATCTCGGCCAGGCCTCTTGCGGCTGCGACCCAGTCTCTTGCGATGGAATGATCCAGCCTTCGTCCCGAGGCTTCTTCGGCGAGCCATCCGTTCCAAGTCGGGTGATGAGCGATCACGCGAGGCAGGAAATCGGGCAACAGGCGGGCGAGAGCGAGCGTGACGGCTCGCTCGTGAGCGATGGGCTGACCGGTGGCCTTGAACCAGACAGCGGCGCGTGTTGTCTCGATGCGAATCAGATTGAACGTGGGGCCCGCTTGCAGCTGGTCGAAATTGCCCGTGAGCCTAGAAGGGGCAATCTCGCGTTCCACCCAAGCCAGTAAATCGTCGATCCAACCAGGTCTCCCGAATGGGTTGGCGCCAGAATTTGCGACATGGCGTTCGAGTTCGTGGGTCATCTGGCGCAGGAGCGCTTGATGGGAGCGTCTGAGCGGCAGATGGGAGAACGCCTCACATAAACCAATCCAGGCCATCCCAGGAGGTGCGTCATCGTGATCGGCGACCGTTGCAACAACCGCGTACGGGCACGACACCCCGTGTGTTGCGAACGAACGGTTCAACCACAGGCAGTAGATCCTGAACGCATAGCGCTTCTGGATACTGCGCGCGATCTGCTCTGCCAGCCGCTCTCCGCGCATGATTTCCAAGGAGGGAAGTGACCACTCAGGCGCGTCGGTTGAAATCAGGATTTCATTCGCCCCGCGCCTGGCTATGACCAGCCGATACTGAGTCGCTTCGAGTGGGTTATCGCGCACCACGCTCTTACGCCCCCGTTGTGGCCTGTTCGGCGACGATCACGCCATGCCTGCGCAGGGTTTCGAGAAATTCACCAAGATCGGCTCGCACTCGCCCAACCTCGGCGCCGTAGAGAGTGCTCACTTGACCGGCAATGTCTTCTTCTCTTAGTCCTCGCCCGATGAGTTCCAAAATCTTCGAGCCGACGGGATTAAGGCAGAGCATCTCCCCGCGCTCGATATCAAGCAAAACATCGCCGTCAGGGCTTGTCGTCCTGCGAATCGTGCTTGAGATCGTAAGCATCGGCTGAATCCTTCACCGCGACCGATTGTGTGGTTGTAAGCTCGGTATACGAGAGCGCGCGGCTCACGGCGAAAAAATCGCAATTTTGGCCGCTATTGCGACCATCCAAGAAGTTTTCCGGGGTTTCGAAGCACTCATCGATAGCTTGGGGCGTCACGCATTCGGGGATTGAGTTCCTGCAAGACACAGGATGCCCACCCATGGATCCCGAAAGGCCGAACGTGGTTGCGGGCCGGCGGCTGAGGGCTGCGCGCCAGCGCGTGGGCTTGTCAACCCGCGACGTGCAGCGCAAAAGCGAGCGGATCGCCCGGGAGAAACACAATCAGGAATATTACGTTTCCCACACCTGGCTGACGGACATTGAGCGGGGGAAATTTCAGCCGGGGCTTTTCAAGCTCTATAGCCTCAGCGCCATCTACGACAAGAGCTTCACGGAAATCCTCTCGTATTTCGGGCTGCGGATCGCGG
>JASHRM010000102.1 GCA_030037315.1 Candidatus Acidiferrales bacterium
GGTCGTATGACTCTACAGACACAGGGGTTAGCGGTCCAGTCGCACTCGACGCTGGACACCGTCCACGACCTACTCTCCAAGCTTGCCGCCAGTCACGCGCATGACGACATCCTGACCACCGTCCGCCACTTCCTGGCCCGCGACGCGCAATACAAGCAAATGCCAAGCTGGCTGCGTCCCGAACTCGCTGCCGCGTATCGTGCGAAAGGCATCGCGCAGCTTTATTCGCATCAAGCCGCTGCGACAGAACTCGCTCGCACCGGCAAGGATTTCGTCGTTGTTACGCCAACCGCTTCCGGCAAAACGCTCTGTTACAACCTGCCGATCCTGAATTCCATTCTGGAAAATTCGGATACGCGTGCGCTCTATCTCTTCCCCACGAAAGCGCTCGCCCAAGATCAGCTTGCCGAACTGCACGACCTTGCCACGCGCCTCGACGATTCCTTCGGCGTCTTCACCTACGACGGCGATACGCCCAGCGACGCGCGCAAGGCGATCCGCGAGCGTGGCCATGTGATCCTCACGAATCCGGACATGCTGCACAGCGGGATCCTGCCGCACCATACGAAGTGGACGCACCTCTTCGAAAATCTGCGCTACATCGTGCTCGACGAACTGCATACTTATCGCGGCGTTTTCGGCAGCCATCTCGCGAACGTGCTTCGCCGCTTGGCGCGCATCGCTTCGTTCTACGGCTCAAAGCCGCAATTCATCTGCTGCTCTGCGACCATCGCCAATCCCGGTGAGCTCGCCTCCCAGCTGATCGAGCGCCCCATATCGACAATTGAAGAAAATGGCGCGCCCACCGCAGAAAAGCTGTTCGTTTTCTACAATCCTCCCATGGTCAATCGGAATCTGGGCATCCGCCGCAGCTATCTCACCGAGACCACTCGCGTCGCAAAGGAACTCCTCGCGCGCAAACTGCAAACCATCGTTTTCGCGAATAGCCGCCTGCACACCGAAGTTCTGCTCACTTATTTGCAGCAAGCGAATCCGCCACAGCCCGGCTCGCCCGAACCGATTCGCGGCTATCGCGGCGGTTATTTGCCCGGAGAACGCCGCGAAATCGAGCGCGGCTTGCGCGAAGGCCGCATCCGCGGCGTCGTGGCTACGAACGCGCTCGAGCTTGGCATCGACATCGGCTCTCTTGATGCGTGTGTGATGGCTGGCTACGCAGGCTCGATTGCATCCACCTGGCAGCGTGCCGGGCGCGCGGGACGCCGCAGCGGCACTTCATGCGCGGTGTTGGTCGCTTCCTCCGCGCCGCTCGATCAATTTGTCGTCCAGCATCCCGATTATTTCTTCGGCCGCACGCCCGAACACGCCTACATCCAGCCCGACAATCTCGAAATTCTCGTGAATCATCTGAAGTGCGCAGCGTTTGAGCTGCCCATTGCGCCTAATGAAAAATTTGGCGCGGTCGACGTCCAGCAGCTTTGCGTGCGCATGGCCGAAGCGGGCTTTCTGCACCGCAGCGGTGGCCATTGGCACTGGACTCAGGAGGCTTATCCAGCGGACGCGGTAAGCCTGCGGTCCGTCACATCGGACAATTTCGTCATCATTCAGACTGGCACGGACGATAACAACGACTCCGCGGTTTCCACCAAGGGAGGCCGCGAAGTCATTGGCGAAGTGGATTTCACATCTGCGCTCACCGCCGTCCATCCAAAAGCAATCTACTTGCACCAGGGACAGCAGTATCACGTCGACCAGCTTGATTTCGACCAGCGCAAAGCCTACGTGCGCCCCGTCAACGTCGATTACTACACGGACGCGATTCGCTATACGCAAGTGCGCGTGCTCGAAATCGCCGAGGAGCAATGCACCACGGCTCGCCCGGCTCCGACAGCATTTCGCGCCCACGGCGATGTTCTCGTCCGCTCGCAAGTGATCGGATTCAAAAAAATCAAATTCTTCACCAACGAAAATATCGGCGATGGCAAACTCGAGCTGCCCGAAAACGAGATGCACACGACCGCGTTCTGGATCACGCTGGGCCGCGACTTGCTCGAATCACTGCCTTTCGCGTTGTCCGATCGTCAGAGCGGAATTTTCGGCCTGCTCCATGCGCTTGAATCAATGACGACGCTGCTGCTGATGTGTGATCGCCGAGATCTTGGCACCGCCGTCGGTGAACGCCCACCCAGCCCCGGGATTGAAACGGAATGGCAGCAATCCCCCGCTTCTCCGCGCAAGGCCGCTGAGATCAACGAATTCTTCGAGCCGAACTTGTACCTCTACGATGCGTATCCGGGCGGCATCGGGTTTAGCGGGCCGCTGTATCGCGCGTACGAAATTCTTTTGCGGCGCACGCGCGAGCTGATTGCATCATGCCCTTGCGAGAATGGCTGCCCTTCGTGCGTCGGCCCGGGTGGGGAAAAAAGCGAGCGCACGAAAGACGCCGCGCTCGCCATCCTGGACCACCTATGCAGCTAGAACTGATCGGCCTTGATCCTGAGTTTGGGTTCCGCAGTTTGTGGAGTGCGGCAGCTTGCTGCCGCTCTTACAAGCCTTGGCGTGAAATTCTTGGCACAAACGAAAAAACATTCTCATTCCGAGCGAAGCCGCGCGGTCGTGCTTTTCTTGTCACGAGCCGACGAACGCGCGGCGCAGTCGAGGAATCTGCTTTTGTCTTTTTATATGCAGCGGCGGGTCGATTGCAAAGCGTTCTGGAGTGCGGCGAGCGGGTTTAGCCGCTGGCGAAAATGCAAATTCTCGATCGCATCCAAGCCCTGCGCCCGAACGGAAATCGCGCTTCGACCGCGCCGCTGCGCGACTCGCACGGCTACACTCCAGATATTCCGGAGGGTGCTGTTCGTCTCGCCGAACTTCTCGGCGCCGCGCCTGTGCGAAACGCATTCGGCGAGCATCTCGCGTTGCGCCGTTGGTTCTCGGAAGAGATTGTCCGGCGGCCCGGCGATCCGAACGTCATCGACTTGACGGCTTTGCGGCTGATCGCGCCAGAGGTGCCCGATTTCGTTGCCGATCCGCAGCAGTGGCTTTTCCTCGATACGGAAACGACCGGTCTTACTGGAGGTACCGGCACGTATCCATTTCTCGTCGGTATCGCGTGGTGGGATGCGGGCGGGCTGCAGGTTGAACAGTTTTTCATGCGCGAGCAAAGCGAAGAGCACTCGCTGCTCATCGCGCTGGCGGAGCGCATGGCCGAGCGCCGGGTCCTCGTCACGTTCAACGGCAAGTCATTCGATTGGCCGTTGCTTGAAACGCGCTATCGCATGACGCGCGCGATCAAGCCACCGAGCCCGCGCGCCCATCTCGATTTCCTGCACCCTGCGCGCAACTTGTGGCGTATGCGGCTGGGTTCGGTGCGCCTTGCGGAGCTTGAAAAGCACGTCCTCGGCTGGCACCGCGGCGCGGACATCATTTCCGAGATGATTCCGCAAACCTATTTCGATTATTTGCGCGGTGGTCCGCCCGAGCCGCTTGTCCCGATTTTCCACCACAACCAGGCCGATCTGCGCGGCCTGGCCGCCTTATCTCTTCGAGTCGTCGCGCTGCTGGCCAATCCCGAAACGCATGGGGAAGACGCGCTGGAGCTTTTCGGCATCTCTCGCATCTGCGAACGTCGCGGAAATTCGGTCCGCGCTCGCGAGCTTTATCAGCACTCGATCGCCAAAAAGCTTCCTCCCGAAACCGATCGCGTTGCGCGGCGTTCTCTCGCGCGTCTCGCGAAACGCGAGGGCAACCACAATCTCGCCTGCGATCTGTGGGAAGGCCTGCTCGGCCATTCGCGCGAAGGTTTCGAAGCCTACGAACAACTGGCGATTTACTACGAGCATCGCGCGCGCGATCCGCATCGCGCCATCGGTTTCGTTCGCAAAGGCATGGCCGAAGCCCGAAAAGCCAATCGGCTTGGCCTTCTGGCATCGGGCGCCTATCGCGAGTATCGCAGCCGCTTCGAGCGCCGCTTGACGCGCCTCGAGCGAAAGGTCGGACGCACCCTGCTGGCAGCCATGGAAGCCGAATCGCGGGTCATTCTCGATGAATCCAATTAGCAATCAACCCAGGAGAGAATTCCATGCCAGAATCGGATAGCGCAGCCGCCAAAATGGCGAGAATCTCGGATTCGGAGAACAAAACCATGAGCGCAATCGCCGATCCCTATATTCGCCAACAGCTCGAGAAGCGTCGTGACGAACTAAGTGCCGCTGTCTCGGCCATGCCGTCCACGGAAGCGCCCGAGGCGGAGCCGCTCGTTTCGCTGATTAATCAAGTCGATTCCGCCGTGCAGCGCATGGACGAGGGCACCTACGGCATTTGCCAGGCTTGCCAGGGCACCGTCGAAAAAGAGCGGCTCATCGCCGACCCGCTCGTGCAGTTATGTCTCGACTGTTTGTCAACCGAAGAACAGCGCGCGCTTGAGCGCGATCTTGAACTCGCGGCGCGGATTCAGCGCGGCCTTTTACCCCAAGCTGATCTGCGATTCGGCGACTGGCGCATTCATTACCAATACAAGCCCGCGGGCGTGGTCAGTGGCGACTATATCGACGTGATTCCCTCGGCAAACGGTAAAGTGATCTTTCTTCTGGGAGACGTTTCCGGCAAAGGCGTGGCCGCGTCGCTCCTGATGACGCATCTGCACGCCATGTTCCGCACGCTGGCCGGCATCAATCTCGAACTCGATAAGCTGCTTGAAATGTCAAATCGCCTTTTTTCGGAAAGCACCACCGCCGGCCAGTATGCGACGCTGGTCGTGGGGCAAGCCGGCCGTGACGGCGAAGTTGAAATCGCGAGCGCCGGCCACTTCCCTGTTTTGCTCGCGTCGAAGAGCGGCGTGAGGCAAATCGGTGCGACAGGCTTGCCACTCGGAATGTTTTCGACGAGCCGCTACACCGTTCAGCGAGCGCATCTCGATCCAGGCGACACCCTGCTCCTGTTCACCGACGGAATCTCCGAAGCGCGAAGTTCCTCAGGCGACGAATACGGCATCTGCGGGCTTTCTCTTGCAGCGGAAGAACGCCACGGCTGGAAGCCAAATGAGCTTATCGCCGCATGCTTACGCGACGTCGAGAAGCATTCCACAGGGGTGCGCCAGGCCGACGATCAAACGTTGATGGCCATTCAACGAAGCGCCACGGCCGGCGCTTCGTTCAACGATTAGTCCAAAGACCTGCAGAGACGCGGCTGAAACATCAACACAGAGGACACAGAGAAAAGGCGCTAGCCAGTTGCCGCGCGTTCGATTCCGATGTGCGTCGAGCGATGCTCGAAGACGCGCGCGTCGCGCAGCGGCGAAGATGCAAGAAGCTTGTGCAATTCCGGCGCTGTGTAAGCGGCGCGAACGGAGTCACGGTAGAGCCGCAGCATTTCTCCCGAGTATTTTCGCCCGTGCCATCGCACGTGCAGCGGGTACATCAGCGCATTCGGACGCCGCAAATCGCGCAGTAAAATCGCGGCGCCCGGTTTCGCCAGTTGCTCCATTGCTGCAAGCAGCCTTTGCGGTTCGGGTACGTGGTGCAACACCGAGTTGCACATCACCAGGTCGAAAGATTCATTCGGCAAATCTGAACTCTCGGCATCGATCACGCGAAATTCCACTCGGCCCGCCAGATTTCCTCCGGCCTGCGCCAAGTTCTTGTTTGCCTGTCCGATCATCGCCGCCGACAGATCGACGCCGGCGAATTTCCAAAGCGTAAGCCGCCTCGCGAGCTTGATCACGATCTGCCCCGGCCCTGTGCCGATATCGATCGCGCGTCCGCGGTCGCGATTCTTTACGAGTCGTACGGCATGCTCCACAAATGTGTCGTCGATGGCATCGAGATAGGACTGTGCCGTCGCGGAAGCGTACGCTTCCACCTCCCCTGAATCAGCCATTACCTCAGGTTCGGGAACCCGCGCGAATTCGAAGAGCGCCATGCGGGGGATTCTAGCGGCTTCGCGCGTCTGCGGAGAAAGAAACTTGCGCCACCGAAGGCTGGACCTCCTCAGCGGGGGCAGGCGCTTGCGGCCACGAGATGGCGCGATCGATCGCGTCAAAAGTTTGCCGTGACGCGCCTTCTACATCCAGGCACTGCGCATCGACGCACCACACGTAGACGCCGCCCGTATCAGTTTCGAATTGAAAATAGTTCGGGCGCCGGAAAAGTCTCGTCCGCGTTTTGTATTTCAGTTCCAACGCTTCGCTATACTGGCCGAAAAACCGCGCGGCGTCCGCCGGTGATTGCAGCGCGATCCTGAAAACGAGAGGGGTGGCCTTTGTATTCGAGTCCTCGAAAACGGCATAGCGGTCGCCACTCCAGGTCGCCGAAATCGCATCGGCTCGCTGTGGGTCGCTTAGAAACTGCTTCAAAACCTCGTCCGTCCCAAATTCACCGAGAACATTTTCTTCGAGCAGCTTCCAATCCGCCGGAATAATCGGTTTCCACTGGGGCAGGGTCACGCTGACCGGACCAATATTTTTCAAGTAAAATTCCGGCTGCATGATTTGCTGCGTCGAAACGGGCGGGCGCTCGAAAACGAGGTGCAGATCCTGCCAGCCGTCGTGCGCTTTCAAAAATGCCTGCGAGAAAGTGGTCCCCGCCAGATACGGAAACAGCAGCGAATCGCGAATGTAGATCGGCGCTTTGGACAAAGTGGGATCCTGATCCATCTGCTGCACGGCGCCCGCGCGAATCAGCGCCGTTACGTCGGGAATATCGCGCACGCCGATCTTTTCGTCGCGCAACGCATAATCCACCATCGCCGCAAGCGCCGTCCCTTCGCTCACGGAGTCGCGGGCCATCTCCGCGTCATCATTGGGACGGGCCGCTTTAATCCA
>JASHRM010000103.1 GCA_030037315.1 Candidatus Acidiferrales bacterium
ATCCCCAGGTTTGCCGTCGGCGATGTTGTGCGTCCACCAGTCGCGATCTTCCTCGACCGCACGCATGTAATCATCCGTAACGCGCACGGAATGGTTTGCATTCTGGAAGAACACGGAAGAATACGCATCGCCGTCAATCGCCGAGTCATAACCCTGCTCGATCAGGACGTGCGCTTTGCGCTCTTCCTTCGTTTTCGACTCGATGAATTCGACAATGTCCGGATGATCGACGTTCAGGATCACCATCTTGGCGGCCCGGCGCGTTTTGCCTCCGCTCTTGATCACGCCGGCGAACGCATCGAAGCCCTTCATGAAACTCACCGGCCCCGACGCGATCCCTCCGCCTGAAAGCGATTCCCGGCTGCCACGCAGCGTGGAAAAATTCGTTCCGGTCCCTGAGCCCCACTTGAACAGCATGCCCTCGGTCTTTGCGAGGTTCATGATCGAATCCATGCTGTCTTGAACGGAGTTGATGAAGCATGCGGAGCATTGCGGCTTCGCCTGCACGCCCACGTTGAACCACACCGGCGAGTTGAACGCCATCTTCTGCTCGACGAGCAAATGTGTCAGTTCGTTGTGAAACGCGTTCTTCGATTCCGGCGTCGCGAAGTAACCGCCTTCGTCTCCCCATCGGACGATCGCATCGGCGACGCGGCTGATCAGCTGCCGCACGGATGTTTCACGCTCGGGCGTATTCGGTTTCCCGTGAAAATACTTCGAAGTGACGATGTTGGTTGCTGTTTGCGACCAGGACTTGGGAACTTCGACATTCTCCTGCCGGAAAATTACCTGTCCTTTATCATTGCCGATGAGTGCGGTTCGGCGCTCCCATTCGACTGCATCGAATGGCGCCGCCTTCCCCTCTGTGAACCGGCGGCGAAATTCGAGACCGGTCCGTCGAGCAACTTTCTCCGTCTGCATGTGATTCAAAGCCGTCCGTGTTTCCGCCATCTCTGCCTCCGCGCGGCAGTTGAGCCCGCTCTCGAGCAGGCTGCCGAAATGTTGGCCGGGGCTTCAGGCGGGGCTGTCTCTATTTTACCCCTGTCCGGATCCCGGAATGTTGTGGCGTGTATCAGGGATACACGAAAAACGAGGGAGTCGCACGCAGGGACAGCCCGTCTTGACCCCCAAAAGGCGCTGTCCAAAACCGGAAAAAAGAGAAAAGCGTAGCTAAGTGGCTCGTCACCTAGCGTGGAGCCATTTGTTACGCGCTTCCTGTCTATTCGGTTGAACCCGGCTTAATCGTGGCGTGATGGCCGCGGCGCTGGGCAAAGCGGCCTTCACGTTTCTCCCCGAGTCTGGGTGCGAAGTATCGGCGCTTGCCAAAACGTTGTCAAGGAAAATTCGCCCTCAAACCACAAAATCTTTGGTTAAAAGTGTCGAAGATGTCTACCGGTAGTGGTACGTGCGCTGCAAGGCACAAGCACTGGCTGGAGCTCTTTCTGCCGGTGAAATGTTGATTCAGAATAGACAGTTGCGGGTTAGCAGATTGACAGCGCAACGGAACTGAAAAAAAATTAACAGAGTCATGAGCGCCAGTGCCATCGAGATCAGCGAACTCACCAAAGATTATCGACTCGGCTTCTGGCACAATCGCGTGCGCAGGTCCCTCGATCATCTGACGCTAAAAATCGAAGATGGCGAGATCTTCGGATTTCTCGGCCCAAACGGCGCCGGCAAGACAACCACTTTAAAACTGTTGATGGGATTGATTTTCCCCACGAGTGGAACGGCCCGTATTTGCGGCCGGCCGATTGACGACGTAAAGGTGCATGCGGAAATCGGCTACCTGCCCGAGCAGCCTTACTTTTATGACTACCTGACGGCGCGAGAGTTGCTCGACTATTACGCCCGATTCGCCAATTACAACTCGGCCGAGCGGCGCGAGCGAGTCAATCGTTTCCTCGAACTCGTTGGCCTTGCCTCCGCGGCCAATGTTCAGCTTCGCAAATTTTCCAAAGGGATGCTGCAGCGGGTCGGAATCGCGCAAGCTATTCTGCATGATCCAAAAGTCGTTTTCCTGGACGAACCGATGTCGGGCCTGGATCCGATTGGGCGGCGTGAGGTCCGCGACATTATCCACAATCTGAAAATTCAGGGCCGCACCGTGTTTTTTTCGACGCACATTCTGTCCGATGCGGAAATGCTATGCGATCGCGTGGGTGTGCTCGTTGAAGGGAAGCTGCAGGGAGTAGGCGCCCCCAGTGAAATGGTTTCCATGCAAGTGAACGCCATGGAAATTCTTTTTGAGCTTCGAGAGGGGTTGGCGCTTCCTGCAACCTTGGCGGCCGCAAAATCGATCGGCGGACGCAATCACGTGGAAGTGCCGGAAGAAAAGCTCTACGCCACGTTGGACGAGCTTCGCAAGTGCGGCGCGCGGATCCTGTCGGTTTCTCCGGTGCGGCCAACGCTCGAAGACTACTTCCTGAAGCTCGCGGGAAAAAAACCGTCGGCCCCAGTGCCGATGGAGGCTGTATCGCGATGAGCGCGACGACGGGCCCAGTCGCAATCAACACATTTCGCGAAGCGGTGCGCGACCGCGTTCTCTACAATCTGATCTTTTTCGCATTGCTGATGATGGGAGCAGCGATTCTGGTTGGGGAAATCTCGATCGGAATTGAGCGGCTGGTGATCATTGACCTTGGATTGACCGCAATTTCTATCTTTGGCTTGGTAATGTCGGTCTTCCTCGGCGTGGGACTCGTCTCCAAGGAGATTGAAAAACGCACACTCTACACCTTGCTGGCGAAACCGATCGAACGTTGGCAATTCCTGCTGGGAAAATACGCGGGGTTGCTGATTACGCTCGCGGTGAATACGGCCGCCATGACTTTGGGCCTTGCGGCGGCGTTGTTTTACGTTGGCCGGCCATTCGTGCGCTCGGACGCATCGATTCTGATTGCGATTTATTTCATCCTGCTTGAATTCGCGTTGATTACGGCTCTAGCGCTCTTTTTCTCGTGTTTCACGAGTCCGATGCTGTCGACGCTTTTTACGATCGGAGTATTCGTAGCCGGCGTCTTCGCGGCCGATATCCGCAATTTCGGCGCGCTTGCCAAGAACCCGGCATTGAAGGGCATCGCTACGCTGGTTTATTACCTGGTTCCGAACTTTCAGAATTTCAACGCAATCGCGGCCGCCGGCCACGGCGACCACATTCCAGCCTCGCTGGTGGGGCAGAATACGATGTATGCCGTTCTGTATGTGGCGGTGTTGGTTCTGGCTTCTTCGGCTATTTTCTCCAGGCGTAACCTGAAATGACCAGCGTTAGCGCGAAGCGAATTTCCTGGGTCGCGGCAGCTGGCATTCCGCTGCTTTTTGCCGCGATCGCGATGCTGCAGGGGCGCATCGATGCTCGGATCCCGACCCCAGCAGCCGGCCAGGAAAACCTCATCCTGAGTTCAGCGGCCCTTATTAAGAAATTCAGCTTGGGTTACGAGCCGCTGCTCGCCGACATCTATTGGACGCGATCCGTGCAGTATTACGGCGACCGGGTCGGCGTACGGGGATCGAAATTTGATTCGCTCTGGCCGCTTCTCGATATCACCACCGAGCTCGATCCGAAAATGATCGTGGCGTACAGGTTCGGGGCCATTTTTTTGGCTGAACCCGGTTTGGGCGGAGCGGATAGGCCCGATTTGGCGATCGTTCTGGTAAAGCGTGGCATCGCGCAGAATCCCGACAATTGGGAATTGAATGCGGATCTGGGCTTTCTCTATTACTGGTGGATGCGCGACTATCCGGCATCATCTCAAGCTTATTTGGTGGGCAGCAGAAATCCGAAAGCGCCGCCGTGGTTGGGGATGATGGCCGCGCGAATCGCCCAAAAAGGCGGCTCGATTCAGACCTCGCGCATGATCTGGTCGCAGATTTACGATACCACGCGCGATCCGACCGTGAGGAAGCGCGCACTCGAAATGCTTAAGGGGCTGAAGGCGCAACAGGATGAAGAACAGCTCAATCAACTGGCTGAAACTTACAGGCAACGCATGGGCCGCAATCCGGCCTCAACAGAAGAGCTGCGCTCCGCCGGCCTGATCGGCGGGACTCCTGTCGATCCCGACGGATTCCCGTATGTTTTTAACGCAAATGGAGAATCGAAATTGAACCCCAAAAGCACGGTTTCCATTCCACGCGAGCCGAAGACTCCTCCTCAGCCATTCAAGTAATCTAAGGATATCGCATCGGTTCGATTCAACCTTTGACGGAGCAAACCGCGTCTGAAACACAGTTAGAATAGATCCCGGGAACACTTTCGCTTTCGGGCACCCAGCGCAGGGACATGAGAAATTCCAAGCCGATTTCCGCAGCGCAATTTCTTGTCGTTGTGAGCGTCGCTTCCGCGGCCATGTCCCTCGCGTGGACGCACGCCCCCGCGTATGCACTGGGAGCCTTGTCCGGCTCTCAGGGCACACCACTGAATACGCAAGGCCAGGCTCCATCGGCTGATGAAATGCGGCAGCGCACGGACGCGCTCATCGCCAATCAGCATCGAGACGATCAGGCGCTCGAGCAGTACCAGCGAGTCGAACATCAAGTTGACCGCACAGGCGGCGCGAACGGCCGCGTGCTGGAAGACAGGACGTATCGCATCATCCCGACGGGAGCGGGAAATCAAAAGATCCTGCTCGTCGAAAATGGCAAGCGCGTCGACCCTACCGCCTATTTTCAGCAGATGCGGACGCTTGAAGACACCCTACGTACGCTCTCAAATCCCGACGATCCGAAGGGCAAGGCCGCGCTTGCCAAGCGGGAAAAGCGGGGGCGCGAGCAGGCCGAATTCGTCGATGCTGCAAAGGACGCCTACATACCCAAGTGGCTCGGAATCTCTATAGTCAGCGGGCACACGTGCGACGTTTTTGAGCTTGATCCGAATCCCAGTTTCAAGCCGCACTCCATCTTGCAAGACGCGTTCTCGCACGCGATCGCTAAGGTATGGGTGGATCGGGAGAGCAACCAGCTTGTGCGCGGCGAAGCGCGCGTGATCAGCGACGTCTCCTTTGGAGGCGGCATCCTGGGAAAACTTTATAAGGGCGGCATGGTCACAATGGACCAGGCGGAAGTGGCGCCGGGGATCTGGCTGCCCACGCGGTATCAATACGATTTTTCAGGACGCAAATTTCTTTTCTCTTTCGAAGAACATCAGGTCATCGATGTTTCGCGCTATCGCCGCGTCGGCCCTCCAAGGGAAGCCCTGCTGATCGTGCAGGACGAGTTGGCTAGCGGGAAACCCTTCGTCGAAGATCCGTAACTTCCCTTTCCGCCTGGTGTTAAATAGAGAAAAGCCCCCGTACGAACCGGAGAGACTTTATGAACCGAGCGATCATCGGCCTGGCTACGTGCGCCATTGCTGTCACGCTCGGCCTGCCTAGCTACGCGCAAGACACACCAGCCCAGAATTCCGCGCCAATTCCCGACGCATCGGCGCAATCAAGCCCGGCATCCACAGAGGCAGCTGCGTCGCAGCCCTCAAAAAAGGTCTGGACTAACGAGGACTTGACCGAGTTGCACAGCAGCTCAGAGATTTCGTCGATTGGACGGACTGGTGTCCGCAATGACAGGCAGACAGGACAAACCACTGCAGGCCCGCGCAGAAGCGCGGCTTGGTATCGGAATCAAATCACCCGGCTGAAGACGCAGCTCGCCGCTCTCGATACGCAGATCGCGCAGCTCCAAACGACGATCAATGGAACTCCTACAGGCGACGCCAAAATTTCTACGCGGCCTACGGGCGTAAAAGGCGGCACATGGCAGGCGGAGCTGGTTAAGGCTCAAGCCAAACGCGATGATGTCGCCGGGCAGATCGATGCGCTGCGCGACGAGGCGCGCCACGACGGCGTAGCGCCGAATACCCTACCGTAACCGCGCCGAAAGTCAGGGCGCAGATGCGGCGAGTTCCTTTTCGATCGGCGCGCCAACCAAATTGCCCCATTCGGTCCACGATCCGTCGTAATTCTTTACGTTGTCGTAGCCAAGCAAATACTTGAGCACGAACCAAGTGTGCGAACTGCGCTCGCCGATGCGGCAGTAAGCGATCACTTCTCCTGAGCCCGTGACTCCCTTGCCCTGATAGAGCTGTCGCAGTTGCTCTGCGGACTTGAAGGTGCCGTCTTCGTTCGCCGCTTGGGCCCAGGGAATGTTTGCGGCGCTGGGAATGTGCCCGGCGCGCTGGGCTGTCTCGTTCATTCCAGGAGGAGCGATGATTTTGCCTGTGAATTCGTCGACCGAGCGGACATCCACCAGCTGGCCTTTGCTCTTCTTGTCGACAATCGCGAAAACTTCTTCTTTACGGGCCCGGACAGATTCATCCCGTCCCGTGGCGCGATACTGCGTCGGGGCGATTTGGGGCTGCTCCGTGGTCAGCGGACGCTTTTCCTCGAGCCATTTCTTGCGGCCGCCGTTTATCAGGCGCACGTCCTTGTGGCCATAGTATTTCAATTGCCACAGCGCGTATGCGGCAAACCAATTGTTGTTGTCGCCATAGAGAATCACGGTCGTGTCGTTCGATACGCCCGATTGCCCGAGCAGTTTTTCGAGCGCGGATTTATCGATCAGGTCGCGCCGAACGTTATCTTGCAGCTGCGTCTGCCAGTTCCAACCTACGGCGCCCGCGATATGGCCTTGATCGTAAGCCGCTGTATCGACGTCCACCTCAATGAATCGGACTTTCGGGTCGCTTGCGTGATCGGCGGCCCACTGCGTTGAAACCAAAACTTCCGGATGCGCATATTCCGACATGTAATTCCTCCGTCAAAATCTCGCTTGGATTTTATTCCCAAAACAAAAAACCCACCGGCCAGGTCATTCTGGCGGTGGGTTTGGGCGCCTTGCGCTTTCGATCGCTTCCTAGACGCTTAACCTCATGCCAGAAGGCATGCCGATACAACAGCGGCAACAACAGCATTCGGCCAACTGGCGAAGAATCATGATTGCCTGAGGATACACCGGATCGACGCCTGCGGCAAACCGCCGGGCCTTGGTCAAACGGGCTGCAGCGCGCCGTCGTCCGCGGACTCCAGCTCAACTCGCAGGAGCCATTCGTAATGGAATTTTTCGGTGGCGAGCCACTTTTCCAGCTCGTCGCGCCCTGGCGCATCGAACTCAACCAGCATTTTCCCCTCGTGAAGATTCACCAGCACACGCCGCGCGGAAATGGCGTCTCCGCTCTTCAGGCGCTTGGAGAGCGCCTCAGCGCCCTGCCGCGTAAGGCAGGCGAGCGTGTGTTGAGAAACGTAGCGTGGCATTGGTTCTCCTATTTGCTGGTTTAACTAGCCCTTCAGGAAATACATGCCGCGCGATGAAAAAGCAAACGCCGTTTGCGCGCGCACGGTGACGAAATTGAAAACCCACACCGGAAAGCGGCCTTCTGCAATCGGCCAGCCGCTAAAATATTCATGACGGGTGAGGTGCTTCGTGAATAGAAAATGGATTTTCGCTCTCGTGGCCGCGATTTTCCTGGTCGCGCCGCTTGGCATAGCCAAGAGCTCGATCGGGACGCTTTCGGGCACCGTCGTCGATTCCCGCGGAGCGGCGGTGGCCGGCGCCACGATCACGATGCAAACGTCGGTCGGTTCGCGCGCTTACGCGACGCACAGCGACGCAAACGGCAAATTCGAATTCACGCGGTTCGAGCCGGGCCTATATGATCTTCGCGCGTATGCCAAGGGCTCCTTTTCGGATTGGCTGCGCCGCATTTCAATCCACTCGAACAAAACCACACAGGTCACGCTGCACATGCCTCCGGCAGCCGACGAAACCGTGAAAGTTCCCCGGTAAGGTCGGGGACTGCATTTCCTGCGCAAGACCGCAACGCATTCAATTCGAGCCCCGATTTTGTGTGTTGTGATGGCCTCGCAACCATCCAGATTGGAAGCCGAAGCGGAAACTTCAGCACCCCACGAGAAAGAGACCGCACGCACAACCGGAATGTGGGCCTTCGGCGGAGCGAAGTCCGGCAGGGGCGTCTGATGCGAGACGCGAACGATGGCACCGCGGGGTCAGGCTTTAAAGGGCCGGCTCAAAGTACTAATACCCGCGTACCGGGAAAATAAGACGGTTGAGCCATGTGTGGGTCGCACTCAATTTCATACGCTAGCCATGCGGGTTGGGAGCTGCGTTGCGGGGACGACGGTTCCAAAAAGAGCCGTAGCACGCCCTACCAACCCGTCGACTACCCGCCCGATCGTTCTGGGGCGGTTCTAGGCCAGCGACAGCCCTCTGGAAAGCTTGGCTTTCCTAAGACTTATCCGGTCCTGAGCCAGTTTTGCCGGTTTCGGCGTTTTTGAGACAATCGAGGGGAGCGCTACTGGCCGTTGCCGCCAAAGGTAGCAGTGACGGTGTTGTTTTGAATCATCCCAAACTCGCAGGTTCCCGTTGTGGTGCTGCCCGTGGTCACAGTGCAAGAAGATCCCGTCACGTTCGTAGCCGACCCTGACCATCCCGTGAAAGTGGAATTTGTGCCGGTCTTGGCCGTAGCGGTCAGAGTAACCGTGGTTCCACTCGGATAAATCCCGATGCAGGTGCCGGAAACAATCAAAGGAGTGGTTTTCGTCGCGGAGGTTTGCGTGCAATCGATTTGGCTCTGGTCGTCGGTTACGCTGCCCGATCCGGTCCCAGCCATCGTGAGCGTGAGCTGATAGGTCAGGTTGGCGTTCGCTAGGAAAACATCGGCGAGGCCGTTTGTATCGTGCGCCGTCAGGTTATCGGCAAGAGAAATAAAGCTCACAGTATGACCGTCGCCGCTCAGCGAAGGCGAGGTGCTGTTGCCGTCGGCTGCGGACGGAGTGGTGCCAGCGGGCTGGCTAGCCAAAATTGTGTAGGGCGAACAGAGGGAAATAGTGGAGGTGCTTTCCGGAAACACGATGCAGCTATCGCGCACAAAAATATTTTCGATGCCGTTCTCGACGTTGCCGGCCAGATTCGTCGCGAAAGATGCGAAAGCGATGTACTGCCCGGTAATGCACAATGTGGTTGAGCCGCACGCGTTGATCGTGGGGCTTTCGCTAAGTCCATTGGCCGGCGTCGTGCCGTCCGGCGTGGAAGCAAGATACGTTTTGGCACTGCAGTTGATATCGATGGCCGTTGTATCGGTGCAGGTATCCCGGAAATAAACCTGCTGCGTCGGGCCGGCGCCCGATACCACGTTCTTTGCCGTCGAAGCGAATGCGACGAAACGGCCGTCGCTCGAAATCGCCGGGTCGATGCTGGCTCCATCGGCAGGCGTGGTGCCGTCGGGCGTGGATGCCAAGGTGGTCTCGGGAACGCACGTGCTGTTCGCTTCTCCGAGGGTGTCAATGCAAGTGGAACGATCGAACACCTCGGCGATACCCGAGGGATTCGGAGCCGTCGCACCCAGATTTGTGGCGGTGGAAGAGAACGCGACATAAAGGCCCGTCTCGGAAATAGCGGGCTGCGAGCTCGGCCCGTTTCCCGGCGTCGTTCCATCGGGCGTTGAAACAAGATAGGTTGTTGGGACGCAGGATCCTGTGTTCGGCGGGACCAGGCCGCACGTATTGCGCACGTAGACCTGCGGTGTAATTCCGTCGGCTGCCACGTCTGTTACCAGGTTTGTGGCTAGCGATACGAAAGCGACATACTCCCCGTCGGGACTGATTACCGGGCTGTAGCTTGGCCCGTTTCCGGCGCTGGTGCCGTCCGCGGACACCGAAATGAGAGCGGCGGGAGACGTAGTGCTCGTCGAAGTCGAGCAAGTCGTTGTGGTCGTGGTAGTCGTACAGGTCGGCGCCCAATAGACCTGCGTGATGCCTCCCGGAACGGCTACGTAATTCTCAAGGTTCGTAGCGGTCGATGTGAACGCCACATGAGAGTTTGCCGTGTCGATCGACGGGTCGTAGCTTGCGCCGTTCGGTGCCGCTCCATTCAGAACCCCGAAGGCCACATTGGTAGATGGCGTGCAGCTTGAACTTGTCGCCACCGTCAGACACGTGTCGGTCAAAAATGCCGTGCTGAGGCCGCTCGTGGGCGCTGCGAGCAGGTTCGTGGAGTTCGAAGCATACGCTACATACTCTCCAGTTTGGTTCGACGAAGGCCCCGCTGTCGTCAACGTTGGTGTGCCACTCGTGCATGTGCCGCAAACGCCGTTGTTCGCCTGATCTCCATTGGGCGCGACATCGACAAGAACAGGCAATCCCTCGACGTCGGTAGGCGTCACCGAGAAGGTGACGATATTCGAGGTTCCTCCCCCCGGTCCCGGATTCACTACGACAACTTGGTTCACGCCGCCCTGAGAAAGATCGCCTGCGGTGAGCGTCGCGGAAAGTTGGGTTGAACTCAAATACGCTGTGGTGCGTGGCGAGCCGTTGTAATCGATTACGGACGTCGGCACATAGCCCGTTCCCGTAAGCGTGATCGTCACCGGCTGGGCGCCCGCCACGGAGGCAGCAGGCGAAACGCTTGTGTTCCCCGGCACGGGATTTTTCACGGTCAGAGCGAAGTTGCTCGAAGTGCCGCCGTTGGGCGCGGGATTTACGACGGAAATCTCAACTGTTCCGGCAGAAGCCACGTCCGATGCAAGCACGGTCGTTTCGAGCGTCACGGAATTCACATAGCTCGTCCCGTGCCCCGAGCCGTTTACCAGCACCTGCGATTGAGAAACGAAATTCGTTCCTGTGACCGTAAGCACAAAACTACCGCTGCCCGCGAATACGCCCGAAGGCGATAGCGATGAGATTTGCGGAATCGGGCTCGATGCAGCTTGGATCACAAACTGCAGCGTATTGGGGGGAATGGGAGAAGTTCCGCCGCCCGGCGAAGGCGTGACAACAGTGATGTCTACGATTCCCGGATTCTGGATGTCTGTAGCCAGAATTTGCGCGGTCAGCGTTGCGCTATTGGTGAAAAGAGTGGTGCGCGGCGATCCATTCCATTCAACCGTTGTCGCAGGCGTAAAGTTTGATCCCGAGACCGTCAGCGTGAACGCAGGCTGGCCCGCCTGGATCTCGGTTGGCGAGATGCTCTTAGCGTTGGGCACTGGGTAATTGATTTGCTCCTCGCAACCGGTGAGGAACAGGGCGAAAAAGACCAGCAGTGCGCCAACAAGATAGTGACGAGACCTACGGTTCAAATTCCGAACTCCCGGGTGTTACAGGTTTAAATTGACGGCCAAACGCAATCGTAGAGACTACTAAAGATGGCTCCGTCGGGCAATTGGGATGCCTTCGTGGGCCGGGCGGTTGCGCGACTTATGGCGGGCTGGCCTGAAGCTATTTGTCCGTTCCAAACGACAGATTCTTCGAGAAAAAAGGCATCACGTTTTTCTCAAAGCGCGTCTGAATCCCGCTGACGTGATCGCCGTCGTACGTCTCGAACGTGTGCGGAACGCCGAACTTCATCATATCGGCGTCCAGTTGCTGAATCGAGGCCATGAGCCCGTCTTTCGTGCCCACGTCGAGAGCGATCGCCTGGTACTTCTTGAGATTTGTCACGTATTGCGGAAGCATCGCGAGGGGCGAGTTGGCTTCCCATTCTGCCGCCACATTGTCTTGCACCTTCCCGTCCGCAATCGGCAAGTCAAGATACAGCGGCGGCTTATCGGGATCGGGCGACCATGCGGCTGACGATGCAATCATGGCTCGCGTGCCGAAGTCGGCCGTCGCCAGGTCAGCAGGCGTTCGTATCGCTTCGGCTTTCTTCATCGCGGGGCTCTCCGCAGTTGGATTGAAATCAAGGCAGCACGCGCTCATCGCATACAGGCTCGAGAATATTTCCGAATACTTCATACCGAGCCGCACGGTCCCGTAGCCACCCATCGAGTGGCCCGCCAAGCCCCGGCTCATGCGGTCCGGAATCGTGCGGTAATGTGAGTCGATATACAAAACGAGATCTTGCGTAATGAATCCTTCCCAATTCCCTGTGGTCACCGAGTTTGAATACATGCTGCCGAAATAAACGGTGTATGCGCTAGGCATCACGATGATCATCTCGCGCGATCCCGCATCGAGCGCTTTTTCAATCGCGGCCGGCGCGTCGATGAAAGCGTGCTTCTCGCCAAACCAGTTGACGTCGTTATCCATGTAGCCATGCAAAACGTAAAGCACGGGATAACGCTGGTTGGTCTGCGTCTTGTAGCTCGGGGGCAGGTAAACGGAGACATCGCGGTCAGGAGAATCACCCTCCAAATTTCCTTCGAGCGATTTCCCGTGGACCTTAATCCGTTCCACCGTTCCGCGGATGGCCGCTTTTTCAGTCTGCGAGCGCAACACGCCCGGCGTGAAAGCGATCAAAACGAACGCGAAAATCATAATCAGCGCGGATTGAAAGCTGATCGGAAATTTGCATTTCATGTGATGGTCACCTAAAGCACTGCGTAATACGTGAAAAGAGTGTAATCCGGATTCGCGTGGCGCTTCCCCGTGCCCACAATAATCGTGCGGGTAAGCCAATCGTGCGGACCCACCGGCGTATCGAACACCGGCGTGATGCGGAAATAAAACTCGCGGTCGCCGCCCCAGCTCGGATCGTTGCGGTCGATGGGCTTGCCGTCGGCCGGATAAAGATAGCCCGTGTTGTGAATGTAAATCATCGCGCCATCGGCAGCCTTCAGCATGTAGTGCGCGTTCAGATGCCCGTTTGCGGCAAAATCCGCGCCGCTGTGTGGGACCACGATCCCTTGCAGCCGCGGCCCTTCGATCACGCCAGAAGCCGCCGGCACATAGGCGCGGCGGCCAGTAGGAGTCTGGAAAGAGACGCGCTCGCTGAAGTCGATGCGTATCTGAAAAACATATTCGAGCTTGAGCGGGTCGATGGGGCCAAGGTGCTTCGCATCTGGATTTGTCTGCGTGGTTGTGGCGCCGCTCGATGGACCGGTCTGTGCCGCCGCAAGCGGTAGCCCGTGCAGCACATTTCCGGCCAGGGCTGCGCTTCCCGCTAGGATCGAGCTTTTGAGCATCGATCGCCTATCCATGTGAGGATTCCCCGATGGCTGCGAAATTCGATGAGTCGTTTTCATAAATAGCTTCTCCTTACGATTCTTTCTGCCAAAAAAACGCTTTGGCCGCTACTGGACGCACTCGAAATTCCCGGCATCTTCTGGGTTGCCGGTTCCCTTGTATCGTGCGTATTTCGGGTATGCGCAAAGTGGACGGCTTCGGCCCGGAAAGTCTTTTCCCGTCGCAACCACGGAATCGGGCGCATTCCCCCTTTCTACCCAGTCGACAACGGCGCTGAGCATATCGAACTGGTCGAGCGTTGCAGGCCCGCCCGCGCAATGGCTCATGCCCGGCACCAGGTAGAGGCGGCTCCACGTCTGCAACTGGTTCATTCCGCCATTGTCGTCAGCAAGCCGCCGATAATAGCCAAGCGTTGCGGCAAACGAAAACCAGGGATCGCTCGTACCATGAAAAAATAAGAGCTTGCCTCCGTGCCCCGAGAAAGTCGAAAGATTCGTCCACACGTCCGTGTCCGTTAGCATCTGACTTCCGTCCGCAAGGACGCCCGCAACCTGCTGGTCGACCGATTCATCTCGAGGCAACACGTTGGCGAGAATGTTTGGACCCGCCGCGGGAAGAAAGGTCAGCCCAGGCGCGTCGGCGACCATATCCGCATCGTAGGGAAACTCGGGATAAACCTGGCGCCCGGCGGAATCCTTCGGCCCGCTAAAGGCTTTTTGCAGCGCGCCGACTTGGTCCGCTGAAAGGCAAGAATCTGTTTTGGCTCCTTTGCATTTCAAAACAGCCGGATCGAAGTGACAGGCGGCGCGATTGAAAATCATTCCGTCTTTGAGGCCGTCTTTGTCGTCGCAGGAAGCCAGGATGGCGTTCGCCAGCAGCTTCCTGTCGCTGCTCGAAAAGTCTTTGCTCGGCGCTGGCTTTCCGTTGCTGTCTTTCGGAGCAATGGCTGCGAACGCGCGCGCGGCCCACGAAAGCGCGATATTCGAAAAGCCCGTCTCCATCGCCGGATCACCGGAAACAATCCCGTCGAAATACGTCGGATATCGCTCAGACATCAACATCGCTTCGCGGCCGCCGGTCGAACAGCCCACGAAATAAGAATGTTTGGAGGACTGGCCGTAATACGCCCCGATGATTTCCTTTGCCAGCACGGCCACTTTTCCTACGGCGTCCTGTGCGAAATTTAGCGCGGCCTCCTGATCCTTCATAAAGGACGCATCGAAAACCGCGCCTTTGTGTCCAGTGTCCGTCGAAACCACAACGAATCCTCGCGCCAAGCCAGGCGTTGACCCAGCCGCCTGCGCTCCCAATGGCGGATTTACTGTGCCGTTCAGCCCGCCGCCGCCCTGAAACAGGAAGCGGCCATTCCAGTTGTCCGGCAACGCGATTGCGAATCCGATTGCGTAGGGCTTGTTATCAAAGCCAACGTGCGGATCGATCGCTCCTTCGGCGCGGCAATATGGTGGAATCGAGACCGCAATCGCATCTCCCATAGCGCCCGCGAAGTGCAGCGTGCCTGCCGGAGTCGTGGGAACTTCTTCTGCCTTCGTGATCACCATTTGCGTACCGGGAATTTTCAAATTCACAAGCTCGCCGCATTTCTGGACCGGCGAGATATTTGCAGCGGTCTGCGATTGGGCGTGACCGGCAGCCGCTCCTGAGAGACCGAGACAGAAAATGACGGCCGCTTTCCGTAAATAGCTCACGATCTATTCCCCCGTGGGCAGTCTATAACCGCGGCGAAAATACATCAGAGTTACACCCAACGGCAAATGGAAACGGCGGTGCTTTTGAAAGAGTGGGCCCAATGACATCAGAGCTGCCGTGCGGTTGTCTCGAACTGCGTGGCGGGAAAAAAGAGAGGCGATTGCTGCTAGTTGGGATCGGCCTCAGAAGAAGCGGCCGCAGCGTGCCAATCCTGCTGCGCAAACTCGACGCCCCAAAAATGCGGGCTCGGGCAAAGGAATTCGACGCCGATCCGCGTGCCCTTTTCGGAAGTGTCCCCCATGTAGACCACGCGGCATTCCTGTTCTTCTTCGGTGGCAGGGTTCACCAGGATAAGTTCAGCGCCGAGTTCGAGCGGTTCGTTCAGGTAGAGCAAACCACCGTGGGCGTTGATGACGATTGTCTGGCTCTTGGCCTGAAATTTCCGGCCCTCCACCGTCTTCCCCTTCGCTTGAACCGGAATGCGGGTAAAGATGCGCGAACTGCGTCTCGAGCTGGCTGTAAGTGTCTCTGGCATGGCTGGAATTATCGTGCAACGGCGCCCAAAGTGAGTCAATCGGAGGTGCCAGAAAAGTGCCTAAAGAAGCAGTCTTTGCATTGTGGAAAGCTACAAAGCTCGCGTAATATGGTTCTTCTGCGTTGTGGTCTGGATCCGGCGGCAAATTTCGCACAATCAGGCTCATAAAAAATAATAGGAGTAGGAATGGATTTACTCGGCTACATCGATTCGAAACGGGAAGACCATCTGAATGAGTTGAAGGAACTGCTGCGCATTCCCAGCGTCAGTGCGCAGGCACAGCATAAATCTGATATCGAAAAGGCGGCTCGGTGGATCGCGGAGAAACTGCGCGCCGCGGGACTTCAAAAAGTTGCGATAACGCCCACAAAAATACATCCGCTGGTCTATGGCGAATCGCTGGAAGCCCCTGGGAAACCGACCGTGCTGCTCTACGGGCATTATGACGTCCAGCCCGCTGAACCGCTGGAACTTTGGACGAGCCCCGCCTTCGAACCCGCCGTCCGCAACGGCAATCTCTACGGCCGCGGAACCGCGGACGACAAAGGTCAAGTGCACATTCATCTCAAGGCGCTCGAATCATTGCGGAATACGTCAGGCAAACTTCCAGTCAACGTGAAGGTAATGATTGAAGGCGAGGAGGAGGTGGGAAGCGTAAGCCTCTGGGACTTTGTGCAACAAAATCGCGAGCGGCTCAAGGCGGACGCATTGGTCGTTTCCGACACCGCCATGCTTGCGAAGGGCGTTCCGTCGATTACCTACGGGCTGCGCGGCCTGAACTATTACGAACTTGAAATCACAGGGCCTGCTCAGGACTTGCACTCAGGCGTTTTTGGCGGCGCTGTTCCCAACCCGATCACCATCCTGGCCGAAACAATCGCCAAACTGCATGATGATAATTTTCGCGTTGCTGTTCCCGGTTTTTACGACAACGTCGCAAAACTCTCTCGCGAGGAACGCAAGGCGCTTAGTTCGCTGCCATGGAAAGAAAAAGAGTTCCGCAGAATGGTCGGCGCGCCGGATCTTTGCGGAGAGAAGGGATTCACGATCGGCGAACGGCTTTGGGTGCGTCCAACACTGGAATTGAACGGAATTTGGGGCGGTTATACGGGTGAAGGAGCCAAAACCGTGATTCCGTCTACGGCTCACGCCAAAATTTCGACGCGGCTTGTTCCCAACCAGGATCCTGCGAGAATCGCGAAGCTGGTGGAGAAGCAAATTCGCAAACTTTTGCCGAAGACCGTAAAGCACAAATTCGAAGTGCTCAGCACCGGAAAACCCTGGGTCGCATCCTATTCCCATCCGATTTTTCAAAAAGCAATTCACGCGCTCGAAACCGGATTCGGGAAGAAAGCCGTGTTCATCCGGGAGGGCGGATCGATTCCCTTTGTGACTCAAATGCACGATACGTTTAAGGTCCCGTGCGTCCTGCTCGGTTTCGGGCTTCCCGATGAAAACGCGCACGCGCCGGATGAACATATCTCGCTCGAAAATTATTTCGGCGGGATCAAATCCGTCGCTGTATTTTATGAGCAGCTCGCGACGCTGTAACGAAGCGGAGCAAGCCACACCGTTAGAAAACCCCAATTTTTCGGGCTTTTTGGAACGTTAGGCTTGCGTTCACTGGTCAGGACGGATATAGTTCCCCGCAACGTCCCGCAGCCCGGGATCAAACGCAATCAAAACTGAGGAGGAAACAGAATTCGATGGCAACTCCGTTGAGCAAATCTAAGATCATTGCCCACATGGCCGAGAAGGTCAGCACCCCCGACAAGCCGATTTCCAAAAAGCAGGCATCGGCCTTTTTCGACGAATTGTTCAAGCTCGCGGTGAAGGAAGCCAAGAGCTCTGGCAAGTTCGTGATTCCGGGTATCGGGCGCGCCGTGAAGGCGCATCGGAAGGCGCGCATGGGCCGCAATCCGGCCACGGGCGAAGCAATCAAGATCAAGGCCAAGACGGTGGTCCGTCTCCGCGCAGCCAAGGCATTCAAAGACGCCGTACTGAAGTAGTATCGGCGCGGACTCGGCCAACAGTTTCCCGGCGAGACCCCCACGTTCGTCCTGCTCGGCAAAGCGGGAGGACGCCTGGGGGTTTTGTCTTTTTCCTTGATTTGAGCCTGCTTGAAAAAGTCGAATGCGAGAATACTCCGGCCTTCTGACGGACCTCTACGAACTGACCATGGCGGCGGGCTATCTCCAGACCCGCTTCGATGGACGCGCCACATTTGAGCTGTTCGTCCGTCATCTACCCCCGAAGCGAAATTATCTTGTCGCTGCCGGACTTGAGCAGGCGCTGGAATTTCTGGAGAACGTTCGCTTCACTGGGGATGAAATCAAGTTTCTCCGCGAGCAGCTGCTGTTCAGCAACATCAGCGACGACTTCTTTAGGTACCTCGCGAATTTTCGGTTCACAGGAGACGTGTGGGCCATGCCGGAAGGGACGTTGGCTTTTGCCGGCGAGCCCATGCTCCGGATCACAGCGCCCATTATTGAAGGCCAGATTCTCGAAACCTGTCTTCTGGCAACTTTGAGCTATCAGACCATGGTTGCGAGCAAGGCCGCGCGAGTTTTCACCGCTGCGCAGGGACGTCGTGTGGTCGACTTTGGCGCCCGGCGCGCTCATGGACTTGAGGCCAGCGTCTTTTCCGCGCGTGCATCCGTGATCGGCGGCTGCTTGGGCACTTCGAATACGCTGGCCGGGCAACTTCTCGGGATGGGCGTCTACGGTACGCAGGCCCATTCGTGGATCATGGCGCATGAAAACGAAGCCGCCGCGTTCGCGCACTTCATGGATGTTTTCCCTCAAGGCGCGGTGCTTCTGGTCGATACCTATGATGTTCGCAACGCCGTCAAGAAAATGATCGCGATGGGCAGGAAGCCCGCAGGAATCCGTCTTGATAGCGGCGACCTCGCGAAAGACAGCCGCTGGGTGCGGCGGGAACTCGACCGCGCGGGATGGAAGGAGGTGAAGATTTTTGCGTCCGGTGATTTGGATGAATTCAAAATTGCTGCGCTGCTCGCAAAGGGCGCCGCGATCGACTCGTTCGGCGTCGGCGCCGCGCTCGCAACCCCGAGCGACGCTCCGCATTTGAATCTGATCTACAAGCTTGTGGAAGTGGAGCGGGGAGGCGAAATTCGCGAAGCCGCAAAGCTAACGCGCGCGAAGGCCACCTATCCCGGCAAAAAACAGGTTTTTCGGCGCGCGGCGAAAAACGGCGAATTTTCGAGTGACCGGATCGCATTGGAAGACGAAGCCCCCAATGGCGATACACCGCTTCTCGTTCAGGTCATGCGATCAGGCCGTCGGTTGCAATCTGGGGAACCAGTTGGCGCATTGAGGGAAAGATGCATTGCGAGCCTCGAAAAATTACCCGCAAAGTACCGCCAGATCAATCGCAGAGCGGACTATCCCGTGCGTTACAGCAGTGGGCTTCAAGCGTTACTCCAAAAGGTGCGCCAGCGCGTGCGCCGCTCCGCGCTACAATAGATTTGCTTTGATGTACGGGAAATCTGTTTTCTGGGAAGTCGACGCGCAGGCGGATTTCATGCTGCCGGGCGGCAAGTTATATGTGCCTGGCGCAGAAAAGATCATCCCGAATATCAAGAGACTCGTCTCCGCTGCGAGTGACGCCGGCGTGCCCTTGCTTTCAAGCGCCGATGCTCATCGAGAGGACGATCCGGAATTCCAGCGTTTTCCGGCGCACTGTTTACGTGGAACTCCCGGCGCTCAACTGATTCCGGAAGCGTCCCTTCCGCAGATTTGCATTATTCCCAACGACCGATCTCGTGCGCTGCCGGATAACGTTCTGCGCTGTCCGCAAATCCTTTTGGAAAAACAGACGCTGGACGTTTTCGACAATCCGCATGCGAGCGAGTTGGTCGAGCGCTTGCCAAAGGATGCCCGCTACGTCGTGTTTGGCGTCGTCACCGAATTTTGCGTGAAGTGTGCCGCGAAAGGTTTGCTCGAGCGGGGACGCAATGTGTCACTTGTGACCGACGCCATTGAAACTCTCGATCCCGCTGAAGGAAAAGGCACCCTCGAAGAACTGAAATCCCTTGGCGCTCGATTGATCAGCACAGCGGAAGCACTTGCCCGGATTTCGGTGGCAACGCCACACCGGAGTTAGGCGTCGCCGGAACTCCTCACAGGCTTCACGATCCTGCCGTAGAGCGCCATCAACCCCGCACTGATCACGCCGATGGTGACAATCACCCACCACATCTCCGTCGGCCGATGCAATACGTTGCCAAATTCGTCCACGAGATATCCGCCCAGGCGGCCGGCGATGAAGTACCCGATCGCAATTGGCAAAAACGCATATCCCATGTAAAGGCCTTGCTGTCCCGCAGGTGCGAGGCGCGAACAATACTCGTAGTATCGCGACGCCTGAGTAATTTCTCCGATCGCAACTACAACAAGCGTTGCTATCAATCCCGGCACGGACGGATGAGCCCACAAAATAATCCAGGCGAGCCCCGTGATCAGAAATCCGAGTGCGACTGAATGAATCGCCGGCATCTTACGCGTCAGGTATGTTGTGAGCACCTGCAAGCAAATCACTGTTATCGCCTCTACCGACAGCAATAAATCAACAGGCGCGTTTCGGTTCACATATCCGCGCATGAAAAGAGGCACAGAAATCCATATTTGCCAAAATACGATATAGAAGCCCGACGTAATCAGCAGGAAAGTTACGAAGCGAAAGTTGGCCAACACGACGACCATGTTCTTGAGCGCCGCGCTGACGCTGGCCACTTTTTCGTCGGTTGTTTTGCCCGGTTCGCGATAGGTAAACAAGACAACCCAAAACATCAGAAAAACGCTCAACGCCGCGACCCGAAAAACATTCTCGATTCCCCAGTCCAGTTTCTGCCGAACAGTCCACGCCATGATTGGGCCAAGTGCGCCGCCGATATTCACCAGCGTGTAATAAATCGAATAGCCGAGCGAACGCACATTTTCCGAAGATGCGCGCGCAGTAGTACCCGCGACGCACGGCTTCACGACGCCGGGACCCATCGCCGGAATCATGAGAATCGCGAGCACGAGCCATTTATCTCCAAGCGAGGCTCGAATCGCATGCATCCAGGGCGCTGCGAGCGAGCCGAGCAAAAAATAGCCGAGCGTCATCACCAAAAACGCGAAGAGCAACGCGCGCCGGAATCCGAAGCGGTCCGCCAAAGTGCCGCCGAGGATGGGCAGAAGATAGACGACGAACCCGAAGTCGCCCATGATCGCGCCCGTCAATTTGTCCGAAAAGTGAAGTTGTTCGCTCAGGTAAATTGCGAGGACTGCGGTGGTTCCGTAATACGCCACCCGCTCGAAAATTTCGGTGAAGTTTGCGACCCAGAAAGGACGTTCGAAACCGTCCCGCATTTCGGCGAAACGTTGTGCGAGGCTCAAGCCGGTCTCTTTTCGAAGTGCGGTGAAAGGCGGGCCATTTGCGATCCGATTGTAACGGCAAACGGCGCGTGCATCAGGAATTTACTGCGCTTCAAATCAAGCAGGCACAGCTTGCGGCCGCATGGCGCGATGCAATGCAAGCACCAGCGCGCCGAGCCCCCACATGATCATCACCAGGGTGACGAGCCAGCCCACATACGGCAGCATTCTAAGCACTCTAAGAATCGCCAGGCCGAGCGCCAGTCGTCCGATAGCCGGCCCAAAGCCGACCCCGGCGTTAATGATTTTGTGGCCCAGCCAGGACGCTATGAATACCTGCGAAGCGTAGAGGCAAATCAAATAGAGCAGAAGGGCGGCGATACCGACGCCCAGCCCCACAATCGTGGCGCATACGATGGCAGCCACAATCGGCGTGGCGAAAAGAAACAACGCTCCGAATCCGATCGCTGGACCAAATCGATTCGCTGAATTCTCCGCGGATGCAAAAAACGCTGGGACTGCAAAGAGCAAAACAAGGCCAAATATGAAACTCGCGCCCCAAAGCATGATCTGGTGCCAGTAATAGTCCCACCGGCTGTAGTCAGGGCCACGCTTCTTGTAGGTGATTTCGACCGGGCTGCCCAGCTTCGCGCTGGGAGAAATATCCGGCTGGTGATCCCCAATGTATCTCGTTTTCCCGGCAATCTGAGCATTGGGCCCCACCGTAAATTGACCGCCGCGCACCAACGCATCCCGTCCGAGTGAGCCGTTGACCGTCAAATCGCCGACAAGAGCCAACAAATCTCCCGTTACATGCCCGCTCACTTCCATCGTCCCTGCAAGAACTGTAAGCGTGCCGCCGATCGTGGCCCTTTCGTCCTCATAGGTCACACCGGTCATAGCCAGAACATTCTTGGCCACCGAATTGTTGATGGTAAGCGTCTGCACCCATGCTCGCACGTTGCCGTCGACTGGCCCATTGACTCGCAGCTCCTGAGCCGCTCCGAGAATGTCTCCCTTGATGTGGCCGTTCACAGTAACGTTCTGCGACCAGACGATCAAATCGCCATCCACATCACCGTCAATTCGCGCGCGCGTCGCCCACACGATCAAATCCGTTTTTACTTCCTGGCCGGCTGGCAGTGTGTAGCTCGGATTGCCGCGTTCGATATCGGCGGCAGCGGCGGACTGAGGCATGGCCAGCGTGCAGATCATTGCGCCCATCACGAAGGCGATCGCCGTGAAGCGCTTCCACTGCTTCCTCAACAGCCAGATTGCCAAGGCGCCCAGTGTCGCCATTGCCAGGAATTCAGTTAGGCTTCGCATTGCGTCCCATCCTCTCCAGAAAGCGCCGCTGAAAAATAGCGTCATAAGAACACTGTCCTGACCAAAACCCGCCTCGGAAGCCCCCGACATCGCGGGACCAATAAATCCGTTCCAAAGCGTGTAACCACCCGCCGCGCACAACCCGAATGCCGCTATCCAGCCCCAGTGAGCGTTGGTTCGCTCAGGCGCGGCAATCACGCGAGCCGGGATCGATTCGGCGTCCGTGCTCAGAGCCTCTCGCAGCCAAATGCTCTCCTTTTCCAAGGCTCGCAACAAAGTGCTGCACGCGTTGCATGAAACGAGGTGCTCGGCAAACTCGCGTGCCTGATCCAGTTCGAGCTGCCGCTCCAGATAAAGCAGCGCCGTGACTTCGTCAAAATGCTTTTCCGGGCCGCTATCGAGAGAGTTCATATTTTTCTCCCAGAAAGAAATTTCTGCGGATCTCCGCCCCCGCTCAGCGCATCGCGCAACTGGTGACGCGCGCGCAGCAGCAGCACTCCGACGAATTGGCGCCTTACGCCGAGCGTGTCCGCAATCTCCTCGTAACTCATGTCCGCGTAATATCTCAGCACGAGCGCCATGCGCGCCCGGTCGGGGAGCTTGGCCAGACCCGTTCGCACTTCTTTGCTGGTGTGTTCGGCCTGAAGCTGCTCGAGCTGCCCCGGATCGGGATGCTCCAGCGGCAGAGTGTCGAGGTCGCCCGTTTCCAGATCCTGGCGAATGCGCCGCCGACGCAGGGTATCCCAGCAGTGGTTGCTTGCGACTTTGTAGAGCCACGCGGTAAAGGGCCGCGAGGAATCGTACGTGCCGAGTTTTTGCCGCACCTTCATAAAAACTTCCGTCGTTGCATCTTCCGAATCTTCGCGGGTCGGCAAAACGCGGCGGCAAAATCGAAAAATCGCCGGGGCGTAATTGCGATAGAGCTCGCCCCAGGCTTCCGAATCGCCAGCCTGGACCCGGGACAGCAATCGCGCCAGTTCGGCTTCGCTCATCGCCTCGGTGGTCTTATGTCTGTCCATAGATTGGTACGCAGGCCAGCAACCGAATATTTCACAAGTACCACAAATCACCGGAGTTGTCTTGGAGCAACGGTTACTTGCGCGGGAGGGCTCGCCGCGCCAATGGCTGCACCCGCGCCGTCTGCTATACTTGAGTTTTCCTGCCGCCCGGATGCCTTCAAACAGTCCAAAACGCCTGTTTCTGATTGATGCGATGGGGTATATCTTTCGGGCCTTTTACGCCCCCATGGACCGGCTTCAGACCGCCGCCGGGGTACCGACGAAGGTTCCCTATCTCTTCGCCACCATGATGAGGCGGCTGCTTCAAAACAAGGACCTGAAGCCGGACTACCTTGCTGTGGTTTTCGATGTGCTGGCGCCGACCTTTCGCGACAAGCTTTTCGACGCCTACAAAGCCCAGCGTCCGCCGATGCCCCAAGACCTTTCCGTGCAACTGCCCTTTGTCCGGCGCTATTGTGCCGCGATGCGCTTCCCGATCCTCGAATACCCCGGCTATGAGGCCGACGACGTGATCGGCACCCTGGCTCGCCAGGCGTCTAGTGAAGACCTCGATGTATACATTGTCACCAGCGACAAGGACCTATTGCAGCTCGTAGGCGGCCGTGTCCGGGCCCTCAATCCAGCCAAGGGTGATCTGATCGTCGACGAAAAAAAAGTTGAAGAGATCATGGGCGTCCCGCCCACAAAAGTGGCCGACGTGATGGCCTTGATGGGCGACTCGATTGACAACATCCCGGGCGCCCGCGATCCCCATGAGAAGCCTGCTCCGGGCGAGCGCCGAAAAGCCGGAATCGGCGAAGTGGGCGCCCGCCAGTTGATTCAGCAATTCGGCAGCGCTGAACAAGCGATTGCGCGCGCGGCCGAAGTGAAGCGCGCAAGCTACCGCGAGGCGTTGCAGAAATACGCAGAGTACGTGCGCCTCAGTAAACAGCTGGCAAAAATTCCCACAGACGCTCCGGTTACGCTCTCGCTCGACGCGTTGCGGCTGCAAGAGCCCGATTCGGCCGAGCTCCGCGCCTTCTATGGTGAGCTCGGATTCACTTCTCTCTTGAAGGAAGTTGCGCCGCTTACCGACGACCGCAAGACGGATTACGCGCAACTCGAATCTGCAGGCGATTTAAAAGCGTTTCTGAGTTCGCCGGCAAAAGGTCGCGAAACCTCGGTCTGGCTTTCGTTGGATGCATCTGAACCTGAGGAAGAAGGGTTCGGTACCCGCGTCCTTTCCGTCGAGGTTTCGCGAAATGCCGGCTCAGCGCGAGCCGTTGCAAACGGCATCGACAACGATTCGCTGCTGGCGATTCGCAAATGGCTCAGTGACGGCGAGCAGCCCAAGGTGGTACACGATCCGAAACTTTTTCATCTGCTGTGCGCGACTCATTTGGCCGAAACAGGCGAAGGTGTCGCAGGCATTAAGCATGCGACGATCCTTTATTCCTATTTGCTCAGGCCCACCACAGCCAATCATGCTTTTGCCGAAGTTGTCTTGCGCCAGTTGAATTGCACGCTCTCGGGAGCCGCGGGGGAA
>JASHRM010000104.1 GCA_030037315.1 Candidatus Acidiferrales bacterium
ACGTCCATGCGGCGAGCGGACTAATCTTGAGGAGCGCCTTGCCGCTAGGCAGCACATGTTGCTCGACAATTTTGAGATTGGCGCGCGTGGGTGACTGCTCGCGACGCAAACCAGTGAACCAAAGATCGAATTTCTCCAGCGCCGCGAACAACGGTTCGACTTTACGCAGGTGGCAGCAGCGGCCGGGGTCGGTGCGATTCAAGATTCCAAATTGCGCTTCCTGATCGGCGACGGATTGTTTCGCAGCGAGATTTTCGATTTTCAGATTCCACGCGCGCGCCATGCGGTCGCGATATTCGTAGGTTTCCGCGAAGTGATAGCCGGTATCGAGAAACAGCACGGGAATTTCAGGCACGCGCTTTCGCAACAGGTCGAGAACAATCATGTCTTCGCCTTGGAAGCTGCAGGTGATGCAGACCGTACCTTTGCGGACGGCGCCCGCATTTTCGGCAAGCAGGCGCTCGATCACTTGATCCGCAGACAGCGCCCCGAATTCTTGAGCGTGCACAGGCTGCGTCACGATTTTTCCCTCTGCGAATCCGAGTAGCTGTTGCGCCATTTGCGCAGCACTTTCATGATCCGCTCGACGGCTTCTTCGTCGGTATCGTCCGTGATGCGCACGGCGAAAAACGATTCGGGGCCGAAGATCGCACGAATTACCTGCTTTTGATCGGTGCCGTCGTCGAGCGGCGAAAAAACGGTGAGATAACCGGAAAGCTTGAACGCCTTTGCAACGGTTGTGAGTTCGTGCGCAAGAAAATCGTTTGGCCCGGCCAATTGCACCTGCCAGCCTTCATCAAAGAGACGCCGTTCGAGCATTTCTGCAACATGGGGACGTCCGCGCAGCCAGACCGCCGCGGCGGGATGACCAAAACGCAAGATGCGTTCTTCACGCGTGCTGTGACGCCGCTGCGCCGCTGTTTGTAGCGAATCCTTCGGCCGCTCGATGGCACGCTCGATGATTCCCGCGCCAACAGTAGCGTTCGTCATCGGATCGATCAAAATGAAGCTACCGGTGGTGCGATTGGCGCTGTACGGATCGAAAATCAGTGGCAGCGTAGTCTTCACATCGACGGCCGCGATGTCGTTCATATCGAGCTTCGTCGCGGGATGGCGCTCGAGCGTATTGATATCCACGCGATGGCGGATCTGGTTGACGCGCGCACGAACCGTGCGCGTGGTGTGTTTCAAAACGTAAATTTTGTGCGGGTCGAGCGGTTCCGGATGCATCCAGACAACCGTGGCTTGAAATTCCGTGCCGATCGCAGGCCGCTGCTCTTCGCCAACCAGCACGTCGCCGCGGCTAAGATCGATTTCGTCGGCAAGCGTGACGGTGAGCGAGGCACCGGGCCTGGCGGATTCGAGTTCCTCCTCGAACGCGACGAGCGACCGCACTCGCGTTTTCACGCCGGAGGGCAGCGCGACCACGCTCATACCGGGCCGCAGCTCGCCTGATGCGATCTGGCCCGCGAAGCCGCGAAAACTGGCGTCCGGGCGAATCACGTACTGCACAGGAAATCGAAGCGGGCCGGCCGCGGCACTGCCGACAGGAATTGTTTCCAGATATTCGAGAAGCGCGGGGCCCTCAAACCAGGGCGTGCGCTTGCTGCGGCGGACGACATTGTCACCTTCGAGCGCGCTAACGGGAACGGCGTAGACGTTGTGAATTCCGAGCTGGTCGGCGAATGTCTGGAAATTCTCGGAGATGCGGTCGAAAACTTCCTGAGAAAACGCGACGAGATCCATCTTGTTAACGGCGGCAATGATGTGCCGTACGCCGAGAAGATGCGCGATGTAAGCATGCCGGCGAGATTGACGCAGAACACCTTTCGTTGCGTCCATCAGAACGACAGCGGCTTCGGCGGTGGATGCGCCCGTGGCCATATTGCGCGTGTACTGTTCGTGGCCTGGAGTATCCGCGATGATGAATTTGCGTTTCGGCGTGGAGAAATAGCGATAGGCGACATCGATGGTGATCCCTTGCTCGCGCTCGGCTCGAAGCCCATCAGTTAAGAGAGAAAAATCGATTGGCCCGCTCGCGCGATTCACTTTGCTTTTCTGCACGGAGGCGAGCTGGTCTTCGAAGACGGATTTGCTGTCGTACAGCAGGCGGCCGATCAGAGTAGATTTGCCGTCGTCCACGCTGCCGGCCGTGGAAAAGCGCAGCAAGCCGCCAGCGTTCGAGAGCGAGCCAGAAATGCCGGTGGTCGCACGACGCGCGGACGTTTCCAATGCGGAATCGGCGGCCGGATCCGGCGCAACAGTGGACACTAGAAGTATCCCTCGCGCTTTTTAATTTCCATCGAGCCTTCTTCGTCGTGATCGATCACGCGATTTTCGCGTTCCGAGCGCCGGAACGAAATCATCTCCTCGATGATTTTCGGCACCGTATCCGCATCCGAGCGAATCCCGCCTGTGCACGGAACGCAGCCAAGCGAGCGCATACGGCACTTCACCATTTGCGGCTTTTCGTTCGGCAAAAGGCGCACGCCCGTCTGAGTGAGGATAATTTGATCGCCGCGAACCACGGCTTCGCGCTCTTTCGCGAAATAAAGCGGCACGATCGGAATTTTTTCCTCGTGGATGTAGAGCCAGACGTCCAGCTCAGTCCAATTGGAAAGCGGAAAGACGCGGATGCTTTCGCCCTTGTGGTGGCGGCTGTTGTAAAGACTCCAAAGCTCGGGACGCTGATTTTTAGGATCCCACTGACCGAGCGCGTCGCGGAAGGAATAGACGCGCTCTTTCGCGCGCGATTTCTCTTCGTCGCGGCGCGCCCCGCCGAAGGCCGCATCGAAACCGCCTTCGGCCAAGCCGTCGAGAAGTGAGCGAGTTTTCAGCAAGCCGCAGCACTTTTGCGTCCCGAGAGTGTAAGGGTTTGCGCCCTCATCGAGGGCTTTTTGATTTTTGTGGACGATCAGCTCCGCGCCAACGTGTTTTGCGTACCAGTCACGGAACTCGATCATTTCGGGGAATTTGTAGCTCGTATCAATGTGCAACAGCGGGAACGGAATCTTGCCAGGATAAAAAGCCTTTTGTGCCAACCGCAACATAACGGACGAATCTTTGCCAATCGAATACAGCATCACCGGCCTCGAAAATTCCGCGGCGGCTTCGCGGATAATAAAGATGCTCTCGGCCTCGAGCATCTTCAAATGGTCGAGCTGGTTAGGCAGTTCCAGGTCCCGTTGCTCGGTGTAGAGTTCCAATTCGAATTCCTTTACAGCCATAAAAAAACCCGCCTCCAGGATTTCCGAAGGCGGGTTGAATTCAGTTGCCAGTTTGAGTGCGAACTTAGCTTAGGAATTCCGCCTCCGGCAGCGCACACGTACAGGCGCAGCGACAACAAGAGCAACAACAGTTGAGGCGGTTCAAATTCATAGCTGGTAGGTTATTCGATGCAGAGGGCTGTGTCAACGGACTCAACAAGGGTTTGTATCGAGAGCACCCCGTTGACGCGTCGATGCAAAGTACGCTAGATATTGGATTTACATGCCGACCACACGACCTGCGAATCTCTTGAGCCCGCGCGATGCGGCCAAAGTGCTGGGAATCAGCTATCCCACGCTGAAGCAGTGGATCTATAAGAAAAAGATACAGACGGTGAAAACCGCCGGGGGCCATCACCGCATTCCCGAACCGGAACTCGACAAGTTCCTACATCTCCATTCCGAACGCCTGCCTGTCGAAGAGCGACGTCCGACTTTTCGTCAAATCAGCGGGCGCAACCAGCTTGCGGGACGCGTGACCGAGATTAAGATCGACGGGCTTATCGCGCAAGTGACGCTTTCGATTGGCGGGCAAAAAATCACTTCGATCATCACTGCGGATGCGGTGCGGGAAATGCGGCTTAAAGTAGGTGACAAGGCTGCCGCGCTCATCAAATCCACGGAAGTAATGCTAGTTCGGGTGTAAGGCCTTATGCCGGTGGCGTTAGGTGCCGCGTACTTAGGGCAGCTCGGGAACGATGGAGACACTGCACCCAGGACAGGCAAGCCCGCCTGCTGCCGCGGGTAAACTGTGCCCTAGACAGAAACCGACAACGGCTCTGCGACGCGGCGGTCGACGGCCGGCGCGATTGCGCGAATCTCCTTCATCAGCTGAGTGAACTGATCGGGATATAGTGATTGCACGCCATCGGAAAGCGCCCGCTCGGGATCGGGATGCACCTCGATGAGTAATCCGTCAGCGCCCGCGGCCACCGCCGCGCGAGCCATCGGCGCAACCTTGTCGCGCTTGCCAGTGCCGTGCGAAGGATCGGCGACCACGGGCAAATGCGAAAGGCTTTTCAGCACAGGAATCGCTGCGATATCGAGCGTGTTGCGAAGCGCCGTCTCAAACGTACGAATACCGCGCTCGCAGAGAATCACTTTGTAGTTTCCGCCGGACATGATGTATTCGGCGCTTAACAGAAGCTCTTCGATCGTGCCCGACATGCCGCGTTTCAGCAGGACGGGTTTATCGACCTCGCCAAGCCCGCGCAGCAAATGGTAGTTCTGCATATTGCGGGCGCCCACCTGAAGCACGTCGACATACGGAAGCATAATTTCGATTTGCGAGGGGTCCATCACCTCGCTGACCACGAGCAGGCCATTCTTATCCGCGGCTTCGCGCATCAACTTCAGGCCTTCTTCTCCAAGGCCCTGGAAACTATATGGTGACGAACGCGGCTTAAACGCACCGCCGCGCATCAATTTGGCACCTGCTGTTGCGACCTTCGCGGCTATGTCGAAAATTTGCTCGCGGGACTCGACGGCGCACGGACCCGCAGCGACGGCGATTTCCGGGCCGCCAATGGTGACGCCTTTGCCCAAGTCGATGACCGACCCCTCGGGACGCACATTGCGAGCGGCAAGTTTATACGGATGGGAAATTCGGACGATTTCTT
>JASHRM010000105.1 GCA_030037315.1 Candidatus Acidiferrales bacterium
CCATATTCCAGACTTCGACTTACGAGCAGGAAGCGCCCGGGCACGATAAGGGATTTTCCTACTCGCGCACGAACAACCCCACGCGCCAACGGCTGGAAACGGTGCTGGCGGCGCTCGAAGGAGTCGAGTTCGCGGCGGCGTTTGCGTCCGGCCTAGCGGCCGAGAATGCGGTGCTGCAGGCTTACCTGCGACCGGGCGACGAAATCGTGATTCCGCGGGACGTCTATGGCGGCACGTATCGCATTCTCAATCGCGTGTTTCAGCCGATTGGCGTGGTGACGCGACAGATCGATACGGGCGACTTGAGTGCGGTTGAAAATGCGGTGTCATCGAAGACGCGCATCGTTTGGATCGAGAGTCCCACGAATCCGCGCTTGCTGATTACGGACATCGCCGCGGTAAGCAAAATCGCGCACGCGCGCGGAGCGCTGGTGGTGGTCGACAACACGTTTGCGACGCCCGTGTTTCAGCAGCCGTTCGAGCTCAGCGCGGATATCGTTGTGCACAGCGTTACGAAATATATCGCCGGGCACTCGGACACGGTGCAAGGAGCGGTGCTGGCGAAGGACGCGGCGATCTTCGAACCGGTGAAGTTTTTGCAGAATGCCACTGGCGCAGTGCCGTCGCCATTCGATTGTTGGCTCACAATGCGCGGATTGAAAACGCTCGAGCTGAGGATGGAACGGCATCAGGAAAACGCCATCGCGATTGCGAAATCGTTGGCGGGCAACGACCTGGTGCGCAAAGTCTACTTCCCCGGCCTGCCAGATCACCCGGGACACGACATTGCGCGCAAGCAGATGACGGGCTTTGGTGGCATGGTGTCGTTTGAACTGGATGGAACAATCGAGGAAGTGGCGGCGTTCGCTTCATCGCGGCGATTTTTCGCGCTGGGCGAGAGTCTCGGCGGTGTGAAGTCGCTGATTTGCCACCCTTCGACCATGACCCACGCGTCCGTGCCGGCGGAAGTGCGCGCTGAACTGGGCCTCTCTGACTCCCTGCTGCGCCTCTCGCCGGGATGCGAGAACGCGGAAGACTTGGTCGAGGATTTGCTCGAAGGGCTTCGCCAGGTTGGGCGGGCCCGGGCCGCACGAAAACCCGTAAGCGCGGCGGCGCGATAAACGGCTTTGACACCAGGCCTTCATTGAATCGGCTAAGAGTCCGCAGTGGCTGGATACGAGTGACGCCTCACCGGCGCAGCAGTGCCAAGCCCCTGCTCATAAACACACACCGTTAAATCCCCTCGCGATAGAATGCGTCCACGCTTTTACTTGGAGGACGTGTGAGTGCGCGCAAAGTACGGTGGGGAATCCTGGGGGCCGCGTCCATTGCGCAGCGGCGCGTGATTCCCGCGATGCTGAAGTGCCAGCACGCCACAATCGCTGCGATCGCTTCGCGCGACCGGAACAAAGCCGAAAAGATGGCGCGGCCGTTCGGAATTCCGAAGGCGTATGGATCATACGAAGAGCTTCTCGCCGATCCTGAAATCGAGGTTATCTACAATCCGCTGCCCAACGACCTGCACCTCGAATGGTCGATTCGTGCCGTGGAAGCCGGCAAACATGTGCTCTGCGAAAAACCCTTGAGCGTGAATGCGTACGGGGCGCAGAAATTGCTCGAGGCGCGCAAGCGTACGCAAGTAAAGATCAGCGAAGCGTTTATGGTGCGCACGCACCCTCGGTGGCTGCGCACGCGAGAATTGATCCGGGCAGGACGTATCGGGCGTGTCCGCGTGATTACGGGACTTTTCGGCTTCTTCAATGCAAATGCGGAGGATATTCGCAACATGCCAGAGCACGGCGGCGGGGCGCTTCTGGACATCGGCTGCTACCCGATCACGATCTCGCGGTTTGTTCTGGGCGAAGAGCCCGTGCGCGCGGCAGGATCGATCGAGCGCGACCCGGAAATGAAGACGGACCGGCTGACGTCCGCGGTTGTGGAGTTCCCTTCCTCGCGATTGACATTCACGTGCAGCACGCAGATGACTCGCGCGCAGGAAATGAAATTCCTAGGCACTGAGGGACGAATCGAAATCGAGCGCGCGATCAATCCTTCGACCGATACGCCTACGGAAATTTTGTTTGACGACGGTCAAGACACATTTGACCATGCGACGACGCTCGAGACGATCCCAACGTGCAATCAGTTCACGATTCAGGGTGATTTATTTTCACGCGCAGTACGGGAAAACGACGAAGTGCCTGTGCCGCTTGAGGATTCCGTGAAGAATATGGCGGTGATCGATGCGATTTTCCGTTCGGCGGAATCGGGCAAGTGGGAAGAACCACGCTCTTGATGCTTCGGTCGGCGACTGCAACCCGCGCGATCGCAGCTCAGGGTTTGCGAGCGGTCATCACGCTGTAATCGAGGACCAAGTCGTGATGTTTCGGATCGACGAAGCCCGCCGCGGCAAAAAAATCCTCCATTTCGGCGATTGAATAGTATTTCCCCTCTGTGGCGGCCATGAGGAACACGGAGTGCTCGGCGACGCGCAGCGGCCCAGTCTTTTCACGATTCAGATGCCGATCGTTGACGGCGACCATGCCGCCGGAAGGCAACGCGTCGAAAGATTTCGCGATGAGGCGCTGCACGGTGGCAGTATCCCAATCATGGATTGCGTTCGAAAAAAGATGGACGTCGGCATTCGGCGGGAACGGATCGCGAAACATGTCGCCTGCGATTACCTGTACGCGATCTGAAAATCCGCGACGCGCGATCGATTTGCGCGTAACGCCGTCAACCGGCGGCTTTTCAAAAACGGCAACCTTCATGTGCGGGTGCGCAGCAGCGATGCAGCAGGCATAAATTCCTGAGCCGCCAGCGATGTCGAGCAAGTCATGGTGCTTTTTCAGGTCAAGCGCGGCGGCAAGTGCAGGTCCCTCGTACACGCCGCGCGCATCCATCGTGCCTGTAAACTGTTCGGCGAAAGCGTCTTCCTCCATCGACTCCGCCCAGGCTTTGCGGGCTTTCACGCCGGACCAACCGCCGGGCTTATCGGTGCGAAGAGTTTCGAGCAGGCCCCGATAAATAGGGCGATCGGCCAGGTGAATGAAATACGGGCCGACGAACCACGGTGAATCCTTTATGAGAAATTCGCGCGCGGTTTCGGTGAGGTGAAATTTGCCCTCACGCTTTTCGATATACCCCATCGCGCAGAAAAGCGTGAGCATCACGTCGACTGGACGCTCGGCAAAACCGAAGGATTCGCAGACCGAGTTTCTGTCGGCCGGACTTTTTGCGAGCCAAGAAAAAAAATCGATACCGACGAGCGCCACGGCGAAGAGTTCCGGCGCGTAGATCGCGTCTCGCTGGCGAAAAATCTCGGTGGGATTGGTGTTTGGCCTGTGAAGCAAATCATCCATGGGCCAAAGCATGATAACAAAGCGCGCGGGCGGCGCTCTCGAGTTTTCCTACTCGCGCGCGGAGATGATTTGATATCTTGGACAAACGAATCGAGGGTCACTTGCCGACAAATATTCGCCACGATTGGTCGCGCGACGAAATCCGCAAGGTTTTCAACTTGCCGCTGCCCGAACTGATTTTTCAAGCGCAGCTCGCGCATCGCGCATTCCATAAGCCCGAGGAAGTACAGCTCTGCCGGCTACTCTCCATCAAAACGGGCGGCTGCCCCGAGGATTGCGCGTACTGTTCGCAGAGCGCGCATTACGACACCGGTGTAGTGCGCGAGCCACTGATGAATGTTGCGGACGTTTTGGTCGCGGCGCGCCGTGCAAAAGCGGAAGGCGCGACGCGATTTTGCATGGGTGCGGCGTGGCGGCAAGTTTCAGACGGCAAAGATTTCGAGCGCGTGCTGGAAATGGTGCGCGGCGTGGCGGCGTTCAAGATGGAGGTCTGTTGCACGCTGGGAATGCTGACGGAATCGCAAGCGATGCGGCTGAAAGAAGCCGGGCTCAACGCATACAACCACAATCTCGATACGTCTCCGGAATTCTACGGAGAGGTGATCACCACCCGTGTTTATGGGGATCGTCTGGAAACAATCGCCAACGTGCGAAAAGCAGGCATCACTGTCTGCTGCGGCGGAATTCTAGGGATGGGCGAATCGGATGAAGATCGCGTCGGATTACTGGAACAGTTGTGTCATCTTGATCCGCATCCCGAAAGCGTGCCGATCAATATGCTAGTGCCGAACCCCGGCACGCCGCTGGGCGAAGCGGAGGAACTCGATCCACTGGTTATGGTGCGCACAATCGCAACAGCGCGGATCTTGATGCCGGCATCGCGCGTGCGCTTGGCGGCGGGCCGCCGCGGATTGTCGCAAGAAGCTGTGGCGCTTTGCTTCCTCGCCGGCGCGAATTCCATTTTTACGGGCGAAAGACTGCTCACGACGCCGAATCCTTCCGTCGATTCCGATCACCGGATGCTTGGCGAACTGGGAATGAAGGCGATGCAAAGCGCGTGACATGAAATCTTCCTCCGTGCAGGAGAGAATGGCGGCCCGGCTCGATTCCATGAAAGACGAATCGCAGCTCCGTTCGCTCGAGCAAATTCGCGGGATCAATCTTTGCTCGAATGACTATTTGGGATTGGCTACCAATCGCCAGCTGAAAAAGGCCGTGGTTGAGGCGGTGACGCGCGCAAAGCGTGTTGGATCTACTGGGTCGCGTTTGCTTTCGGGAAATTCGCGCGAGTGGGAACAGCTGGAACTGAAGTTCGCGGAGTTTGCGGGCACGGAATCCGCGCTGTATTTCGGGTCTGGCTACGCGGCGAATATCGGGCTGCTCAGTTCCCTGCTGAAACCCGACGATTTCGTATTTTCCGATTCGCTGAACCACGCGAGCTTGATCGATGGCATCCGGCTCTCGCGCGCGGAAAAGGTGATCTATCCGCACTGCGATCTGCAATTTCTGGAGCATGCGCTGCGAGACGTTGCAGACACGAAGGATGCGAGCGGCGCAAGGATCATCGTCACGGAAAGCCTATTCAGCATGGAAGGCGATGTCGCGCCCCTGGAGGAGCTTTTGGATTTGGCGCGAAGGTACGGCGCCGAGCTTGTGGTTGACGAAGCGCATGCTACAGGCGTTTGTGGGCCGCGAGGCCGCGGGATCGCAGCTTCGCTTGGCATCGAGAGTGACGTTTTTGCGACTGTGCATACGTGCGGCAAGGCCCTGGCGAGTGTAGGCGCGTTTGTTTGCGGCAGCGCCGCGCTGCGCGACTTTCTGATCAACGCGGCACGAACTTTTATTTTCAGCACCGCGATGCCTCCCTACATGGCGGGACAGATTGAGGCGGCGTTCCAGTTGGCGTCTGGAGCAGAAGAGGAACGCGAGCATTTGCGGGCGATTGCGTCAACGCTGCGCGATAAACTGGCGCGCACTGGGTTGAATGCCAGCACGGGGAAATCGCACATTGTTCCGGTGATCCTCGGTACGAACGAACTGGCATTGCACGTGGCCGGCGAACTGCAAAATGCGGGATTTGCGGTAAAGGCGATTCGACCGCCAACGGTGCCACCGGGCGCCGCACGTATACGGATTTCGCTAACTGCGAATATTTCGATGGACGATGTGAGGCGGTTGGCCGACGCAATTACAACGGCCTGCAAGCTTTCTTCGCGAGAATTACTCCGCAAACCAATGCATGCCTAGCCGGTTTTTCATTACCGGAACGGATACGAACGTGGGGAAAACCGTGGTTTCGGCGCTGCTGTGCGCGGCGCTCGACGCAATGTATTGGAAGCCGATTCAAACTGGCACCGATGCGGTGACGGACAGCGAGACGGTGATGCGACTCGCGAAGCTGTCGCCCGCGCGAGTCGTCCCGGAGGCGTATCGGTTCGGGCCGCCGGTGTCGCCGCATTTGGCGGCGGGATGGGCCGGAGTACAAATCAATCTCGCGGCGATCCGGATACCGAGTATTGGACCGCAAGAGAATTTGATTGCGGAGGGCGCGGGTGGCGCGCTCGTTCCCATCAATGGCAAACAACTCATGACCGACCTGATGCGCAGATTGAAGCTTCCGGTGCTGTTGGTCACGCGGACGACATTGGGCACGATCAATCACACACTACTTTCCATTGCGGCGCTGCGCGATGCTCGATTAAAACTACGCGGCGTGATCATGGTTGGCGAGCCGAATCGCGATAATCGGGAAGCGATCGAGCGCTACGGCGCCATTTCGGTGATCGGCACCGTCCCAAAACTCGCAAAACTAAATCGCGAAACGTTGCGCCGCGTTTTCGCACATCATTTTGATCGCAAGGCTCTTGAAGCATGACGACCGCGCTGAAAATCTGGCACCCCTTCACGCAAGAGGCCCTCGATTCGCCGCCGATCCGCATCAAGAAGGCGGAGGGCGCCTACCTCTACACGGACGACGGGCGGAAATTGATCGACGGAATTTCATCGTGGTGGGTGAATTTGCACGGGCATGGGCATCCGGCGATTACGGCGGCGATTGCGGAACAAGCCGCGAAAGTTGATCACGTGCTGCTCGCGGGATTCACGCACGATGCCGCGGAGCGTTTGCGCGAATCGCTCCAGAGATTTCTGCCGAGCGGGCTCTCGTACATTTTCTTTTCGGACGACGGATCGACGGCCGTCGAAGTGGCGCTGAAGATGGCACGGCAGTATTGGGAGAACGCCGGACGCCCGGAGAAGCGGGAAATCGTTGCGCTGGAACATGCGTATCACGGAGACACGGTCGGGGCGATGTCCGTGGGCGACGAGTCGGATTTTTCACGGGCATTTCGCGGAATGCTTTTCCCCGTGCATCGGGTGCATTCCGCGTATTGCTATCGGTGTCCGTTGGGCAAGAATTTGCCGCAGTGCGATCTCGAGTGCATGGGCAAGCTGGAAAAGCTGCTCGCGGAAAAATCGGGGCAGATTGCTGCGCTGATTGCTGAACCTTTGTTGCAAGGCGCGGGCGGAATGATCGTGCATCCGGTTAAATTTCTGCAGAGGATGCGCGAATTGTGCACGCGATACGACGTGTTGCTCATCGCGGACGAAGTGCTGACGGGATTCGGGCGATGCGGAAAAATGTTCGCGTGCGAACTGGCGGACGTGGCGCCGGATTTGATGTGTCTCTCGAAGGGATTGACCGGTGGAGTGCTGCCTATGGGCGCGACAGTTTGCACGCAGCGAATCCATGACGCGTTTGTGAGCGAAGACCGCTCGCGCACGTTCTATCACGGCCATTCTTACACTGGTAACCCAATTGCGGCAGCCGCGGGCGTGGCCAGTCTGAAGATTTTCGAAAGTGAGCCGGTATTGGGGCGAGTCAGCTCCATCGCGAAAATTCATGCCGAGAGACTGGCGGCGATCAAAAACCATGCGATGGTCGGCGAAGTGCGGTCGATCGGGACGATGGGCGCCGTCGAACTAAAAGCGGATGATCCGGGTTACGCGTCGAAGCTGCGGCCTTTGTTGTACAAGTTTTTTATCGACCGCGGCGTGCTGCTGAGACCCCTGGGAAATATTGTGTACGTGCTGCCGCCGTACGCGATTTCCGCAAGCGAACTGCATTTCGTGCACGACCAGATCAGCGAGTCACTCGAATTTTGCATGGCGCATCGCAAATCGTTGACATGACCGCGCCGAGAAGATAGAAACGACAGCGAACCGATGAGCGAAGTTGGAGCACTCACAAAGCCACTGGTTATCGGGATTGGCGGCACGACGCGCGCTGTATCGACGACCGACCGCGCCCTGAAACTAGCACTTCAGGCCGCGGAAGACGCGGGCGCGAGAACTTTCTGTTTTGGCGGCGCGTTTCTTTCGCACCTTCCACATTTCGCGCCGGAAAATCGCGAGCGAAACGAAGAGCAGCGCCAGATGGTCGAAATGGTGCGGAAAGCCGATGGCTTGATCGTCGCGAGTCCCGGCTATCATGGCGGCGTTTCGGGATTGGTGAAAAACGCGCTCGATTTGCTCGAGGATTTGCGCGAAGACGAGCACTGCTACCTCGACGGGCGCGCTGTCGGGTGCATCGTGACGGCAGCAGGCTGGCAGGCGTGCGGAACGACGCTTCAATCATTGCGCGCCATCGTGCACGCGCTTCGCGGATGGCCCACGCCGTATGGCGCGATGCTAAATAGCTCTCAGGGGCTTTTCGATTCTGGCGGGGCATGCACGGATGGAAAAATTGCGGAGCAAATCGCCACCGTGGCGCGGCAAGTAGTGCAGTTTGCGCAAAAGCATCGCGTTTAGTTTTCGAGTCCTTAGAATTCCCGCAGCGGTCGTGTGTTATTTGCGCCTCGAAGGCTCCGCGCCATCATAGAAAAATTGGCGATTCTCAATTGCGCTTGACAAGCAGTGAACGCGAGTACATCTTGGGCTTGAGCCGGAGAATTCGCGAGCTGACTTCGGCGCGTTGATCCTGCTAAACACAGCTGGACTGAACGGTTAGTCCTACGGCTGAATTTAGAGTCGATTCCGGCAAGTTTATCCGCAACCGGCACGGGGACCCGCTCCTCGAAAAGTCGATCCGTAATGCCGCAGAAACCTTCACAGACGAAGACGCACCGTCACATTTCCCATTCTTACGAAATACGCCCCGAGGCAAGCGGCGTCGAAATCAAGGAGGGACAATGGCAACTCCGAAGATCGGAATAGCACCGATGAAAGCGGCACAAGTGTCCAAGCCTGGCGGCGATTTCGAAATCGTGGAACGAGAGATTCCCGAGCCCCTTTT
>JASHRM010000106.1 GCA_030037315.1 Candidatus Acidiferrales bacterium
ACAGCCATCGCTTTCTCAGCAACGCTCTTATTGACGACGCCGGACATCAGGCTGACAGGCGTTGCGGCGAAGCGGTCATGCTGCTTGATAAATTGGCAGACTTCGTAGCCGTCCTTATCGGGCATGATCACGTCGGTGATAACGGCGTCCGGCGCAACATCGCCGAATTGCGCCAGCGCCGAAGCTGCATCGGCGCATGTGACGACGTGGATATTTTCTTTGCGGAAGGCGATCTTGATCACTTCGCGCATGGTTGCGCTGTCGTCAATGAAGTAAACGTTGGGCGTGCGAACAGGCGCCGCCACCAGGGTGTCGCTCATGAGGACTCCTTTTGCACGGAATCAACCGCGGCTTCACGTTCTTCGTCGAGTTCGCGCATCGCGTCGAGCAGCAGATCGGTGGCGGAACGCAGCACGGTCCGCTGCGCGGCCGTGGCGCCGTAAATGAATTTGTAGACTCCATTCGTGGCGCCCTGGCAGGCCTTCACGATTTGCGTGACGGCTTCATCGCCGAAAAGCGTGCCGCATTCCGCGTGGAAAAGCTCGCCGCCTTCGAAGAAGATAATTCCGTCCGTATCGGCGGCATTGATGTGCAGCGCGCCCGTTTGATGAGCTTGCCCGAGCATTTGGATCACGCCGGGAAGATCGAGATGCGAAAGGCTGCCGCTCAACGCCGTATCCGAAGTGGAAAGCATTTGTGTGGGCTGAAACCCATCCTGGCGGCTGAGGAGCAGGCTGCGAATGTGAGCCGCGATGGCCGCCGGCGAACTGCGCCGGTCAACGTAATCGTCGCATCCCGCGCGATACGATTCGAGCAAGGCCTGATCTCCGCCGCTGCCCACAGCAATCAGCGGAATGGATGCGGTTTTCGGATCGGCGCGGAGAATGGGAGCCATTTCGTACGCGCCCATTTCGCGAAGATTGGTGGCGCAAATGATGGCAGCGGGCGCGTTCCACTCGACCATTGTGAGTGCGTATGCCGCCTGGGTGCTGGGGACCACATCGAAGCCTTGTTGCTTCAGCGCGTCGGTCAGGCGCTTTGAGAAATACACGTTGCTGTCGATCAGCAGAATGCGCGGGAGATTGGCGGACGCGTTCATGATTGCGCCTCCGCGTCTTGCAAACTGGATTTCCCGGACGCCGGATCGAACGCAAGCAAAGCCGGGAGGTTCAGCACGTCGACCGATTCATCGCCCACAGCGATAGAGCCTGCGATGTACGGCGGATGATCTTGGTCCGGTGAAGCGACTTCGGCGGAGGCAAGCTCGCATTCTCCATCGACTGGAATGGCGCACAGCTCACTCGACTTTCCGATTGGACGGCGCGCGATCAGATAAAAACGGTGCGTCGAAGTGTTCGATGCATCGAGCGCGGAAGCCACGTCGTAAACCGGAACAATGCGCCCCCTGCGCACGATCACACCCGTGAGCAACGGAGATGTGTGAGGAAACGCGTGAAGGCGCACGGGCGGCGCGAGCTCCGTCACTTCACCGGCCGCAAGGCCGAAGCGGCGGCGCCCGAGTTGCAAGAGCACGAAAGAATTTTGTGTTGGCGCTTCGACTGCTGGCATCCCGTTCATCCCTGAGCCGCCGTTTCCAATTCGTGCTGCGATGCGGCTCTGGCCGTGCGATCGAGCTGCTGAAATTCCGCGGTCGTCAAAAAGCCGGCAGGATCGATCACAGGAATAATTGTGTCGTCCAGGTAGGCGAGGCCGCGATACCAGCGGCGCTCGTCGCCCGCGAAAGCCTGCGGCAACGCATAGACCGCGGAGATTTCGGCCATGCGCTCGATGCGGTCGACCAAAACGGCTGCGCGAATGTTACGAAGAATCAACACGAGCGTCGGGCGAGTGACGGGCAGTCCAAAATGCGCGCCCGCATTCACGATGTAGTAGGTTTTGCGATTGCGTTCGATGGTGTGGCGCACTTTTGGCACTTCGGCTTGATCGAATTCAACTGCGCTGCCCGCCAGGCTGTCTGTGCTGCGAATTTCCTGCACCGATTGGGCCGCGATTGCGAACATTTGGTTCGCGACCAGGAAGAGGATTACGGTTTCGGGTCTGCGCTCACGAGCTGATCGCGAAGTGTGCTCGGCAGCCATGTTTCATCGCACCCCGACGGGAGCCAACCGCAGCAGCTTTGAGACGCGCCTCTCGATTGCGCCGGCGATGCTATCGAGCGGGAGAACTTCGTCGACCGCACCCGCCTGAATCGCCTCAGCTGGCATGCCGAAGATCATGGATGTTGCTTCGTCCTGCGCGACCACCGAGCCGCCGGCGGCTTTGATGGCTTTTGCACCTTTGGCAGCATCGCCGCCCATGCCGGTGAGCACCACGCCCATTACGAGCGCGCGTCCAAAAGAGGCGATGCTTTCGAAAGCGACGTCGGCGCAGGGGCGATAGCCGTCGATCCGCGGGCCTGGGTCGAGAGAAATCTTGCCGCCCATGGACAGCCGCAAGTGATGCGAGCCGGGGCAGAGATAGATCGTGCCGGGCAGCGGCGTCTCGCTGTTTTCCGCTTCCTTGACGCGAAGCGAAGAGACCTCGCCCAGCTGCAGCACGAACTGCTTTGTGAATGTCGCGGGCATGTGGAGGACAAGGAAGACCGCCGCAGGCAAATCTTTGGGCAAGCCTGCGACGACGCGGGTCACCGCTGCGGGGCCGCCGGTTGACGCAGCGATCGCGACCATCGGAATCTTGCCGCCATTTTGCGCGGCGAGAGCGGCACTGCCTGCGAGATCGGCATTCGGAGTCAAACTCGCTTGCGCCATCGGAAGCTTCGAGCGCGTGGCTGTGCGGACCACGCGAACTTTCGCCGCCAGTTTCAGCTTGCGCGTCAACTCTTCGCGGACGGATTTCATATCGAGGTCAATGCCGCTCGAGGGCTTGGGCACGAAATCGATTGCGCCGAGATCGAGCGCTTTCAAAGTGCTGGCCGCGCCTTCGCGCGACTCCGAACTCACAATCACGATGGGACGCGGATGCGACGACATGATCAGTTCGGTTGCCTGTAGGCCATCGACATGGGGCATGTTGATGTCCATGGTGATCACGTCTGGACGCAGCGATTCGGCGAGCGCGACACCATCGCGCCCATCGCGGCCCGTGCCGACGACTTCCATTTGCGGATCGGCGTTGATGATCTCCTGCAACACCTTGCACATGAAGGCGGAGTCATCCACCACGAGAACGCGGATCTTTTTTTCGGGCGCTTTGTTCATCTCAACTCTGCTGCAGCGTGATGCTGCCCATGAGCCTTGCGTGCGACGGCGCTTCCGCGCCGATCAGGCTCTCGACGGTTGCGATCAATTGATCTTCCTGCACGGGTTTCGTTAGGAAACCCATCGCGCCCTCCTTCATGGCGCGATCGCGATGTTTTGCTCCGGCACGCGAAGTGACGACGAGCACGGGAATCTTGCGCGTCACCGGATCCTGGCGCAGATGCGCCATCAATTCGTATCCGTTCATGCGCGGCATCTCGAGGTCGGTGATCAGCAAGTGGCAGCCGAACTGAGCGACCACTTCAGAGGCTTCCAGGCCGTCGGAGGCGAGTTTCACCCGATAGCCGGCCTTTTCGAGCATGCGTCCCACAAATTTGCGGACGCTGATCGAATCGTCGGCAACGACGATGACGCGATCGTTCGCAATCGGGTCAACGGCCTCCGAAGGAATGCTGCCAGCGGCCACTGCTTCGGCGCCCGGAGCGAAAACGCGTGCGGCGGGGGACGATGCAGGCAACGCGTGGCGGTCCGCCGTGTCCGCAGAAATCAGGCGATTCAAATCGATCAGGAGAATCAGGCTGCCATCGGGAGCGATTGTGGTTCCGGGAAAAAGCTTGACGCGGCGCAAATAGTCGCCGAGATTCTTGATGACGATTTCGTCCTTGCCCAACACTTCTTCGACGACGACGCCGACTTGGCGTCCGGCGACCTTCACGATGACCATGTGGAAATAGCCGTTGAGCGGCTCGAGCGGCGGCAACGCCAGCTGCAAATCGAGACGAACGACTTCGGTCACTACGTCACGCACGCGCGTGAGAAGTTTTCCGCCCACGTCTTCGATTTCCTCCGGCTTCAGGCGGCGAATTTCTTCGACGACGGCCAGCGGAAACGCGAAAGTCGACGTGCCGCAACGGACAAAGAGCGCTTGCGAGATGATCAGCGTGAGAGGCAGCTTGACGGTGAAGCACGCGCCGCGTCCGGTTTCCGAACGCACTTCGATTTCGCCGTTCAGGGCATGGACATTCGAGCGCACCACATCGAGACCCACACCGCGGCCGGCGAGTTCCGAAGTGGAAGAGGCGGTCGAAAAGCCGGGACGGAAGAGAAATTCGCGCAGTTCGCGTTCAGACAAATCGGCTGCGGCGATCGGCGATATTTCGCCCGAATCGACGAGCGTTTTGCGAATGCCTTCGTAATTGATTCCGCGGCCGTCGTCTTCGACTTCGATAAAGATGTGATTGCCGCGATGGTAGGCGCGGACGGAAATTTTGCCTTTTTCCGGCTTGCCGGCGCTGCGGCGGGTCTCGGCGTTTTCGATTCCGTGCGCGACGGCGTTGCGAACCAAATGGAGGAGCGGATCGGCGACGTGCTGGATGATGTTGTTGTCGAGCTCGGTGTCCGCGCCTTCGAGCGAGAGCTCGACAGGCTTGCCGGCGGCGTGCGCGGCGTCGCGAACCGTACGCGAAATCCGGGTATAAAGGTTGCCGATCGGCACCATGCGCGCGGCGGTGATTTCGTCCTGCAAATGGTGAGCAAGCTTGGTGAACTCGTCGATATCGGAATCCACGCGGCCCATGAACCCTTCGAGCTGCGTGAGCACTTCCGTGACGTCTGCTGAAATTTCGGTCAGCGACCGCGAGAGGATATTGAAGTCGTCGTAGCGATCCATTTCGAGGTCGCTGAACTCCAGGAGATCGCCCGAAGTGATCGGCTGCAGGCGTGACACGTTGCCGCGCAAGGTGTCCATTTGCGGCGCAACGCTGCCCGGAACCAACGTCGGGCTGATGCGGCTGAATTCGTGCTTCTCCTGAAATTCAGAAATTTTTCCGCCGAGGCGGCTCTTGGAGAACTGCAGCACTTCGACAAGCTTCGAAAGTTCCGAGAGGCGCCCGAGCATGCGCGTTCGATTGATGACGAGCTCGCCGACGGCGTTCATCATGCGGTCAAGCCATTCAAGCGACAGACGCACGGACTTGGCTTGGGGCAACGCTTGTTGCGCAGCAGGGCGCGACGATTGCGTTGCCAAGCTGCCCGTCTGAGCCGGAGAGGTTGCTGCGGCAGCGTCTGACGCACCCGCCTCCTGGCTTGAAACTTCAGGCTGTTCTTCCGGCGCCAGTTCCGCCACGCGCGCGAGCAGTGGATCGACAATTGCAACCATTTCGGATTCGCTTGGCCATTGGCGATGCAGGAATTGCTTCAGGACGTCCACGAATTGCAGCAGCAAATCGACGATTTGTGCGTTGGGCTGCAGTTCGCCGTCTCGTAAGCGACCGATCAAATCTTCCACGCGATGAGCGACGGCTGACAGGCGATGCAAGCCCACCTGCGCGGCTGAACCTTTCACCGTGTGCATCGAGCGGAAAAGGCGATTGATTTCTTCCGGGTTCGGATTTCCCTCGAGCGCAAGCAGGCACTCGGTGACGGCTTGAAGATGTTCTTCCGCTTCCGGAATGAAAAATTCGAGGACTTCGTCGGGAACCTCACCATCCTGCGGAAGCTGTTCGGCGAGCGAATGGCCCGGGAAAACTGATGGAATTGGCTCACCCTCACCGATGGCCTGGCCATCGGCGCCGTCAGCAGATTCGGGCAATGGAGCCGATGCGAAGGCAAATCCGTAGCGCTGCTTGAAAGCCGCAATGTCACTCGAAGTTTCCGAACCGCTCGAGCTGATTTGCAACAAGTCGAATTCCAGCACGGAAATCGCATCTGAAATGAATTCCGTGAGCGGGCCATACATGTCCGGCGTGAGCGTGGCATTCATGGCGTAATGAAAAACGTGCGCCATTTTCGCAGCCACTTCGGAAAATTGCGGAAAGCCATAGCTCGCGGAAGTTCCCGAGAGGGTATGCGATGCGATGTAAAGCTTTTCGAGATCGGCTGCCTTGGTCTGAGGTTCCTGCAAAAGGCCGGAGTATTCCCTTAAATATTGGAGGTTCTCGGAAGCCTCCTGGAGGAACAGTTCGATCGATTCCTGGCTCGGCTGGGTCACGAAGCCCCCTCCACGAGAGCAGGAGCGCGGCGGCTTTCCAGGGCGCCGGGCTTGCGATACAGGCGGCAATCGCCCAAGGTCACCGACTCAAATTTCATCGGAACGTTCGAGAGCGTTTCGGCATGGCCGAGGAGAAAGTATCCGCCGGGCTCGAGCGCGTCATAAAAACGCCGAAGGATTGCCAGACGGCGCTCGTCGGAAAAGTACATGAGCACGTTCATGCAGAAGATACAGTCGATCTTGCCGACGTAGACGGGCTCAACCAGATTCATCTGCGCGAACGAAATCATGCGGCGAATGCGCGGCTTCACTTGAAAGCCGTGCTTGGTTGCCGTGAAATAGTTTTCTACCTGGCCCATGGAAACGTCCTGCAAACTGCGCTTCGGATACAAACCCTTTTCCGCATGGCGCAGTGCGCGCCGGCTGATATCCGTCGCGAGAATTTCGATTTCCCACGCCTCGGCAAACTTCAGCGCATCCGAGACCGCTATAGCGATCGAATAGGGCTCCTCGCCTGTGGAACAGCCCGCGCTCCAGATCCGCAGCGTGCGCGGGTTTTCCCAAAACTTGCGCTCCTGCACTTCCGGTAAGATCGTCTTCGAGAGCGCATCGAAAACCGCCGGGTACCGGAAGAACGAGGTTTCCTGCGTCAATAGGCGCTCAAGAAGCGCTTCGTATTCGACACTCGAACCCCGCATCAGGCCCAGCAGTTCGGCTCCGCTCGACAGCTTCTTCTCTTCCAGATATTCGCGAACGCGAGTTGAAAAAAAACGCTCACGCGAAGAATCAAACAGAATCGCCGAGCGCTGCTCGATCAACATGCGAATCTGGTCGAGCTCGGATTCAGTCAGCCTGGCAGCCGCAACTGGATGCTGTTTCATGTTCGGCGTTCAGAGTCCGGCACTTTTTCCCCGGACTTCCGAGATTGCCGTTAGCGAGACGCTCCCACTGGAACGCGCGACTCGTCAGACGGCTGCGCGCCATCGGAATTACGCCCCGTCTGCGACCGGAACTGCGCCAGCGCTTCGTTGAGCTGCTCGGAGAGCTTCACCATGTTGCCAACGGTGGAAGCAGTCTGCCGCGCGCCTTGTGTGGTCTGGCGCGTGATGCCGGAAATGATCTGCATCGCGTTTGCGACGCCTTCCGTTCCGCGCACCTGCTGTTTCGAAGCAAGCGAAATTTCCTGGACGAGTTCGGCGGATTGGCGGACGACGCTCGAAATCGCTTCGAGCGCTTTTCCGGCCTGATCGGCAAGGCTGGCGCCCTCTTCGACTTCGCGTGTTCCATCTTCCATGACCACGACCGCCTCGTTCGTTTCCGCCTGGATGGCCTTGATGAGCGCTGCAATGTCTTTCGTGGCGCTGCGTGAGTGTTCGGCCAGCTTGCGGACTTCGTCGGCGACCACGGCGAAACCGCGACCGGCGTCACCCGCGCGCGCGGCCTCAATCGCGGCATTGAGCGCGAGCAGGTTGGTCTGCTCGGTGATGTCGTTAATCACGTTGATGATTTCCGAAATCTCGAGCGAACGATCGCCGAGCGATTTGATCTTCTTGGCGGTCGCCTGCACCGAAGCCCGGATGCGCTGCATGCCTTCGAGCGTATCACTCACAGCGCGGTTGCCCTGTTCGGCGGCGTCGAGAGCGCGGCGAGCCGCTTCCGCGCTGGCTTCGGCGTTGTTCGAGACTTGCTTCATCGAAACCGTGAGTTCTTCCACGGCCGATGAGGTGTTGGTGATTTCCTGGTCCTGCTGCGTGGCCCCGGCGGTCATGTCGTCAGCCGCGTCGAGAATCTGATTCGCGCTC
>JASHRM010000107.1 GCA_030037315.1 Candidatus Acidiferrales bacterium
CGTAATACTCCGCAATCCGCCTTTCATTCGACCGGAATCTCAGAAGGAGGAAGCAGGAAAGAGCGGCCAACCCGGCGCCGCAACCGAAAAATCAGTATAGAAAATCCATCTGATGACGTCAACGGTCGACGATCACGAGCGAGCTGGCATTTCAAGCGCGCATCCTTGTCACCTGTGTGCCAGCGGAACGAATCGCAGCAGTAAATACTGAAAGGCGATCGCGAGGGCCCCGGTCAATATTTGCAGAACCGTAATTGCGGCAACTTTACCTGTCACACTCGAGCCCTTCGCCTGCTTTGCAATGACCGGAATATTTACAATCGCGCTGGCGAGCGATGCCAAGGTGGCCCCAACTCCGGCCGTCGCCGCTGAAATCGAACCGCGAGCGGCTAAATTCGCTGCCGCAACCGTCGACGATGCGCTGCTGAATAATCCGCCGATTGCGCTGACCGCCAGGAAGCCTAATTCACCGAATTTCCTGCTCGCTAGGACGCCAACAATTTCGATAACTAGAAACAGCGCGCCAAATTCCAAAACTCTCACCACGGACAATGGTGACGAAAGCTTTACATACCCATCTGCGTCGCTCTCGGTCGCTCGCGACCGCCACGCAAAAATGGACCCTGTCGCTGCCATGACTGCCAAGGGCAGAACTGCCGTAGCCAGCGCCCGATGCTCGAAAATCGCCAGCAGCGCCAAATTGCGCAGAAACATCGCGGTAACCGTCAGCAGATTTACGAACACAATCATCCCAACGAGCCCGCTCGCCATAAGCGACGTCGCCAATTCGGCAATTGCCGCCGTGCTGTTCACTAGCCCTCCTAAGCTCGCGCTCCAAAACAACCCGCGCGTGCCGTAGAGCCGTAACAGGATGTAATTGAAAAATCCCAACGCGGCAACAACGATCACCGTCACCCACGCTTCTCTTGGATTCACCAGTTGCCACGGATCGATAAAACGATTCGGCAGAATCGGGTAAATCACAAATCCGATCAGCCCAAGCAGCACTGCGCTCCGAATTTCCTGCGGACGAATTCCGCCCGCGAATCTCTGCAATTCAAGCTTCCACGCCAGCAGCATCGTCATCAAAATCGCAGACGCGACCGGCGTAAAGAGATGGCCCAGCCCAACCAGCGCACCGAGAACATAAATCACCAGCAGCGCCACGGATGTGGTGATCTCGAGTGAGCGATCCGCCACGATGCTTCGCGTGTTCATCATCCCGACCAGCACGATCACCGCGAGCATCCCGGCAATTGTTAGCGGCAGAGAAATAAGGGCGCACGTCATGCCCAGCAAAGACGCTAGAGCGAACGTACGCACTCCGACGTCTTTGTTGGACCATTCGCGTTCTAATCCAACAAGGAGCCCTATGCCGAGGGATGCCGCCAGTTTGAAAGCGATTTGATCGGGGGGAAAGAGGCCAACCTGCACCACAATATTCTACGGCTTTGTCCCACTTGTACCAACGGCAGTTGGCGGTTCGCCACCCGACAAATGGTAACTGCGGAAGAAGGGACTCGAACCCCTACGGCCTTACGGCCACCAGCTCCTAAGGCTGGCGCGTCTGCCAATTCCGCCACTTCCGCGTCGCGGGAGACGTCAGTATAGCATCGGGCTTCGACAGCGTGCCTTCCGCACGCCACTCGCAGTTCAGGCACCGGTCGCCCCCGGGGTTATCCCGATTGCTCTTGCCCAGGAACTTGTGATTTGTTAGGCTCCGCGACCAAACGGGGGTGTTTCCATGGCACATTGCACAAAATGTGGAGCTCAAGTGGTGGATAATGCAGCGTTTTGCCCGGCATGCGGAGCGGCTCAACCGGCTCCATCGGCTCCCGGCACAAATCCGGTCCCAGCTCCCGCAGGAGGTCCAACGGTGGCTCAGTCTCAAATGGACGAGAAAATCGCAGGTCTGCTGTCGTATCTCCTCGGATGGGTCACAGGGATCATTTTCTTCCTGATCGATAAGCGTCCGTACGTGCGATTCCACGCCGCGCAGTCGATTGTCGTCTTCGGAGGGCTGCAAATTATTTTGATCGTCCTCACAATCTTTTCCGGCGTCGGCTTTTTTGCCGCCGGCTTTTCTGGATTCTCTGTTGTGTGGGCGCTGGCGCGGTTGATCGACCTGCTGGCCATCATTCTCTGGATCGTGCTCATGATCAAGGCATACCAGGGAGACAAGTTCCGCGTTCCGTTCGCTGCGGACCTGGCCCGCCAGATCTTTGGCGTTTCCTAAACTCGCAGCGTATAGTCGGTCGCGTATCCTTCGCCTGGCGCTTGCCTTACCGCAATGCGCAGCGTACCATTGCGATTTGGCAGTTGCCGCACCATCCCTCCTGTAAACGCACAGTCAGTTGCCCGGAGCGGAAAAGGTGCGACTCGTGTGGTCGCGGAGCGGAAGCGTTGGCGGAAAAGGGGCGGACCAAGGCAATCGCGGTCGTCGGCGCGCAGTGGGGCGACGAAGGCAAAGGCAAGGTCGTAGACTATCTCGCTTCCTCGTTTGAATACACCGCTCGCTACGCAGGCGGCCACAACGCCGGCCACACCGTAATCTTCAATAGCCATCGCTACGTGCTTCAGCTTGTTCCAAGCGGAATTCTGCGTCCTGGCAAGAAAGCTGTGATCGGCCCGGGAGCCGTAGTCGACCCCGCGGCGCTCGTTGCCGAACTTGAAAATCTCAAAAGATCCGGAGTCGAAGTGCGCGGCCGCCTTTTCCTCAGCAATCGCGCCCATTTGATTTTTCCGTATCATCGCGAAATGGACAAAGCCGCGGAAACCGCGCGCGGCGAAGCGAAAATCGGCACCACTTCGCGCGGAATCGGTCCGGCCTACGAAGACAAAATGGCGCGCCGCGGCATTCGCGTCAGCGAACTTCTCGAACCCGAATGTTTTCGCGTGAAGCTCGAGCGTCTGATCGCGGAAAAAAGTGCGATTAGCAAAGCGGCTTACAACCATCCGCTCGAATCCGCCGGATTGCTCGAACAATATTTGGAGCTCGCCGCCCACATTCGCGGCCTGGTCGCGGATACGGCTGTGCTTCTGAATCACGCGCTCGACAAAGGCGAATCGGTCCTTTTCGAGGGCGCGCAGGGCACCATGCTCGACATCGACCACGGAACCTATCCCTACGTGACCTCGTCGAATGCAACTTCTGGTGGCGCGGCGGCGGGACTCGGCGTGCCGCCTACGCGAATCACCGGCGTTGTCGGCGTAACGAAGGCATACACCACGCGCGTAGGCAGCGGGCCGTTTCCCACCGAAATGCCCGATCTCGATGCGCAGGCCGTCCGCGAGCGCGGCAACGAATTTGGCGCCGTCACCGGCAGGCCGCGTCGCTGCGGTTGGCTCGATCTCGTCGTCTTGCGCTACGCGAAAATGCTCAACGGAATTGATTCGCTGGTGGTCACCAAACTCGACGTCTTCGACGAGCAGCCTGAAATAAAAGTCTGCGTCGGCTATCGCCACAAAGGCCAGTCAATTTCCGAAATGCCCGCCGAGGTGGAAACCCTCGCGCAAATCGAGCCTGAATACAAAACGCTGCCCGGCTGGAAAAAATCCACGCCGGGGATTAAAGACGTTCGCGATCTGCCCACCGCCGCGCGTGATTACCTGAATTTCATTTCCGATCAGTTGGAAGTCGAAATTGGAATGATTTCCACCGGTCCAGAGCGCGATGCCACCATTGTGCCGCGAGGCACGAAGCTCTCCGCGTGGCTGTAACTTCTATGCTTTCGTTCGAGGCCGCCCGCGCAAGAGTGATCGAAGTAATCGCGTTGCACGCCGGGACGGGCGATGCGAGATTTTCCCGCACGGAAATCATCGACATCAGCCGCGACCCGTCGCGTGCGTTGGGCCGCATTCTCGCGGCCGATATCCAGGCGGACCGAAATTATCCTCCGTTCAATCGTTCGATTCGCGATGGGTTCGCCGTGCGTGCAGCAGATGCCACCGAGCCGGGCGCGCGCCTCAAAGTAATCGGCGAGAGCCGCGCCGGGACCGCGTTCGAGGGCGCGGTCGCCGCGGGTGAATGCGTGCGCGTTCTCACTGGCGCTCCTGTTCCTCGCGGCACAAATGCCGTGCTGATGCACGAATTTACGCGCAGCGAAGGCGATTTCATCGTTCTCGAGCAAGCCGTCCGCGCTGGACAGCATTTCGTTCTCGAAGGCGCGGAAGCCCGTGTCGGCGAAGTTGTCATCCCGCGCGGCACGCGCCTCAGTTACGCGGAGCTGGCCGTCGCCGCGGAGGTCGGCCGTGCGCGCATCGAGGTCAACAAGCGTCCGCGCGTTGCAATCGTCTCAACGGGCGACGAATTGGTCAGCCTCAGTGAAAAGCCGGGGCATTTCCAGATTCGCAATAGCAACTCGATCTCCTTGGCCTCGCAGGTCACGCTGGCGGGAGGCGAACCGGTGCAATACGCAAGCGCGCGCGACGATATTCACGCTCTTCGCAGGAGCATCGAACACGGCCTCGAATCCGATATGCTCATCCTCAGCGGCGGCGTTTCCGCCGGCAAATACGATCTCGTCGAGGACGTATTGCGTGGTCTCGGCGCCGAAATCTTTTTTGACTCGGTCGCCATACGTCCCGGCAAACCCGCCGTTTTCGCATGGTGCAAAAGGAAGCCTGTTTTCGGGCTTCCGGGGAATCCCGTCTCCACGATGGTTACTTTCGAGCTTTTTGCAGCTCCGGCAATCGAAGCGCTCGCCGGTTGCGCTCCGCATTCGCTTCCGCTTTTCAAAGCCAAGCTCGCGCATTCAGTGAATGAAAAGGGCGGCGTGGCGCATTTCCTCCCAGCCCGTGTTTCGTGGCATCACGCGAGCGGAGCGCCCGAAGCCCAAGCCAAAGTAGAAGTCCTTTTGTGGGAAGGCTCCGGAGATATTGGCGCGGTCGTGCGTGGCAATTGTTTCTTGCTCGTTCAGCCCGCCAAACTTCACGTCGAAGCAGGTGAATGGGTCGACATCCTGCCCCGTCGAGGCGTATTTTAGAGGCGCCTCGACGCGCGGTGACTATCCTTCGCCGCTCGCCTTCTCGTTAAGGCTGAATCGCGCCGAAGGCCACCAAAATCTTCGTATACAGAAACGTCGGAGGCTACATGAAGAAACTCGTCTACCTGTTCGCAGTGCTTCTCATCTTCTCTGTTCCCATTTTTGCTCAGAAGGACAAGGGCCATCCGGAAGTCGGAGGCGGCCACATTCCATCGCACGGACCGGCTCCGTATAAACCCTCGGCGCACCAGACTCCGCCACCCGCCGGTTTCAACGACAAGGCCGGGCATCCCAATGCTCCGCACGTCCATGCCAAGGGCGATGTTTGGGTAGGGCACGACTCAGGCCCGAACGATCCGCATTATCACCTCGACCATCCTTGGGAGCATGGGCACTTCACGGGCGGCTTTGGGAAAAGCCATGTATGGCATCTTGCCGGCGGCGGTCCAGACCGTTTTTGGTTCGGCGGTTTTTATTTCAGCGTCGCGCCTTACGACGTCGGTTATTGCGGTGACTGGCTCTGGGACTCGGATGAAATCGTGATTTACGAGGACCCAGATCACGTCGGCTGGTATCTGGCGTACAACGTCCGGCTCGGCACATACGTGCACGTAATGTATCTCGGCACGTAGTCACCTAAGTCAGCGTCGTCATCGTGAGCGCCGCGGCCGGACGTTTTTCCTCGTCCCTGTCGTTTGGGACGTCCGGTCGCGGAATCGAAGAATCTCTCCTCGTGCTTTCCTTGCAAAAATGGGAAAGCCTGCGTCAGTTGCTTCGTTCTGATTTAGAATCCGTTCGGAGGATCACATGCAAACTTCCTGGCTTTCACTTGCACGCTTCGCCGCCGTCACCGCCATTGTCATGGCACTCTCGCTGGCAGCGGCTGGTTCGCTCGGCTCGGGAGAAATGCGAGCTGCTCGGAAGCCTGATCTCGACCCGGCGGATGCAATTTACATGCATCCGGACCAGATCAAGTGGGTGGGTCGCGAAGGCGTTAGCCAGACCGCAACGCTCGTCGGCGATACCACGAAGCCCGGGCTGTACGTTCAGCTCATCAAGTGGTACCCGCACAACATGAGCCATCCTCACTTTCACACCTATGCGCGCTACATCACGGTGCTCTCTGGCACGTGGTGGGTCGGCACAGGATCGAAATTCGACCCCGATTCCATGGTGCCCATGCCGGCTGGAAGCTACGTGGAGGACTTGCCTAAAGGGATTCACTATGACGGCGCGAAGGACGAACCTGCTGTAATAGAAATCGTCGGCGAAGGCCCCGTCACCATGACTCCTGCGGAAACCAAGTGATCTGCGCGGCGGTTATGTTCTGGGGAAGGTCCCAGGCGATCATCGTCAATGATCCGGTTTCGACCTTACTTTGATGGCTGACCCGGTGCTGGTGCTTTTGTAATCGTCTCGTATCTACCGTTTACAATTGGATTCCGCTCGGTCGCCGCGCTGTCGCAGTCGTCGGCGTTCTGTTCCATGCGGTCGATGTCCTTGACGCGGTTCCAAATAAACGTCACATGAACGGGCTTCGTCAGCGCGATCGGATCTTCCAGCGTGAAATCAATCTGCATCTGATCGTGGTTGATCATGCGAATCCGTTCGATGCCATGAAGTTCGTTGCTCATCGGCACCGCCGGCAATCCTGACCGTCGCGCGAGTCCGGAAAAATAGATTGGCGACCTGATCGAAACCGTGTCCACGACTAGCGTATCGCCCTCCCAGTGACCAACCGAATCACCCTGGCTCATCGGCCATAGCTCGTCAGGTGGCGGATGCGAGCGCCCGTCCGTATAAATGTGTCGTACGGAACCAAGAAGACTGATCAGGGTCGTTTCTTCAGGAGTTACGCGCCATTCATAAGTCCCCGGCAACATCGTCGCGGGAAACCCAGGCGTCCAGCCGCATCCCCCCAGCCGTCCAAATTCTTCGAAGGCAGGCGGGTTGTTCGCGTCGCTTGACTCTTCCGCATGAGCTGTCTTCTCAAGCTGGTCGAGCTTCGCTTGCCAGGTAGGAGTGAACTCCACCTGCATTTGGGCAGCGTAGACTTTGGCCCTCGCCATTCCCTTCGGGCCCATTTCCTGTCCATCCAGCTCGTCAACCCAGATATCAAGCTCCCAGAGCCCCGACCAGTCCGGCAGCTTGGCGAAAGCCTCGAGGCGCGCTTTTGAGGACGTTTGCGCATGCGCAAAAGAGGGACACGCTCCCAGCAGCAGCCCTGCCATCAGTATCGCCCGGCGAATCATGGGAGAACTCCCGCGCACTTTCACCTACTTGCCCGCCTCTGGCACCGCGCCGATCGGTTTCCCGTCTGGACCGACTGCCGAAACGATCTGGCCGGCGGGCCGGCCGTCGCGCAACGGGTTGACGACTACCGTGATTTCGTCCCCCGGCTTGAGGCTATTCGGCTTCCAGCCGTGACGAATCAGCTGGATCGGCGCGCCCATCTCGACACCCCATTCCACGGGCGGCGCGTTCGGATTCTTCGGATCCGGTACGAGCACCTGAATCCAGCAATGCGGGTTGTTCCACTCGAACTCCTTCACCGTGCCCACGAGCGTGACTTTCTTGTCCAGATCGAACATGGCATGCGAGTGATGCGCCAATACTGGGCCAGCCGTGACGATGGCCACCAACAAAGGAAGGAAAAACCTGCCAGCGATATGCCGAGCCATTTCGTCGGGAGTATACGAAATGCTCCGCGTCCATCGCAACCCGCAACCGATGTTCAGCGCTTGACATGATCTCCACATCGGATGTATCTAGGCACGCATGAAAACACGACTCGTACTCCTCACGTCGCTCGCGATTTTGTTCGCATGCCTTCCGGCGGCCGCTCAGGAACCCGTTGTCGGCGTCACCGGCGCCGAGGCGGATGCGCTTTTCACCAGCAAGAATCCCCAGCTCAATCGAAACAAGCAGGCCGCGTATCACATCATGAAAGACCTGCTCGAAGCGAATCATTGGGACCTTGCCAGCCAATGGATTACCGAGGACTATCACCAGCACAACCCGAACGTCACTTCGGGTCTTGCTCCGGTGGTAAAGTTTTTCGAGTCCTTCCGCAAGCCGTCTCCAATTCCCGAGCATCTCTCGACGCACATCGTGGCCGTAGTTGCGGAAGGAGATTACGTCGTTGTGGTTACGCCGCGCCAATACACCGATCCGCGTGATCCGTCAAAGAAGTACACCACCTCGTGGTTCGACATGTGGCGCTTCGTCGATGGCAAGGCTGACGAGCATTGGGACGGCGCAACGATCACCCCGCCGCCTGCCGCCAAGTAGTTTAAGGAATCGAATGCAGCGGCAGGCGCTCGTTTGGAGCGCCTGTCGCTGTGCCGCCACATTAACTCCTGCACCAAAATCCATCACCGCCCGTACTTGCGCCTTGTTCTCCATTGTGCCAACTTGGGCCAAGTGAAATCGCTCTCCCACTATGACAACACCGGACGCGTCCGCATGGTCGACGTGACCGAGAAGCCTGCTACGTCGCGGACGGCTGAAGCACATGCCTTCGTCCGCATGAAGAGCGCCACGGTGGCGAGCTTGCGAAAGCTGAAATCGCCGAAGGGAAATCCTCTCGAAATTGCCCGAATCGCCGGAATCACCGCTGCCAAGCGCACTTCCGAGCTGATTCCTCTTTGTCATCCTATCTCGTTAACGCACATAGATGTGCGCGCCACCCTGTGCAAGAATGGAATTGAGATTGCATCGGAAGCGACGGCAACGGGGCCTACGGGTGTCGAAATGGAAGCGCTCGTGGCCGCTTCGATTGCCGCACTAACGATCTACGACATGTGCAAGGCCCTCGAACGCGGCATGGAGATCACCGAGTTGTACCTTGTAAAAAAATCGGGAGGCCGTAGCGGCGCCTACGCGCGGCCTAAGAAAAGCGGGAAGCGATGACGCCGGTCAAAGGTGTCAAAGTACTTGTTGTTGATGACAATGCGCTCATCCTCGACCTGCTTATGAAGGGCCTTTCGCCGCACTGCGACGCCTTCGCTGCGGCCGACGGCGCGGATGCTTTGCTCAAAATCGTCGATGACCCTCCGGACCTGATTCTCTGCGATTACCGCATGCCCGGTCTCGACGGCCGCCAGCTCTACGACAAGCTTCGCGCGCGCCAGCAAACTCGGCAAATCCCATTCATTTTCCTCGCCAGCCGCAGCGATATGGAAGAAAAACTTCGGCCGATGGTCGAAGGCGTCGAAGAATTCGTCGTCAAGCCCTTCTTCATCAAAGATCTCGTCAGGCGTACGAAAAAAGTGATCGACCGCCTTCATCTCGAAAAGTTGCAAAACCGAGCCGTGCGTCCTGGTGTGATCCAGGGCCGCCTGGAAGAAATGAGCATCCTCGATCTCATGCAGTCGCTTGAGATGGGGCAAAAATCCTGCCGCCTCACAATTCGCCACGATGGCGAAACGTGCGAAATGTTTTTCTCCGCGGGGCAGTGCGCCGATGCGCGATTGGGCGATCTGGAAGGCGAAGCTGCCGTATTTCAAGTCGTGCGTTGGCCCGCCGGTGAATTCGAGATCGACTTCAATTCCAGTGCCTCGCGCTCCACGATTTCACGCACTACCACCGGGTTGTTGATGGAAGCGCTTCGTTTGATGGACGAAGGCCAACGCGACGGCGTTGCCGAAGGCGTCGAAACCACCTAAACTGCCGGTCAGCATGGACGCCTCCATCCGCGTTTCCGTCCTCACGGTCAGCGATTCCGTGTCTTCCGGGAGGTCGCAGGACCGCTCGGGCCCTTCCGTAATCGCGCGCTGCAAGGAGCTCGGCTGGCAAATCGTTTCCTCGGGCATCCGCGCGGACGACAGGGCCGCCATCGAGCAATTTCTCAAAGAAACGGCCGACTCGAATCGCGTGGATCTGATCATCACAACCGGCGGCACCGGGCTTGGCCCGCGCGACGTAACGCCCGAAGCCACCGCAGCCGTCGTCGAACGCCTCATTCCCGGATTTTCCGAACAAATGCGCGCGGCAGGCCGTGACAAAACCCCTCGCGCCATTCTTTCGCGCGCCGCGGCGGGAATTCGTGGCAAGACAATCATCGTCAATTTGCCGGGCAGTCCTCGCGGCGCAGTCGAATCGCTCGACGCGATCGCCGGTCTCTTGCCTCATTCGGTCGCCATCGTGAACGGTGCCGGCCACCCTCAATAGCTCGCTGTCCTCAGGCGTGCAAAAGCGCGTCGTTCTGCGCTAAACTCCACGCGGGTTTGGCAGTAACGCCCCAATTCATCTGTTTTTTTTTCGAGGAGAAATCCCGTGAGCCCCAAACGCAGCGCAGGCGCGCGCAAATCGAGCGCGAACTCCAAACGCAAAAATTACCGGCGAATCGCCACCGAAGAGGCGTTCTCGATTCCGGAACAAATGGAAGCCCAGCGCGAACTTGTCGGCAGCGCCAAGGAATACGATCCGGACCTTTTCCTCTGGAACATCCAGACTGATCCGAAAGGCCCTGTGCACAACAAGCTGCTCGATCTTTTCGATATGCGCCTGCAAGAAATGGATAAATACGGCGTCGACGTACACCTGCTGGCGCTCACCTCCACCGGCGTGCAGATGATGGACGCCGATCGCGCGGCCGAAGTCGCCACGATCGGCAACGACCGCTTGCACGATGCCATCCAGCGCCATCCTGATCGCTTCGCCGGTTTGGCGACAATTCCCGTGCAGGATCCGCCCCGCGCCATCAAAGAGATCGACCGGGCCATCACGCGGCTCAAGCTCAACGGCATCATGATCAACTCGCATACCAACGGCGAATACCTCAGCGAGCGCAAATACTGGCCGATTCTGGAAGCAATCGAAGGCCACAAAGTCCCGCTCTACATTCATCCGCGTTCGCCGATTCCGCTGATGGCCAAAGCGTATCGCACGGATCACCTCGAGCACGCGATTTGGGGCTATCAGGCCGAAACGGGACTGCATGCTCTGCGCATCATCACCGGTGGAGTGTTGGATCAATTCCCGAAATTACAAATCGTTCTCGGCCACATGGGTGAAGGAATTCCATATTGGTTGTACCGGCTCGATTTCATGCACGGTCGCGTGCGGATCGGATTCGACCGGCCAAAGCTAAAGCTCACGCCCAGCGAGTACGTTAAACGGAACTACTTCATCACCACCAGCGGGATGAACTGGGATCCGACTCTTCGTTTCTGCATCGAAGTATTGGGTGCCGACCGCATCATGTGGGCCATCGATTATCCTTACCAGGATCACGTGGACGCTGTCGAATTCATGGACGCTGCGGAAATTTCCGGGAAGGACAAGCAGAAGATTTACCACGAGAACGCCGAGCGCGTTTTCAAGCTCAGGCGGTCGTAGCGCGCAACGAAGGACGCTTGGTGGCTCCAGACGCTCCGCAGAAGAATAAATCGGTGGGCGACGCAGCGCGCGCAGTCGCTGTTGGCTGGATGCTGCCATTTGAGCTCATCGTCCCGACGCTGGTTGCGGGAGGAGTCGGGTACTTGCTCGATCGTTGGCTGCACACCAAGCCGATTTTCATGCTCGTGCTGGGCCTCGGCGGCATGGTAGTCGGCCTTTGGAATGTCATTAGAGTCGCGAACAGTTTGGACAAAAATAGTGGCGGCTGAAACGGATCACGCGGCAATCGAACGCCGCCTCGAATACTTCCTCGTCGCAGCGGGTCTTGTCATGGCCGTTATTTCTGCTATCGGCTGGGGCATCCGCGCGGGTGTCGGCGCTGCCGCTGGCACTGCAATTTGCTGGCTGAACTTCAGGTGGCTGCGTCAGGGAGCGGCCGCCCTTGTGGAATTGGGCCGTGCGCAGGCCGGCGTCGAAAAAGTCCACGTTCCCAAGAAAGTTCATGCGAAATTCATCGGGCGCGTTGCGTTGTTGCTCCTGGCGGCCTATGCTATGCTCGTCTGGTTACATTTGCCTGCAGTTGCGGTGTTGTGCGGGCTGGTAGCTGTGGTCCCGGCGGTCGTGCTGGAGGCAGGCTACGAGCTGATTCTCGGCGAGCACCGTTGGAAGACGCAATAATTCCGATCGAAACAAATTAAGTGGTCCGCCTCTTCTCAGGAGAGCCATGGGCGAAGAGCAAGTTCTCGGTGTGACCAAGCTGGTGAACGCGTTGCTGGCCAAACCAGCGGCCGCTTTGCTGGCGCTCTTGCATATCACTCCGAAAAATCCCGAATATCCGATACCGAACTTCTTCTCGATGGAAATTGTGGTTTTTCTTTTCCTCGTGATTTTCTTTCTGTGGCTCAAAGG
>JASHRM010000108.1 GCA_030037315.1 Candidatus Acidiferrales bacterium
GCGCCGTTCTGCGCCATTTCAAGCTGCTCTTCGGGCGTTAGGTTTTGCGACGGAAACTCGGCATGAGTGACAATTACGCGCTCGCACTTCATTTCCTTGGCGCCCTTAACCAGCGCGGCAATTTCCACGCGGCCCAGGTGGCCGGTTGCCAGGATCATGCGGTATTTTGCGATCAGCTCGATGCACAGGCGCGTTGCGTCCGTCAGCTTGCCGTTTTGATCGAGCACAGTCATCGGCCCGGGGTTGATGCCCGTGGCGGCGAGTTCGCGCTGAATCTTGGCCCAAAAGGGAAGTTTGGCCGAGGGCCCATCGACGCGGCCCGCCGTTTCGTTGGCTGCATCGACGGTCGGCATCCAGACGACTTTACACCCCGAGCGTCCAGCGAGTTCCACGGCGACGGGATTCAGTCCGCCGACCGCATGATTGAGCGTAACGGCGCCGTAAGCGGCAATTCCCGGCACGGCTTTGGTCACGACTTTAGCTCGCTCGGCCGTGGGAAAGTAATGCGATTTCAAGACGAATCCCTTCAGTCCGCGGCTGAGGAATTCCTTGGCCAAATCCAAATCATCGATGCGGCGCTCGATCACGTCAGGCGCGACGTGTACTTGCACGTCGTACCCGCCGCGAATAGCGGCCCACGCGGCGTCGGATACGGGCGATGTTTGTGCTGCTGATGCAGTGGTGTTCACGTTTGCCTCACGGTCTGGGGCGGCCGGAATTCAGGCGCCAGAGAAATCTATGACTCATGCAAGAAGATCGGGGACGCGAGTAATCGAAAATGCGGCCGACACAAAATCCCTACACGGAGTTACGTCGCGACCTGCGCCGCGGCCACAAATTTCGCCGGAACCTTCATTTCGCGGCAGTCTGGTGAGACGCGCAGAGGCGCTTCCGTGTGCGACTGCACCGTTTTTGCGTCGAGGCCCGGCGCGTATTCGCGCAGCTCAAGTCCCTCGGGCGTCACATAAATCAGCGCCATGTCCGTGTAAATTCGCTTCACGCAATGCGGAGCGGTGAGCGGCAACGTGCACTTATTCAGGATTTTCGGTTTGCCCTTGTTCGTCGTGTGGGTCATGGTGACGAGGACGTTCGGGCTTCCAAACGCGAGATCCATTGCGCCGCCCACGCCTGGCACTTTTTCTCCCGGAGTGCGCCAATTCGCGAGGTCGCCATTCGCTGCAACTTCCAAGGCGCCGAGCACTGCGTAATCGATGTGCCCGCCGCGAATCATTGAGAAAGAGGTCGGATGATCGAAAAAGCTCGCACCGGGCCGCACCGTGACGTATTGCTTTCCAGCATTAATCAGATCGATGTCTTCGTGGCCCGGCTCGGCTATCGCGCCCATTCCCAAAATTCCATTTTCGCTGTGGAAGAAAATTTCTTTGCCTTCAGGAATAAATCCCGAAACGAGCGTGGGTATGCCAATACCCAAATTAACGTAGGCTCCCTCCGGCAGATCACACGCTACGCGATATGCGATACCTTCTCGAGTCAAAGACATGGGGTTCCCCCGGGCCTACCTTCCCACCGTTGCAGCCAGCGTCTGCATTGGATGCCGCGCCACTTGAACGATGCGGTCCACAAAAATTCCCGGCACATGAACGTCTTCCGGGCTGATATCACCCAATGGCACGAGTTCATCGACCTCAGCCGCCACGAATTTGGCCGCCGTGCACATCGGTACGTTGAAATTCCGCATGGTTCTGCGAAAGTTTAGGTTCCCGATTCGATCGGCGCGATGCGCCCGGACAAACGCGAAGTCGCCGCGCAGAGGCTTTTCAAAAACGTATTCGCGCCCGTCAATCGTGCGGGTTTCCTTGCCTTTGGCGAGCTCGGTGCCAGCGGCGGTTGGGGTAAAGAACCCTCCCAGACCGGCCCCAGCGGCTCGAATTCGCTCGGCGAGCGTTCCTTGTGGCACCAGCTCCAGCTCGATTTGGCCCTTTAGGTAGAGGTCCTGAAACGAGGTGCCGCCCGGATTGTTTGGAAACGACGCAATGAGCTTGCGGACGCGTCCGTCGGCAATCAGGCCGCCCAAGGCGTGGGTACCTGCGCCCGATCCATTGTGGACGATGGTGAGATCCTTAACGCCCTTTTCGCGCAGCGCCTCAAGGAGCTGGCCTGGCAATTGCGTATCGCCGAAGCCGCCGCAAAATATCGTGGCACCGTCAAACACCCCTGCAACCGCTTCGTCAACGGATTTAAGAGTTTTGTCTACCAACTTTCCCCCACATCAATTGAAATAAAGAATTTAGCACGCGGAACGCGTCGGAATCAATTCTGGTTGGGAGGTTCGCCAAAACCGCTAGCGAGGGGCGACTCGGCGGGCAATGTCGCCGAAAATGTATTGATGTTCGTCGGTGACGCCGAGCCTCTCGAATGGCCGCCAATACCAGGCAGGGTAAAGATTAGAAACGATCGTGTCGGGCGCGTTAAGACGGTACCCGATCCATCCGGAGCCAGGCTGTCGTCCGCCGTTTCGAATCCCGGCCAGTGCCTTCCGGGCATGTTGGACCGATCGATCTTGAGTCCCATACGAACCGGCGGCGACCACTCCGTGATGGTTTCCTGAATATACCCCTTATCGAAGTAACACGTTCGCACTGAACCCACGCCCGTACCGTGCATCACGCAACGCTGCGGAATAGGGAGCCCTAGGACGTCACGATCTCTTCGCGCGGATGCACCAAAGCGGTTTTTTCCACGCGATGTCCCGCAAAGACGAGGAGCGGCATTGTGGCGACGCCGAAAAACGCGAGCATGGCGTCATTAGGGCCTGCTTTCCCAATGAGTTTGCGAAATAGAAGCCCAATGACGATTCCGACGATGAGACCAACGAAAAGGAAAGGCAATGCCATCAATCCGCATACTGGTGTTTCGAGCTTCATGGCAATTAACAACGCCAGCGAGCCCATAACCGACAGAATCGCAGCCGCCGCGATCTGCGGCTTCCCCCGAGTCACGAGCGCAATTGCGAATCCTGCCGCGAACGGCACAAGCAGAAACATAACGGGACCCATCGCATGTGTACTGGGCATTTCTGCCATGAAAAATCCGGCGAGACCGAATGCGATGCCAGTCAAGCCGCCTACTACAACGCCTTTGCCCCAGTCATTTGCTCGATCGAGCAAAATGTCCCCTGTGATTAATCGAGTCAGTATTGGCACGGATCTTACCATCGGCGGGATCAGGCCTGGAGTATAATCCGCGATTCCAATGCCATTAGCTTCTGGGACGAAGCTCGGCCCTTACGAAACGCAGGCGCTGCTCGGCGCAGGCGGCATGGGTGAAGTTTATAAGGCGCGCGATACGCGGCTCGGCCGCGACGTGGCGATCAAGATTCTGCCGCAGCATCTTTCCACACAGTTCGAATCCAAAGAGCGATTCGAGCGCGAGGCGCGCGCAATCTCCTCGCTGAATCATCCGCGTATCTGCACCCTTCACGACGTGGGCCATCAGGACGGTGTGCACTTTTTGGTGATGGAGTATCTCGAAGGGCAGTCGCTCTCCGACCGGCTGAAAAAAGGCCCGGTACCACTGAAGGAGCTTCTGAAAATCGGCATCGAGGTCTGCGAAGCGCTGGAGGTTGCTCACCGTGCGGGGATCATCCATCGCGATTTGAAGCCGGGCAACATCATGTTGACGAAGAGCGGCGCGAAGCAGATGGATTTTGGCCTCGCCAAAGCCGCCATGGAAGGAGCCGACGGAAAAGAAGGCGGCTTGCTGCTTTCCAGCGTGAAAACGATGAGCGCCGCCGGCAGTCCCATTTCTCCGCTCACGACGGCCGGGGCCGTGCTCGGAACGATTCAGTACATGTCGCCGGAGCAGATCGAAGGCAGGCCGGCGGACGCCCGGTCTGATCTTTTCGCGCTTGGGACGGTTTTGTACGAAGCAGCGACCGGCAAGCGCCCGTTTGAAGGCAAGAGCCAAATCAGCGTAGCCAGCGCCATTTTGGAAAAAGAGCCGGAGCCGATTTCGGCGATCCAGCCGCTCACGCCCCCGGGGCTCGAATACGTCGTGAAAACGTGCATGGCGAAAAATCCGGACGACCGGTTTCAATCCGCGCACGACGTGAAGTTGCAACTGCAATGGATCGCGCGAGAGCCTGCGTTAGGCAAAGAGCCAAGCGCGACAGCAGTTGAAAAGAAAAAATCGCTAGCAGCAGTGATTCCGTGGATCCTTGCGGGCGTGCTGGCTTTGCTGGCGGCCGGCGCATTTTTCCTCGCAAATCGCGAACAACCCCAACCTCACTTCACGGCCGTTACGTATCGCGAAGGCACGCTCGAAAACGCGCGCTTTTCTCATGACGGACAGACCATCGTTTACAGCGGCCAGTGGGAGGACGACCCTCCGCAAGTATCTCTCGCGCGCGTGGGCAGTCCCGAGTCGCGGCCACTGGGTATCGGCACGGCATCTCTCGCAGCCATATCCTCCTCCGATCAACTAGCTGTCCTGCTGGGCTGCGATCCGATCTTTCTGATCGATTGCGGCGGCACTCTTGCAATCGGTGACCTGGCCGGCGGATCTCCCCGGCCCATCGCGCAGCATGTCGCCTACGCGGATTGGACGCCCGACGGCAAACAGCTCGTGATTTCCGTTTTTTCATCGCAGGGCACGCGCCTGGAGTTTCCCCCCGGGCATGTTCTTATCCAGCAGAATGCGGGCTGGTTCCGCGAGCCAAGATTTTCGCCTGACGGCAAACTGATCGCTTTCGAGAACCATCCCTCCCTCGGAGATGATACCGGCTCGCTCGACATCGTGGATTTAAATGGCAACCACAAGGTACTCGTGCCTTTTAACGTGAGTCTGGAGGGATTGGCCTGGAGTCCGAACGGAAAGGAAGTGTGGTACGGCGGCGCGCAGAGCGGGGGTTGGGCCGACACTCTTTATGCCGTGGATCTTTCGGGCAAAACGAGGGCGATTCTAACGATGCCCTACCTGCATTTGCACGATGTCAGCAGTGACGGCAGGGTGTTGCTAGCTCACGAGACGTGGGGCAGGCAACTGTACGGGTTTTTTCCGGGTGATAAAGCGCAGCATCCCTATTCGTGGCTGGATGATACCCAGCCGACGGCCATCACGGACGACGGCCGATTCATCTCGTTCATGGAGGCCGGAGAAACCTACGACATCGCGCAAGATTGGCTGAGCTACTATCGCGCGACGGATGGCTCGCCAGCAGTGGCGTTGGGGGCAGGCCACGCCACTCTTTCGCCGGATGGCAAATTCGTTGTCTGGACCAGCGCCAAAAGCCACGAACTGCAAATACAGCCGATTGGTCCAGGCGAGGCAAGGCGGCTACCCACGCCGGGACTTAAGACATTCGATCATCTCGAATGGTCGGACGATGGAAAGCACGTGGGATATCTTGCGCAGACCGATCAGGGCGATTGGAATGTGTACACGCAGAGCCTCGATGCCGCCGGACCAACTCTGCTGATGCGGGGCAGCCGCAACGCATTTCCGATCATGTCGTCAGACGGTTCGATCATCGCGTTACACGGCGACAGTGGAGGCCTTTCCCTCTATCATGCGAACGGGTCGCCCCCTCTGCCTCTCGCCTCTGTGAAAAACTCGGAATTTCCGATCCGATTCACGCAGGATGGGAAGTCGCTCTTGGTCTATGAGTGGATAGGCAACGAATTGGTTATGAATTTGGTCGATTTGTCCGACGGGCAGCGCCGCTTTTGGAAGAGCATAGAGACAAAAGGAAGTGCTGTAGAACTGCCCCTTGTTATAACGCCCGACCTGAAGTACTACGCCTTTTCCCATCCGCGCGACACGTCCGATCTCTACATCGTGAGTAACGTGAAGTAAGCGGGAACTACTCCGGCTTCAAATGCGGCTGGCGGGCGCTGCAGATCATGGCAGAGATGATCGAGAATCCTGCGCCGTAAAGCAACGCCACCCGAGCGCCCTCGATCGTCGCCTGACCGTGTGCCAGGACCACGAAGATTACGGCGACCACAGAAACTCCAATCGACTGGCCCAACAGGCGCGACATCGTGCTGATTCCCCCCGCACCGCCGCTGCGTTCTTTTGGCGCGCTCGCCACCATTGCGCGGTTATTCGGCGCGCCGAAAAACCCGAATCCGCATCCGCCAAACGCGGCGCGCCAGATGATCTGCCAGATCGAAGGGTGCGCCGGCAATCGTGCCAATAGCAACATGCCGATGCTCATCACTGCCATGCCCGTGGTGCCGAGCAGGCGAATCGGATAGCGGTCGGCAAGGCGGCCCGAGAAATGGGACATGATTCCGCCGGCGAGCGACCACGGCGTCAGCAAAATCCCCGCCATCACTTGCGAGAAGCCAAGCCCGTCGATGAAATAAAACGGCAAGACGACGATCGCCAGTCCTTGCGCCATGAACGTGCATAACGACGAGGCCACCGAAAGCGAAAAAATCGGGCGTTTGAACAGATCGATCGCCAGCATCGGGATTTTCAGGTGCATTTGGCGGCGAATCATCAGAACTCCGAAAACAATCGCCCCCGCGAATTCGAGCGCCACGACCCGCGCCCCTTGGAGATAGCCGACTCCATCGATGCTGCGAATCAGCAAAGTGACTGCGGCGCCGTTCAGAATGGCGCTGAGGAAATCGAAGCGATGGCGCGTGCCGCCAGCGGGCGCGAGGAATCGTTCGGACAGGCTGAGCGACAAAAGTCCGAACGGGATGTTGATGGCGAAAAGCCAGTGCCAAGTGGCGACCGAAAGGATTGCGGATGCAACGCTGGGCCCCGCTGCCGCCGAGGTGAAAACTACTGTGCCGCCCAGCCCGATGCCGCGGCCGAGCAGAGCGCGCGGATACGTATAGCGCATGACGGCGGCGGATGTGCTCCAGATGCACGCAGCGCCGACTCCTTGAAAAACGCGCGCCAGAATCAGAGTATTCAGCGAATGCGGCAGGGAACAGCCCACGGACGCCAGCGTGAAGAGCGCGACGCCGAGCTGGTAAACCTTTTTGTATCCGATGATGTCGACAAAGGATGAAAGCGGCACCACGCAGACGGCGACGGCCAGCAGAAATGCGTTGACCACCCAAATCGATGCAGCAGGAACTGCGTGCAATTGTGCGGCAATGCTTGGCAGGGCGGTGTTCGCGATGTTTCCATCGAGGACCGACATCGCGAGGCCGATCGAATAGGTAAACATCGCCCAGCCGCGCGCACCCGCCGGCAAGCCGTCGGCGGACGCCGGGCCCGCTCCAACGGGAAGATCGATTGCTATCTCAGACATTCACTTTGCCGTGGCAAGCATCGGGTGGGGATGATAGCGGAATTTTGAATTTCAAGCGCGGGACCCGCGAATCATTCGGATAGCTTCGGGCAGTGCGCCGCCATTGCCCTCGCGCGGGGACCGGCCGTCGGATGAGGAAACGTCCTGCTGTACGGAATCGCCTTCGCCCGGAGCGAGAAATAGATTCGCCTCGATGCCGTGCTGCTTGGTGTAGAGGTCGTAATAGCGCCCGCCCGCGGCGTAGAGCGACTCGTGCGTGCCGTGTTCGATGATGCGTCCTGACTCGACGACCAGGATTTGGTCGGCGCGGCGGATCGTGGAAAGCCGGTGCGCGATTACAAACGTGGTTCGGCCGCGCATCAGGTAACGCAGGCCTTCCTGAATCAGCGCTTCGGATTCGGAATCGAGACTCGATGTGGCTTCGTCAAGAATTAGAATGCGCGGATCGGCAAGAATTGCGCGGGCGATGGAGACGCGCTGCTTTTGCCCTCCGGAAAGCTTCACGCCGCGCTCGCCAACGACCGTGCCATATTTTTCCTCGAAGGATTCGGCGAATTCGTCCACGCGCGCGATGCGGCAAGCGGCGAGAATCTCGTCTTCCGTTGCATTTGGCCGGGCGAATGCGACGTTTTCGCGAATCGTTCCGTCGAACAGGAATGTTTCCTGCAAGACGACGCCCAATTGCGTGCGGTAGGAATCCAGCCGCACGGTTGAGAGATCGACACCGTCCACCAAGACGCGGCCGGAAGTCGGGACATAGAATGCGGCGATCAGGCCGATGATCGTTGATTTGCCGGCTCCGGATGGCCCGACAAAAGCGGTGATTGTATCCGGCGCCGACCGGAAATTTACGTCGTAGAGCACCGGCTTGCCAGTTTCGTAAGCGAATCCCACATCCTGGAAAACGACGCTGCCTTCGACGCGATCGAGGCGCACGGAGCGCCGCGGGTCTTTATCCTCAGGATATTCGTCGAGCACTTCGCGGGTGCGCTCGAGGCCA
>JASHRM010000109.1 GCA_030037315.1 Candidatus Acidiferrales bacterium
GGATTTCCGCTGGACGAATCCGCATGTCTTCATCCAGGTGATGGTGAAAAACGATAGCGGCGGCGAAGACGAGTGGAGCATCGAGATGACCAGCCCGGAGCACCTCGTGCGCACGGGGTGGAAGCCGGGCACGTTGAAGCCGGGCGACCGCGTCACGCTGAATATTCATCCGATGCACGATGGCGTGAAGGGCGGCCAATACCTTAACGGAACCGGACCAAATGGTCCTCTGATTGGCGCGCCGATACCATCGCAACAGAGTCAAAGCCATTGATGCGACGAAAGCTCACACTTTCTATAACACTCCTGCTGGGATCTGCCGCGGCTCTCGCGGCTACGAACCAGTCGACCGGATTGCCGGACTGGAGCGGCCAGTGGGAGAACGTTGGCGCGACGCCGGACGCAACGGGCGGATTCAACCAATCGCTCGATCAGGTTCTCAAGCAAATGGAGTGGTCGCCACCGCTTAACGCCGCCACAAAGGCGAAAGTTGACGCGATGCAGAAGGGGGAGCGAGCGAGACTTGCGGCCGTCGCGCGCGGCGAGAATCCCGCTGACGCCTTCACGGCTTGCACGTTTGGCTATCCGGGCTTGATGCTCGACACGCCGCTCATGTTCGAAGTGCTGATCACGCCGAAGGAGACAGCGTTGGTTTTTTCCAGCCGCGAAATTCGTACTATCTACACGGACGGACGCCAGCACACTCCGAAAGACGACCTGTGGGCGACTCCCTGGGGCGATTCCATCGGCCATTGGGAAGGGCAAACGCTCGTGATGGATACGATTGCCGTCAAGGATCCATATGGCCCTCCAGAGGGCGGTAGCGCCGTTTCGGCGTTTGGAGATGTGGAAGGATTTCTGACGATCGGCGTTTTGACCCAGCAGGCGCATTTCATCGAACGCATGCGGATGATCGATCCGGGCCATTTGGAGGATCAGATGACCATCATCGATCCGGCAAATCTCACGGCGCCGTGGCACATGAGGCGTACCTACGAGCGCGTGCAACATGTGCACCGCATGGTTTACGAGGACTGCGAAGGTGAAGAACGCAACCCGATCGTCGACGGTCGATTCACGCTGGCACCTCCTCCGGGCGAAGCACAGGTGCCGCAGGCAAAGCCAACGCCGAAGAACCCTGCTCCGTCGCAGCCTCCTCAGCAATAGCCTTCACATTCGTTTGGTTGTGCCGGTTGCCGGAACACGAGAAAATGGCTGCCAACCATGGGAATGGCAGGAATGCTGGCGCCCTGGAGAGCTCTTGGGCGGGACGCGTCAGTCACAAAGAAAAAAGTCAAGCCCGGCACCACGAAGCGCGTCGTCAAATTTGCCGCGCCGTATACGGGCCTGCTCGCGCTTTTTCTTTTTGTGGTTGTTCTCGATGCCGTCATCGGAATAGCGAATCCGCTGATCTATCGCGAGATCATCAACAAAGGAATTCTGAAGGGCGACGCCAAGCTCATCATCGAACTTTCGATCCTTGTTGGGATCATTGGCCTCTCTGACGCCGCGCTCGGTCTCTCACAATCATTTCTCGCTGCGAAAGTTGGCGCCCGCATCGTCCTTTCACTTCGCACGGCGCTTTTCGACCATATCCAGCAGATGCCGCTTGCGTTTTTCACGCGCACGCAGACCGGTGCTCTGGTCAGCCGGCTGAACAACGATGTGAGCGGTGCGCAGAGCGCTTTTACCGACATTCTCTCGAACGTCGTCGGCAACGTGATCACCGTTGCTCTGATCTTAGGCGCGATGTTCGCGCTTTCCTGGCAGATCACGCTCATGGCGCTCATCTTGCTGCCGCTCTTCATTTTTCCGGCGCGCATTTGGGGCCACAAACTTCAGGCGATCGCACGAGAAAGCATGGATCTGACCGCGTCGATGAACAACGTGATGGTGGAGCGTTTCAACGTCGCGGGCGCGCAGCTTGCGAAGCTGTTTGGCCGCCGCGAGGATGAAACCAAGGCTTTCGAGGCGAAGGCGGGACGAGTTTCGGATATTGGCGTCACACGCGCCGTCTACGGACGGCTGTTCTTCACAGTGCTGATGCTCATGGCCGTTTTTGCCAGCGCGCTTGCATACGGTTGGGGAGGTGTTCTTGTCGTCCGGCACAAACTCGATCTCGGCACGGTCGTCGCCCTTGTCTCGTATTTGATTCGGCTTTATGGGCCGCTTACGGGGCTCTCGAACATTCAAGTGAGCGTGATGACGGCGCTCGTCTCCTTCGAACGCGTTTTCGAGGTGCTCGATTTGCAGCCAATGATCAAGGAAAATCCGGATGCGATTTCGATCCCACCGGGGCCGGCGCGGATTTCATTCGATCATGTCTCCTTCCGATATCCGACCGCGGCGGAAGTCTCGCTCGCGTCGCTAGAATCCATCGCTACGCCCGACAAAACGCCGGAGAAGACTGTTTTGCGGGACATCACATTTGAAGCGGAGCCTGGCGAGCTGGTCGCGTTGGTGGGACCTTCCGGAGCCGGCAAAACCACTATCACCAGCCTCGTGGCGCGCCTCTACGACGTGCAAAATGGCTCCGTTTCCATTAACGGCGTCGACGTTCGCGATGCGAAGCTCGCGTCGCTGCACCACCGCATCGGCATCGTGACGCAAGATGCTCATTTATTTCACGATACGATTCGCGCAAATCTTCTGTATGCGAAGCCTGATGCAACCGAAGAAGAAATCACCGAAGCCCTGCGCGCCGCACAAATTCTTCCACTGATCGACTCTTTGCCGAAGGGTCTCGACACTCTGGTCGGAGAGCGCGGCTATCGCTTCTCGGGAGGCGAAAAACAGCGCCTTGCAATCGCGCGCCTGCTTCTGAAGGCTCCTGATATTGTGATTCTGGACGAAGCGACCGCTCATCTCGATTCCGAATCGGAAGCCGCGATTCAGCGTGCTTTTGAAATCGCGCTGCGCGGCCGCACCTCCATCGTGATCGCGCACCGCCTTTCGACGATTCTCAAGGCCGACCAGATACTTGTGGTCCAGGATGGCCGCATCGCCGAACGCGGAACGCACGGCGAACTCCTGGAGCGCGCGGGGCTCTATAGCGACCTGCATCAACGCCAATTCGCCGCCGCCCACTAGTTGGGCGTTTGTTAATTAGCCGATCATCGAATCATCTAGGTCCATTGAGAAAAATGCGGAAGGGCACCCAAACGTCGGTATGGCATGCGCTGCGGTGGATTCTTCTAACGTTCCTTTTGGTCGCACTGCTGCCACGAGTCGTTCTCTCGCAAGAACGCGACGAGCAGGCACTTGGCAAACGGCTGGTCCAGGAGTACGAGAATCACGTAGGGCTTGCGAACACTCCTCAAATCGAGCGCATCTCCGCATACGTGAGCAGTATCGGCAATCGCGTGGCGAGCGCGCTCCCGTCGCATCCCGAATACCATTTCGTCTTTGATCCGAATCCAGCCTTCAAGAGTGCTTTTGCGCTTCCGGGGAGACACATCATTGTAGGTGGCGGGCTGCTGGCGATGGCGCAAACCGAGGACGAATTAGCGAACGCGCTGGGCCATGAAATCGAGCACATAGAACTCGGTCAGGTGGACGCGCGTCTCCGCGGGTTGACCAAACAGAGGAGCGCTGAAAGCCTTCGTGTAAGTGAATTCTTCCCGGGCTACACGACGCAGCAAGAGCTGGATTGTGACCTCAATGGCCAGAAGCTGGCAGCGGCAGCTGGCTACTCCGCCGCTGGAATGCTGACATTATTGGAAACCTTCAAGGCTTTTCAAAAGGGAGAGCCCGAACCTCCTTCCGATAATCATCCAACCTTGTCGGAACGCATTGTTCAGGCCGAGCCTTTGGCAAAACTCTCGACGCAGAAACAGACGCCGCTACAAATTCCCTAAAGCTACACATTCATTTGCGTGGCTGACTAACGGCTGATGGTAGTAAAGTACGCGCGCTGCGTAGTCAGCGGCCATCACAATGACGAAAATTCACATGCTTTCAAAGCGGGAAATCGTGGGATTGTGTCGCATGTTCGCAACACGGAATCACTTCGTAATGCGAATGCTGGCGACGACGGCGCTGATTTTTGCGAGTCTGACCTTGTGCTCACAGGCGCAAGGGCCGGGGAAATTTTTCGAGAATGCTCCCGCTCCTAGCTTTACGGCAAGCCAGGCCGAGCGTGGGAAAACGGCCTACA
>JASHRM010000110.1 GCA_030037315.1 Candidatus Acidiferrales bacterium
ATTCGCGCGCGTTGTGGACGCTGCGGATTGCTTTCGTGGTCCTGTGCTGCAGTTTTGTCCCAGCGACTTTGCTGGCGTGGCGCACTTACGGCTGGCTGAGTCGCGCCTTCTATCGGGCAGCGGCGACGTGGCTCGCCGCGCTCAATTTCAGTTGTCTGACCGCCACTCTCGCTTGGATCGCCTTTGCGATTTGCGTGATTTTTCGCGTGCGTGTTCCGCGCGAGGACTTGGCGGCCGTGCTTTCCGCGCTAGCGCTTGTTGCGACAATTTACGGACTGGCGAATGCGGCGACTGTTCGCGTGACGCGGGTGAGTGTAAAGCTGCCGAATCTGCCAAACGCGTGGCGCGGGCGAACCGTTGCGCTCGTGAGCGATACTCATCTTGGTCACACGAATGGCACCAAGTTCATGCGGCGGATCGTTCGCCAGCTAAATCGCGCAAAACCCGAGGTCGTCTTCATTAGCGGCGATATGTTCGATGGAACAACCGGGCCGCTCGATGATTTTGCCGCTCCCTGGCGAGAACTTTCTGTCCGCCGTGGCGCCTACTTCATCACGGGCAACCATGAGGAATTTTCCAGTAGGCAGAAATATCTCGATGCGGTGAGCAAATCCGGCGTCCGCATTCTGAACAACGAGAAGGTCGAGATCGAGGGCCTGCAGGTCGTTGGAATCCATTATCGCGAGACTACATACGCGCCGACCTTCGCACAATTGCTGAAAGAGGCGGGGATTGCGTCTGACCGCGCCAGTATTTTACTGGCGCATACTCCGAGCCATCTCGATGTGGCCGAGCAGGCAGGCGTCTCTCTTCAGCTCTCCGGGCACACGCACGGCGGCCAATTCATTCCGTTCACGTGGATCACGAACCGGATTTATGGCAAGTACGTGCACGGCCTCCAGAACTACGGGGGTATGCAGATCTTTACGACGTGGGGAGCTGGCACATGGGGTCCGCCGGCTCGCCTGGGAACGAAGCCCGAAATCGCACTGTTGACGCTGAGCTGAGCGCCAGCTGAACGTCAGTGCAAGGAAGCCACACAGGTGTGGCAAATCTACCGCATTCTGGCTTGACTCGCCCATTCGACCGAATTATCGTTAGAACTCCATGAAATGGGCCCCAAAAGCCGCGCCAGCGCCCGTTTCTGTGGCTCAACGGAAGCACGCGGCAAGAAGCAAGCGGTCATCGGCAGGTTCCCCTGTTGTTGAAATCCGGGAAGAAAAGGCTCCCCCGCCCCTTGACGACTATTACAACGCCATGTTCACGGCGTTTGGGCCTCAACATTGGTGGCCCGGAAACAGCCGCTTTGAAATTATAGTCGGCGCGATCCTGACCCAGAATACCTCCTGGACAAATGTGGAGCGTGCTATCGCCACTTTGCGCTCGGCGGGAATGCTGACGCCGAAGGGGATCACGGCCGCGCCGCTAGCGCGTCTTGAACGGATGATTCGGTCCTCGGGCTATTACCGACAGAAAGCGCGCAAGCTGAAAGAATTTTGTGCATTCTTACAGCGGCAATATGGCGGATCGCTGAAAAGAATGTTCGACACGCCTACGATTCTGTTGCGTGACCAGCTTCTGGGAGTTTTTGGCATTGGCCCTGAGACCGCGGATTCGATTCTCCTCTACGCGGGAGAGCATCCCGTGTTCGTCGTAGACGCTTATACTCGGCGCATGCTGGCGCGGCATGGATGGGTCAACGAGAAAGCGAAGTACGAGGACATTCGCTGGAAATTCGAGGAGCAATTCCCCGGCGATACTCGACGATTCAACGAATTTCACGCGCTCATCGTGAACACGGGCAAGCACTATTGCCGGACGCAGAAACCACTCTGCGGCGAATGTCCGCTTGGACGATATTTGGAGGATGGCCGCTAGATGAAGCCGCGCGGGCAAAAGCGCGAGTGGTGGCCGATCGTTGGCGCAATCCTGGTGGTGTTGCTCGCCGCGGCGGTTGTAACGCTGGGCTCCTTCCGCGTGCCTTTGCAGCCGGATGAAGGCAATTCCTTTCCGATTTTCTTCGCGCTTTCGATTTTGATCGTCGCCGCGTTTCTTGTATTCGCGCTCATTTTGGGACGCAGCATATTCCGGCTGTGGGTCGAGCGCCGCAGCGGCGTGCTGGGCTCACGTTTCAAGGTGAAGATGGTTTTGGGCGCGATGGGCGTTTCGCTGGGGCCGGTGGTTTTCATGTTTTTCTTCAGCTACGGCATCGTGAACCGCACGCTGAACCTGTGGTTCCCTCGGCCGCTTGAGATTGCCAACGGCCAAACGCAGAAGCTGCTTACTCAATTTGAGTCAGATGAATCGAACAGCCTGAAGGAACTTGCAGCCGCGGCGAGCGCTCGGGGCACCGTTGATAAGGATTTTCTACAGCGCAGCAAGATTGCCGACCGGTTTTGGATCGTGGATTCCGCGGGAAGGACCGTCGCCAGTGTGGATTTGAACAGCTCAAATGGCAATTCGTTGGAAGAAAATGCGGGGCCTCCGGCTCCCGTTGAGACGGTGAACGGAGGTATCGAGGTTCGCAAGCTGGGATCGGACTATTACCTCGCCAGCACTGTACCGCTGGGCGCGAACAAACTATACGTCGCGCGGCGCTTGCCGCCGGATTTCTGGAAGCGCTACGCGGACGTGGAAGCGCAGACCCACACTTACTTCCAGCAGAAAGAGCAGCTTCGCACATATAAACGCGAAATCCTGGTCTCGCTGATGCTGATAACACTGTTGCTGGTCTTTAGCACCACCTGGATCGCTTTGTATCTTTCAAAGCGCGTCACGGTCCCAGTTCAGGGACTGGCGGAAGCGACGCGCGAAATTTCGCGCGGAAATTTCGATCATAGGATCGATGTACAAGCCACCGACGAACTGGGCACGCTGGTGCGCTCGTTCAATCGCATGACCGAACAGCTCGGCGCGGGCCGCCGGCAGATCAACGAATTCACGCAAAGCCTGGAAAATGCAGTCGAAGAGCGCGAGCGCCGGCGCAAGCTGATGGAAACGATCCTCGAAAATATTCCGACAGGCGTGATTTCGCTCGACTCTTCCGGCGCCGTCGCGCGCGTAAATACGGCGGCCCTGACGATCCTCGGAGAATCGGCGCAGGAAGGCCGGGCTCTTTCTGATCTACTCGGGGAAGAAGCGTCCAGATCGGTGTTGCACCTGATGCGCCGGTCTCTGCGTATGGGAGCGGCTTCGCGCGAAATCGAAATCGCAAAAGATGGGCGCCTGGTGCGCTTGGCGGTGACCGTCAGCTCGCTCGGGCCGAGGCGGTCAAATCCAGGCTTCGTGATCGTGATCGACGATTTGACTGAACTGCTGACCGCGCAAAAAGCCGCAGCGTGGCAGGAAGTTGCACAGCGCATCGCGCACGAAATCAAGAACCCGCTCACTCCGATTCAGCTCTCGGCGCAGAGACTGCTGCGCTATCTCGAACGCACCACCACGGCACGGCCGGGTGCTCCGAGAACTGAACTCGAGAAGCTTGCCGCTGAATGCGCCGGCCTGATTCAACGCGAAGTGCAAACGCTCGAATCGCTGGTCGATGAATTCTCGCAATTCGCGCGTTTTCCCGCGGCACGGCTTGCCACAGCCGATATCAACGCCATCGTGGAAAGCGCCCTCGAGCTCTTTCAGGACCGCCTGGAGGGAATCGCCGTTTCCACCGAACTGACTCCCACACTGCCCGCAGTGAAAGCCGATCCGGAATTGATGCGCCAGGTGATTGCCAATCTGATCGACAACGCCGCAGAAGCGATGGAGGGCGCCACGGTCCGTCGCCTGCGAGTCGTTACGCGCGCCCAGAGCGATGGCGACGCAGTGGAGGTGGAAGTTTCCGATAGCGGCCACGGGATTTCGCCCGCGGACAAAGCAAAGCTCTTCCTGCCGCATTTTTCGACGAAGGAACGCGGCACCGGATTGGGCCTGGCGATCGCAAGCCGCATCGTTGCAGAACACAATGGAACAATCCGAGTGGAAGATAACGTTCCGGTTGGAGCGAGGTTCGTAATCCGATTCCCCGGCGCCGAAGTGGCGGTGCCGGCGCAGAGCTGATTGGGATTCGCAGACACATGCCAGCAAGCATTCTGATCGTCGACGACGAGAGCGGCATCCGCGAATCGCTGGGGGCGCTTCTGCGCGATGAAGGCTACGACGTCGAAGCAGCTGCGTCAGGCGAGGACTGTCTCGAAAAACTCGAGCACGAACGTTTCGATTTGGTGCTGCTCGATATCTGGCTGCCGAAAATCGATGGGCTGGAAATTCTCGAGCGTTTGCAGTCGCAGGATAATGCTCCCATCGTGATCATGATTTCCGGACACGGCAATATCGAAGCCGCCGTGCGCGCCACCAAGCTTGGCGCGTTCGACTTCATCGAAAAGCCGCTTTCGCTCGAGAAAACCGTGCTCGTCGTGCGCAATGCCCTCGAATACGTTCGCCTGGAAAACGAAAATCGCCGCTTGCGCGCGGAACTTGAGGAGCGCCACCAAATTCTCGGCGGTAGCGTGCCAATGAAGGCGTTACGGCAGCAAATTGCCCTGACGGCGCCGACGACGGGACGCGTTTTAATTTACGGCGAGAGCGGAACTGGCAAGGAATTGGTGGCTCGCGCACTGCACGCGAGCAGTTCACGAAGCGAGAAGCCTTTCGTCGAAGTGAATTGCGCGGCAATACCCGAAGAACTGATCGAGTCCGAAATGTTCGGACATCGGAGAGGGAGTTTCACGGGCGCGAGCGAGGACAAAGTCGGCAAGTTTCAGAAAGCCGACGGCGGCACGCTGTTTCTCGACGAAGTGGGCGACATGAGCCTGAAAACCCAATCCAAAGTGCTGCGCGTTTTGGAAGAACAGCGCGTCGAGCCGCTTGGGTCAAATCAGCCGGTGACCGTGGACGTTCGCGTGATCGCAGCGACAAACAAGAAATTGGAGGAAGAGATCGGGCGCAACGCGTTTCGCGAGGATCTTTTCTACCGGCTAAACGTAATTCCCTTCTACGTTCCGGCCCTTCGCGAACGCACGGAGGATATTTCGGTGATCGCCGCGCATTTTTTGCGCGAATTCTGCGAAGCCTACGGCAAAAAGCCGAAGGAATTCACCGCGCCCGCGATCGACGTGTTGCTCGCTTATCCATGGCCCGGAAACGTGCGTGAACTGAGGAATCTGGTCGAACGGCTGGTGATCATGTGCCCTTCGCCGCGCATCGAGCCGCACCATCTGCCGCCGGAGCTTTTTCGTGGCGCCTCGAAAAGCCCCCAGAAACCATACGAAAGCCTGCACGAGGCGCGCTCGGCATATGAGCGCGAATTCGTCCTGCGCAAACTCGAAGAGAATCGCTGGAATATGACCAAGGCCGCTGCGGCGCTGGGGCTTGAGCGCAGCCATCTTTATCGCAAGATGCGGTCGTTAGGCATCGCGCCCTCGAAAGCCTCCTAAACCGGTTCGCCCGGAGCAAGTCTGTTTATCCCTTTCTCGCGCAAAATTATCGCCATGGAGTGGCCATTGACCTCCATAGATAATCGTGTACGATTTGGGACCCTCAACATGCCGACTCTTCGAAAAACTGGTCGCTCGCTAATTATTGGCATGTGTGCCTTAGCTGTGCTCATCAGTGGGAGTGCAGTGGCGCAGGCTCCTTCGCATGAATCCGGCGAGGCACTCCGTGGCGTGCTGAGCCGCGCGCAACTCTCGCCGCCGCTTCATACCCACCTGCGAGCTCTTCGCTTCAGCCCCAACGGGGAATACATCCTTTTGCAAGACGAAGCGATGATCTACGTCGTAAAGCGCTCGCCCTTGTCGATTCAACTCAGTGTGCCGGCGCGGCTCGCGCTGCCAGCACGGTTCACAGCTGATTCCAAGACTCTGGTCATAGCCACTCGCGACATGAAAATCACGGAGGTCAGCCTGGCGGACGCCAAAGAAGCCGGCTCCAAACAGCTCGGCAGCGACGTAGATTGTTCCACTGCTTCGCTTTCCCCATATGGCACGTACTTCGCATGTATGGGAAGGCATTACGACCTGCGCGTCTTCCAAGCGGATTCAGGAAGCGAGATTTTTCAGGCTCGACCCGACGACAATCCAGCAGCAGCGTTCATGACCGGCTTCAACTTATCTCCCCTTCATACGGGCACGGCATTTTCCGAACCTTTTGGATATTCTTTCGGGCCGCCACTCCTTCCGCAGATCGATCAGATGGCCAATGCGCAGGCCCTGCGGTTTTCTCCCGATGAACATTACTTGTTGGCCCACGGGTTGTTCGATCAGATCTTCGCCGTCGATCTGAAAGACAAAAGGAAAATCAAGATTGGCGGAGCCGTTAGGCGCGCCGTGGAAGAGGGCGCTCTTGTGTTTGCGGGACCCGATCGTGCGGTTTACATCTCTGCCTCTAAAGCAGATGACTCAGAAGCGTTCTCTTTCCCCGAAGGAAAGACGATTGCGAAATTAGGCGTCGCAGGATTTGGATCTGAAACCAGCGCTCCTCGATATCTCGTATATACGAAACCGGGCTTCAGCGAGAGCGCGCTCTTCGATTTACAGGCGCTCAAGCCAGTCGTTCGAGTCTCGACGCAAGGCACCGATGTGCTTGGCGAAAATTTGGTCACCTACGAAATAGAGCACGGACTTTCGTTTTTTCGGCTCGCGTCTAACGATCGCCCCGTGCTCGCCCGCGTGCCGGCGGGTTCCCTGCCCACTTTCCAAACTGCGTTGGCTTCGCCTAGCCTACAGACGCTCGCGCTTGGTGTTGAAGGACAAGGTGCCGTGTACAGAGTTTCCGATGGCAAGCAACTCGCGAGCTTCCGAGGGGTCCGCGGTGCGTGGTTTGACGGCGACGAGCGGACCTATTTGCGAGTGGATACGGAACAGCCTTTCACTTCGGCGATATCCCGCTTCGACGCGAGCACTTCCAAGACGGACGACGTATGGTCGAGAAAGGATTTGCCGGTCCGCGATGAGAGTCTCGCTTCTGGTCCCGCTCTTTTGAACGAGGTCTATTTATTCGGCGCGCCCGGTTCTTTTCCAATGCAAAGTCATGGCATGGGATATAAGTTGAGCGGCTTGGAGTTTGCGACTGGGAGACCCTTGTGGTCCCGTGAATTCGGCGAAGAGGCGCCTGTTGCGTTTACCGATCCGCAGGGCGATCGCGTGGTGCTCGCGTGGCAGGCCAACTATGGCGGCGCGCACAAAGCGGCGAATTCCAATCCGGCAGCGCTTGCTGCGTTGCGCGATTTCAAGAAATTGTCGGGCCACGAGACGGTTTTCGAGGTACTCGAAGCGCAAACGGGACATACCGAAAGCGCAGCATTTGTGCCGGGAGGATCGGGACCGCAAGGCTATTCCTCAGCATTTTCTGAGGGGGACTGGCTGATTCTGGTGCGCGACGGCATGAGGATCACTGCCGTTTCGCTTTCAACCGGCGCTGAGACGCTGCACGTCACAGCCCTCTATCCGGAGGTTTCGCCCCAGGCAGGATTGCTAGCGGCCACTGGGCAAGATGGCCGCTTGAACCTTTACGACTTGAAGACTGGCGCGACACGCGCATCGGAGAGCTTTCCCGCCGATGTGGTCTATACGCGATTTTCCGCGGACGGGCGACGGTTGCTCGTTCTGACGGCATTTCAAGGACTGTACGTACTCGACGTCGCAGCGGTGATCGGATCAGAGTCGAACGGAGCGCAGCCGCAATGATTATTCGCCGGCGAGTTGTTCCAATTGGCGGTGCCAATCGAGCTGGCGGACCATGGCGGGATTGTCGCGCCAGTTTGGCTGCACTTTCACGGCGAGATCGAGAAATACGTGCGAGGCTAATAGCGATTCGATTTCTTTGCGAGCTTCCGTGCCGATTTTCTTGATCATCTCGCCGCCCTTGCCGATCAAAATGCCTTTCTGGCCCTCGCGTTCCACGTAAATCGTCACGCGAATCTTGATTAGCTCACTGCCCTCTTCGAAGCTATCGACGAGCGCCGCGATGGCGTGCGGCACCTCCTGGCGAGTTGCCGAGATCGCCTTTTCGCGCACAAGTTCCGCAACTAAAAATCGTTCTGGCTGATCGGTAAATTGGTCTGGGGGAAAAAATGGCGGCGCCTCGGGAAGGCGCGTGATCCAGCCGTTCAGCAAATCGGTGCAGCCATCGTTTTTTAGCGCGGAGATTGGAAAGACTTCTGCAAACTCAAATGATTTTCGATAGCGGTCGATCAGCGGAAGCAAGACCGGCTTGCTGACGCGATCAATTTTGTTGAGCGCCAAAAAAACCGGGCCGCGAAATCGCTTCAGCCAACCAAGCGAATAGCGATCGCCCGGACCAAATTCGACAGAAGCGTCTGCAACAAGCGTCAGCAGATCAACACCATCGAGGGCATTCTCCGCCTCGTCCATCATCTGGCGGCTAAGATTATTTTCAGCCTTATGAATGCCGGGCGTATCCACGAGAACGACCTGCGCGTCGTCGCGATTCACGATTCCCTGAATGCGATTGCGCGTGGTCTGCGGGCGCGATGACACGATCGAGACTTTCCGCTCCACTAGCGTGTTCACAAGAGTAGACTTGCCGGCGTTTGGCCGGCCGACGATAGCCACGAATCCCGATCTGAAGGCCATGCTGAGGGAAATTGTACGACAGGGTTCGACCGGACGCGATTACCGGCATGCTTAACGAGAGTCGGGGACGATTTTCACCCGCAGCTCGCGCGTTCGAGGGCCGTCAAATTCGGCAAAGAAAATCACCTGCCAACGGCCGAGAACCAGTTCTCCGTTTTCGATCCAAATGGTCTCCGAGGAGCCAATAAGCGCTGTCTTGATGTGCGAATCCGAGTTCCCTTCCGCGTGCCGGTATGGCCCATTGCGCGGAACGAGCCGATCGAGCGCCGCTTCCATATCCGACGCGACATCGGGATCGTAGCCTTCGTTGATCAACACGCCGGCGGTCGTATGCGGAACGTACAAGTGGCAAACACCGGAAACGCAGCCGGATTCACGCACGATTTTTGCGACTTCCTCGGTTAGGTGCTTCAACTCGGTGCGGCGCGAGGTTCTGATTCGCAGTGTGTGAGGGGAAGAAACGTTGGATTTCGGCGCCCCAGTAACCATAAACCCAAGATGCCATTCACGGGGGTGAAGATCAATCGGAAGAAAAGCTGGTAGTCGTGATGTTGCGCGAAGAATCCCCCAATCAGGAGCCACCCCTCCGGCAGGGCGTGGCGCTTCCAAAGGAGAACGCAAGAAACGGGACCGCCTAGCGATCGCCTCAGAAGGATAGACGCTTGCTGACGCTGTGCTGCGCCGCCGGCGTGCTTGGGAATTGCAGCTTCATGGCAGGATCACCGAACAGGATCCATGTGCGGCGCACGTCCGGATCGGTTATGCCGAGCTTGGCATTCAAAATCGCTGCTCCGAGCGAGGTGGAAGGATTCGTCGCCAAATTGCCGAGCAACGCCTGGTCCATCGTCGCTTGCGGAGCCGCATCCGTGAAGCCCGATGACGCCCAGACTGCTACCGCTCCGCCATTAGGCGCCAGCAACAGCGACGTGGAAAGGCTCGTGGCATAAACGTCCTGGAAGAAGCCGTTGAGGCAATCCATCAGCAGATATACCGGCAAGCGGTCTCCATTGGAAAGCGCTGAAGCTGACGTGTCATCCAGCAAATCCTCGAAAGACCACTGCTCTTCCGAGCCGTGTCCGGTGTAATTCACGATGAGCGCGCCGCTATTGAGCGCAGCGAGAATTTCTTGCGTTGCCGTTCCCTGATCCAGACCGTCGGCCAGAATTTCGGAAATTGTCAGCGAAGACGGCATCGTGGCCGCAGCGAGCTGCGCCTCCGACGTAAAGTTGTCGCCGTTGTTTTGGTCCGCAATCACGAGCGCCGTCTGCGTCCAACTGCCGTTCGTCGAGCCGCTCTCGTAGCCGACAATCTTCGAGACAATCAGATCGGCATCCTGCGTGGTTCGCACGGGTAGGCGGCCGGTCGGAATCGTCGCGAAGCCGGTTCCGGTGAAATCGGTGAGCCAGTCGTCTGAAGCCGTTTTGAACGCAGCCGTTTCGATCATGCGCGTCGGCACGAAATCGAAATCGCCGAAGCCGAGATAGTTATTGGGATCGAAAGAAGCGTCGCCGACCAGCAAGACTGCTTGCGGGTGCGTGCGCCACTCACTAGACGCGAGCTTCAAATAGCTCTGGATCGCAAACGGACTTCGCTCGCCATAATTGAACGCATCGAAAATCTGATCCGTGGTTACCACGGAAACCGACATGCCCTGCGACTCGTGCAACGTCACCAGGGGCTGAATATTGCTCGCGAAATCCGGATGCGTAATCACGATGAGGCTCGCACCGGTCTCTGCTTTGTCGATGTTGTTCGGCGTGTGGAACGATAGCCCCGCCGGAGCAGTGATCTGATCGCTCGCGAACGCCAACAGCGTGTGAGTCGCTCCGGTCGCGCCTGGAACCGTTAGCGTAACTTCGTATGTCGATCCGTTGGCGGAAATCTGGCCGGTCAGCTCGGTGATTGCCGTCGGATTCGTAATGTCAGCCACTTGTATCTGAGCATTCGAGAAACCGCCGATGTGCAGTGTTTCGCCAGAGGAGGCTGTCGACTCGAGCCAATCCGAATCCGCCATGTATGTATGCGGATAGTGTAAGGCGATAGATTGGACCAGGCTCACGTCGTTGTCGCCGTCCAGGGCCGTCAGCGTGACGGTATTTGTGCCTTGCTCGAGCAGCGTGCTGCTGACGCTGAATGTGCTCGTGCTGTTGGTTTCGTTGGCGAAGTCGAGTTCACCGACCACAGATCCGTTGAACGCAACGGAAACCGCGTGCGGCTGTTGGTCCGTGACGCCTTGGAGCGTAACGTCGAGCGTAATCGGCATGCTCGACGTGGTATCGATATTGGTGGCCGTCAACTGCTGATCGACGGGATCCGACGTGACCACGGCGCCGAAGAAATTGTCGTTGTTCACGCCGTTCAGCAAGGCGGCAAAATATGTGGTCTTCTGTTCCAGCACGACTGTGAACGGGAAGCTTATAACCGTTGGAGAATTGCTCCCGCGCGCGGACGGAGTTGCGGTGATGCGCGTGCCCGCTTTCGAACCGCTCACAAGCCAATACACCCGATCGAGCGAGAACGGTGTATCGATTCCGGTGCCATAGAACTGAATGCTGTCATTCGGGCCGAGCGGGCCGCTTTGCTTGCCTAAGATCAACATGGGCTGTTCGACACCCTCGGCGTAAAGCTGGAGAGTGCGCGCATCCGCCGCGGGATTCATTCCGGCTGCAACCAATTGAGCTTGTGAGACCGTGTACCACCCTTCGGTATTCACGGAAATTTTCACGGCGGGGACGCCGTTCAGCGACGCTGGCTGAACAGCCGGCGTGGGCGAATTGATCGAGGGCGGAATCGGCAGAAACGCGCGAGGCAATCGCAGAGGAGCCGTCTGGACCGCGGCCGTAGCTGCCGCCACGCGGTTAAGCTGTGTGAGCAGCGTTGCCTGTGTAATGGTTGACGCGCTCGCGACGTTGGCACGAGTTCCGGAACCCGCGCCGGAAGCGGATATGTTCGTGGTAGCTCCCAACGATGAACCGGCTGCGCTTGGGTAGATCGGGCCGTGCATCGTGCGAGTGCCGTTAAGGTCCACGTCCTCAAGGTAATAACTCGCCTGGGCGTTGCCCTTCGGATCAAGCCACTGATAGCTCTTCGCGCGATGTTGCGGCTGGCCCCCTCGAAGGAAGAGCGCCGACCCGGCGATCAACGATGGATCGAGTTGGTGACGTCCTGTGCCGTCTTCTTTGTAAATGTGGAAGCCGAGATTGCGCGTTTCTTCGCGCGTGTGCCACTGCAACACGACGCCGCCTCCAGGCAGCGCCTGGCCCTCAAACGACACCAAATCCACCACCGTGGCCGATGAAATCGTCGAGGTTGCGGACGATGTGTTATTCGATTGATCTGGGTCGTCTGCCGGGACACACGTAGTCGAAGTCGGAGAAGCCGTTTGGCAAACGGTGGCCGTATTGGTCACCAGCGTGTTCGAGCCAAAGGATCCCGCCGTCACATTGATCGTTACAATCACAACTCCACCTACGCTGATCGATCCCAGTTGACAGGTCACAGTAGTGGTCGAGGACGTATACGTGCAGGTACCTTGCGTCGTGGAAACGGGTGAGGTGGTTAAGTAAGCCACGCCCGTGGGCAGCGGGTCGCTTACATAAACATTCTGCGCAGTAGCCGGCCCATTATTCGAAACTTGCAACGTATATGTGAGCGTCGTGCCCGTCTCTACTGGCTCGGGCGAAGCGGTCTTCACGATCGCGACGTCCGCCTGGCTTGGCGAGGCCACGTATGAGCTGGTTGACGCGGTATTGTTCGCGCTATTTGGATCGCTGGAGGTCGTAGTCACTGTCGCGGTGTCCGTCAGCTGTGTTCCGGGAACGTTGCCGGTGGGCGGATTTCCCGACGGCGGCGTAACTTTTACCACGAAGGTAAACGTTGCGGACGTATTCGGCGCCAGCGTAGCGATCGTGCACGATTCGCTGCCCGTGCCTGGCGTGCAGGTCCACCCCGATGCAGCGGTTGCCGAAACGAGAGTGGTATTCGCCGGGAACGTATTGGTCAAAGTGACGCCCGTCGCGTTGTCAGGAACCGGCCCGTTGTTCGTTACTGTGATCGTGTAAGTCAAATTGTTGCCCGCAAGGACGGGATTGGGCGTTCCGGTGATCGTGACGGCCGCATCTGCCTGGCCTGCAGCGGCAACAACATCCGTTGCGATGACTTGATTGTTCGTTGGATTCGGGTCCGCAGTCGCTGAGGAAACGTCCGCCTCGTCGCTGATCACCGTTCCTGAAGCAACTGTCGCGCCCACCTGCACAATCACCTGGAACGTGGTCGAGATGCCCACGGGCAGCGAACTGATCGTACACGAAATAGAAGTCGTCGAGCAGCTCCATATTGAACTGCCCGAAGTTTGGGCCACGGAAACAAAACTTGTATTCGTTGGCACACTTTCCGTGAACGCCACAGTGCTTGCCGCAGAAGGACCGTTATTCACTACCGTAACGGTGTACGTGATGTCATTGCCCTGGAGCACCGGGTTTGGAGACGCGGTATTTGTGATGGCTAGGTCGGCTGTGCTTGCCGCTCCGACGATGTTGACGGCTGTGGCCGTATTGTTCGCAAGGTTTGGATCATTCGTTCCGGCAACTACCTCATCCGTATCCGTAATCTGAGTGCCGGAGACCGTACTCCCGCTCACTTTCACCTGGACCGTGAACGTCGCATTCCCCGAAGTTCCCGAGGGGACATCCGAATTCGTGCAGACGATGTTGCCGGTGCCATTCACAGCCGGTGTCGTGCACGTCCAGCCCGATGCGTCAGCACCTGAAATGGCAATTGATTGGAACGTTGTGTTTGCGGGAATCGCTTCGCTGAATGTGGCATTCACCGCGTCAAAGGGCCCGGCGTTGGCGACATTTTGGGTGTAAGTGATGTTGCTGCCGGGCACAACGGGATTCGGCAGGCCAGAGTTCGTCACGGAAAGATCGGCGCCTGCACAATAGGCTCCTGACTGAGTCCCGGGGGTCTGCGTAAGCGTCAAACCCGTAGCGAACGTGCCGGGCTGTCCAGCTTCGGCGCCGTATGCGTCGTTTGCCAGAGTCGACCACCCGGGATTGCCGCCTTGGATCGAAGCGCCGCCACTCGGCGTAGATGACGTGATAACCGCGCCGCCGCCTCCGCCCCCACCGGGGCCGTGGCGGTTGCCTGGAAACGTTGTACCCGCGCCAGTCGTATTGACCGACGCCTCTTCCGGCCACGTGATTCCGCCGTTGCCCCCAACTGCGCTTGTCGTGAGACCCGTCAGGCTTCCCGCATTTGCAAGGAATAGAATTGTGCCGCCTGCGCCGCCGCCTCCGCCACCGTCGTTTTCGGTTTCTAGAGCAGATTGCCCGTTGGAGGTTATGGTTCCGGTTCCTGTCACCGAACCAGTATGAATAATGACGATTCCACCGCCTGCAGCCCCGCTGCTGTTTACGCCGGTACTGGAGCCGCCCGTATCGGTCGACGGATTCCAGTAGGTGCCGTTATTGGTTGTTCCCGCACCGGCGCCGCCGCCCATCACGAGGGCGTTTGTCGAATTGGGGAAATCGACTCCGCCGAAGCCGCCGACAATACCGGCGCTCTTCCATCCGAAGCCCCCGGTGCCTCCGGTGCCGCCATTCCCGCCACCACCGCCGCCTGTGTTTTGATCGTTGGCTGTTGGGTCAGCGTCGGTTGCGCCACCGCCAGCATTTCCCGGCGCGCCCCGCGCAAAGCTGCCAGCGGGATATCCCTCAACACCTGTATTCGTGACCGCTGTGATCGCGGCATTGGCAATGTAGCGCTGAGTACCGGCGATCCCTTCTCCTTTGGAGCCATTGGTCGTCTGGGTGGAAAGTGTGACGTAGTCGGTGTCCAGCGGCGTGGGAGGCGTAGTTGCCGCGGTGAACAGCTCGCCACCACCCCCACGGAAACCCAGAGCGTCCACGGCTACAGTTACGGCTGGGCTTGCCCCACCGAGAGTAAGCTGCGAAGAAACGTCGAGCGCGAGCACTCCACCAGTTGCGCCGTTCCATGCAAGGGCAGTGAGGCCCGAGCTCAGGGTCGCGGACGTATATTGCGGAACGCGGATAACCTGAAAAGTCGCCTGTCCGGCCGTAGGGTTTGCTGAGGGAGTCGCCGCGGCGATTACATAGCTGTTCAGCAAGCCACTGTTCGCCCCCGTACCCGTAAAATTCAAGGTGCCACCGGCCGTTGTCACGTTGTTTGTTGCCGTGACAAATTCAAAGAGTCCTGAACTTCCTAGGCTCGTCGAACCAGAGCCGGGATCGCCGGGAACGCCATCTCCATAGGAACTGGTATTGCTTGAGTTGATCGTGGCGTCCTGAGTCTGGATAACGAGCAGCAAATCTCCGGGGGCGATTGCGGTTTGGGCGCCGCCGGTCGCCGCTTTGCCAAGCGTGATCGAAGCCGTCCCTGCCAAGACGCTGGCCGTGGCCGGATAGTACGCATTCACGATTCCCGTGAGCGTGCCGCCAGCGCCGTCTTTGCCCGGGGTCGCACAGACCAGAGGTTGAGCCACGGTAAGAACTGTGACGGAATTGTTGCTCGTAACGGGATCCGCCGAGGCCGGCGTTGTTGATACGCTCGCCGAGTTACTCATCGTAGTGGCCGTCGGCGAACTCGTGCCAGTGACCGTGATTGTAATCGGGCTCGTAAGCGGATAAGCGACCGTTCCAATGTTGCAGGTGATTGTGCTCGGAGTTCCGGTCGGGGCTCCGCATGTGCCTTGGCTCGATGTCGCCGTGGCACCGCTCAGACTGGTCGGCAGTGTATCCACCACCGTTACTCCTGAGCCTGACGCAAGTCCCAAATTCGTGACTTGAATGGCGTATGTGACCGTCGACGACACAAAAACCGGCGTTGGCGAAGCCGTCATCGAAATAGCCAAGTCGGAATCGCCCGTGGTTTCCACAATCACCGTTGTGGTTGTCGCGTTATTCGACACTACGGGATCGGTGGTGTTCGAAGTTATGTCCGCAGTGTTAACGATCGTTGTACCCGAAGCCGTTCCGCTGTTTACGGTGACGACGTAGCTGAACGTCGCCATATTCGCCGAGCCGGTATTCAAATTCGATCCGTCCGTACAAGTTACTTGTCCTGTACCCCCCGCAGCTGGTGTCGCGCATGTCCATCCCGATGGGGCGGTAATCGAAGAAAACGTCGTATTCGGAGGAGTGGCCTGATACAGCACTGCCGTGGCCGCTGCATTCGGACCAAGATTGGTTACGGTTTCGGTGTACGTGATCGTTTGACCCGCAGGAACAGCCGTGACGGACGCCGCCTGAGTCAGCGAAAGATCAGCGCCCGATACGGTAACCGACGCCGTAGCCGTGTTGTTTGAGGGGTTCGGATCTGTTCCTGTCTCGCTTACAGAAACCGAATTGGTGATCGTCGATCCGCCCGTTGCCTCGGGCCGCACTTCAACCACAAGCGTGAAGCTGGCTGTTCCACTGGCCGCGAAGTCGCCGGTTGCTGTGCAGGTGATAGTGCCAGTGCTGCCTGCTGCGGGAAGCGTGCCACAAGTCCATCCGGTAGGCGCAGTCATAGACTCGAATAGAGTCCCAGCTGGCGTTGTCTCCGTGAGTGTCGCTCCTGCCGCTGCAACTGTTGTGCTGTTGTTCGTTACTACCTGCGTGTAGGTGATATTCGAGCCGGTGGCGACGGGATTCGGCGTGGCTGCGTCTGTAATCGAAAGATCAGGGGTTCCTCCGACCGTGGTGCTGGCGGTGGCGTTTGAGTTTCCTGGCGTCGACGTGACGCTGTTGTTGATGACCGTCCCGGCCGTGACGCCGCTGCCGATTGTTACCGTGATGGTGAAAGTCGTCGTATTGTTCGTGCCGTAAGTGTTGCCACGCGAACCGGTCGTATCAATGCACCCCAGCGTTGATCCTGTGAGCGTGCACGTCCAGTGCGTTGAAGCCGTTCCTGTGACCGCGTAGGAAACGTACGTGACCGTGGCCGGGAACGTCTGCGTCGTCTGCACGGGATTCGTGGTGGAAGGGGTGTAGTTCCCTGTCGCCGTCAGCACCTGGGTGTAAGTAATCGTGCCGCCGGCGGCCACTTGCGTGGTTGGCGCGGCGGAGTCACTCATCGTGAATTGAGCCGCAGCCGGAGCGGCACTCAAGAGAAACGCGAAGAGCACGAATAGAGCAGGCACCAGCGCCGCGTGAAGGTGGCGCACCCTGCAACGGCCAGCCTGCATCGCTCGATGAACTTGCCGCCGCAACGCGTGCACCAATCGCGTACCCGGCCGCTTCAACGACATTCTCCGTTGGCCGCGCTCGATCGAGACAACCTTCCCCAGAACAAATGCGGGCAATGCGTCGTTTTCCTGTCCTGCATCGCCGCGTGTGATGACTTCATCCGTGCGCTTGTCGCGCGCGATCACGCGGTGAAGCAGCACGCCATCTTCACCGTGGGTCATTGCAATATCGCCCATCGACAGATCGCGGCTAGCAAAAGGCGCCACCTCAACCGTGTCCCCGTCGAGCACGTTTGGCTGCATGCTTTGTCCGCGAGCGCGAAAACGCACGCTGAACCCCTGCTCGAATGCGGCTTCGCACGCCGCCATGAACCGCGCTGAGTTGCGACTGGCTGCGTCACGCTGCCGCACGGCGGATCGCCTCCACAGCGGATTTGTCAGGAAGAAAGCTGAATCGAAAACACGGAATCTCGCGAGCTACGCGCTCAAGAAATTGCAGCGTGAACTTCACGCCCTCAGACGAATGGTGGGGAACGAAGCTTCGCGCAAACAATTCCGCGGCAGCTTGCGCGGGGGCTACTTTGGAAAGCGCGGCGTTCGGTCCGTGTTCTAGCAGATAGACGCGCGACAATGGCGCGCATTCGGGCGACGCAATTCCCGCGTCGCCGTGCCACGGCGTGCCATGCATCCACATTCGTCCGTTTTGCACCTTCAAAATCATTCGATCGTCGCTAAGGATGCGCACGCCCCGCTGCAGCTGCCAAAGCCGCGCCATCGTGCTTTTGCCAGCACCCGAATGCCCGAGGAAAAGATGGCCGTGCTTCTCCTCGTCCACGATGCCGACGGCATGCACCTCGACGCCTTCTCCACGAGCCAGACGATGAATCATCAGCAATTCATCGAGCGGGTACTCGAGCGGATAGATCGGCGCAGTGGCGTCGAAGGAAGGGCGGAAGACAGCGACTTCTCCCTGAGCAAACTCGCGATCAAAGCTTGCGCATTTGTACGGCGTGTCGCCAAAATGCGGCGACGTGAAATAAAATCGGTAGGCGTTTTGCTCGCCAAAAAGCGACCACAAGCCGCCCGACTGAAATAGCGGCTCGCCACCAGGCGCCGGCAAGGAATCGGTCCAGCGCACGCGAATCGTCACGGCATGTCGCGCGGGCGCGCACGCGAAACCGCGCAGCACCGGATCGAGTTGCAGGCAAATCGAGTCGTCTGCCATCAGATCGAAGCACGTGCCTGCGACCTGGAATGCGATACGGCTTTCGTTTCCGCTCATCGCGGCGAGTTTTGGTTCGTCGATTCTGGTGTGTGTTGATTGCATGGGTGCCGCGCCTGTCTAAGAACCGACCGACCTGCAATGAAGGAACGCGCAGCCCGGGCTCGCCGGCCCCGCTGAAGTAGGGGTTTTGCAATGCCCGAGAACAGCTTCGTCCGGACGCAGGTGTACGCGAACGATCGTCGGGGGTTCGTAAGGCTTCCGCTCTTTTTTCTCTGGATTGCCGTCCGCGCTCATTGCCTGCCTGTTCTTTTCACCCATGCACTCCGCATGAGCCGCAACCACCGCTGTGGCACCCGCCCGAGGACTGTTGGAGAACATTGAGAACAGGAGGAGAGGACTGGTGGCTGGTCCACAGGCTCGGATCTGTTTCCTGGTTTTGAATTCGCTGAGCCGCTGCCATGAGTTCACCGTGCAGCACGGCATCATTGCAGCACCGGCAATCCCCATGCGGCGGCACGTCAAGTCCCAGCGCGTACGCGCGCAGATGAGTCACCTGGCACAGAAAATCGACCGGCGATTCCGCGTCACCGTTTTCAAGTTCTCCGTTGGCAGGGCACATCCCGCATGCCGACCGAATCTTGCACTGGTCGCAAATCGAAGGGCGCGTGCGCGTCTGATTACGCACATCAAGCAAATGCCCCTCCCAGCCTTCGCCGAAGCCTTTGGAGCGAATGTTGTAATCCTGTTGATGGGAGATCACGCAAATGCTGAGATTTCCCTCCGGGTCGATCGCGCAGCCGCTCATTCCGCCACCGCAGGTATATTTGTGGTTGTCGTCAGGCGTGGCGACGATCGTGGAAGCCAAATCGCGCCCTATGAGGTTGCGATAATCTTCGCGGCGACGCGGCTCGCAGTAATCGAGCGCAACGACTTCTTCGGGTGAAAGACGGACGGCTACGGGACTCTGCGAGCAGTCGATTCGCGGATTCACGAGCGAATCAAACTTGAACTCGACGTGGAAGTCTTCCTCCGCCATGCGTTTCATTTCATACACTTCGTGCCGGTTGAGTTTCGTGGGCACCGTTTTCAGCTTCAGTGGAAGGTCGCGCTCTAGCAGCAGTCGAATTCCGCGTATGCAGCGGTCGTACGAGCCGCGGATCTGCGTCACGGCTTCGTAAGTTTCTCGTGTCGCGCCGTACAGGGTAATTTCAATGGCAAACGGACGAAATTCAGCCAGGTAATCCGCGATGCGTTGGGTAATCAACGTGCCGTTGGTAAAAAGGGTGATCAGGAAGCCGCGCTTCTTCGCTTCCGTGTAGATGTCCAGAAAATCCCGGCGTCCGAAAATTTCGCCGCCTGTGTACAGGATCCACAGACAGCCCGCGGCGGCCAATTCATCCAGCAACCGGCAATGCTCTTCGAGAGTCATCTCGCCGGCGCGAGCGCCTGCGTCGTTCATCGGTAAATTGTTGTAGCAATGCAGGCAATCCAGCGGACAGCGCCGCGTAACCTCGATAGACACTTCCACGGGTACGCGCCGCCCAAGATAGCGCTCATGAACTGCGCGGCTGAATGCCGTGTACGTCGCGTCGTTCATCCCAATTTCCGGCTGCCCAAGCCGTTTGTCGCTTTCCGTTGTGATTTAAGACTGCTCGATGAGTCCAGCGTCCGTGAGATCGGCGATGAATTGCTGCGTATCGGCCATCGCTTGCTCCGCGGACAGGCCGTAATTCGCTTGAAGGTGCGCAGCAAGATCGGCGGCGCTTCGCCTTTGTTCGATCATCGACCAGAGCATCGTGCCCGATTCGTTGAACGTATAAATCGAATCCATTTCAGCGGCCCCGCGCCGAATAGGAACGACGATCGCTTCTTGCGCCACCACGCGAGACACCACGGTCTGGCTGCGCCTGATGGTCAGACCAACACCCCGCGTTAACAAAGCTCCGTTCCTCCGACTGTCGAGTCACTCAAGGTTGCACACCCTCGGCTTGCAACCCTGTAGTGCTGCTCACCATAAGAAGCAGGAACCCGTGGAACAAGGCTAAGATCGAGGTGCTGGGGCGACAACGCTAAAGTGGGAAGAGGGTGCCAAAAACGTAACCCCTGTGTGCTAAAACGGCACACCTGCGGCTTCTTCGGATTTCCACCTGCTTTCAACTCGAAGCAGACGAAGCGGCGTAATACAGGAAAGACTCTAGGCGACCTTAGAAAAGCACGACTTAGTGGGCTGCGCTGTCGGAAAGCTCTCGAACAATTTCGTTCACAAAGCCTTTCGCATCGCCGAAGAGCATGAGGGTCCTATCGAGGTAGTAAAGCGGATTATCGATCCCCGCGAAGCCGGGATTCATCGAGCGTTTGATGACCATCACCGTCCGGGCCTTATCAACATCCAGGATCGGCATGCCGTAGATGGGACTGGTCGTGTCGCTTCGCGCCGCCGGATTTGTCACGTCGTTGGCGCCGATCACCAAAGCCACGTCCGTTTGCGGAAGATCGGAGTTGATGTCCTCCATTTCGAGCAAGCGATCGTACGGGATGTCAGCTTCCGCGAGTAGCACATTCATGTGGCCGGGCATGCGTCCGGCAACCGGGTGAATCCCGAACTTCACGTCCACCCCTTTTTTCGTCAGTGAGTCAAAAAGCTCGCGCACTTTGTGTTGCGCTTGCGCAACCGCCATTCCATAACCCGGAACGATCACAACCTTGTTCGCTGCTCCGAGGATCGCCGCGGCTTCTTCGGCCGTTGCGCTGCGGACCGTCTTTGCCTCCGCTGTTCCGTGCGCCGGCGTTTGCACCTGGCCAAACGCACCGAAAAGCACGTTGGTAAACGACCGATTCATCGCCTTCGACATGATGACCGACAAGATGAATCCCGACGAACCATCCAGCGCGCCTGCGACGATCAGCAGTTTGCTATTGAGCACGAAACCCATGGCAGCCGCCGACAATCCCGCGTAGGAATTCATAAGGGAAATCACCGTGGGCATATCGGCGCCGCCAATCGGCACAACAAGCATCACGCCAAAAACGAGTGCGATGCCGACCATGATCGGATATAGAAAAGTATGGCTCGGATTTAATACCAACGCGACGGCCACAACGATCGCCGAAGCCAAAATCAGCAGATTGATGATGTTCTGCCCTTTGTAAGTGACGGGCCGCTGCGGAATGAATTTGATTTCCTGCAGCTTCCCCGCCGCGATCAAACTTCCTGTAAACGTCAAGCATCCGAGAACCACTTCGAGCGAAAGCACCACCATCGTGAACTTCGGCACATTGGGAGTCCGCAGGTAAAACTCCGCCGTGCCCACCAGAGTGACGCAGCATGCTCCAAATGCCTGGCTCAGCGCAGTTCGCTGCGGCACGGCGGTCATCTGGACGGAGCCTAATGGCACGCCGATGATGGCGCCGAGCACCAACGCCACAGCGACCCACTGATAATCTATGATCCCTTTCTCGAGAAGAGTGCCGCCAACCGCCAAAATCATTCCGATTTCGCCGGCCAGCACGCCTCGGCGCGCCGTGGCAGGCGCGCTCAACCACATCAGTGAAAGAACGAAAAGTCCTGTGGCGATTAAATAGACGACCTCGATGAAGAAGTTCGCGGGAAGGTTCATGATCAGAGTTTTTGTGGTTTCGCGGACTTGAACATTTTCAGCATTCGATCCGTCAGTAGAAAGCCCCCGACGATGTTGCTCGTCGCCGCAACGATCGCAATCATGCCCAGCCAGAAAGCGAATTTGCTCTCATGCTTTCCGGCGAGAAGAATCGCGCCGACAACGGCGATTCCGTCGAGCGCGTTGGTCAGCGACATCAGGGGCGTGTGCAGCAGCGGCGAAACGCGCTTGATAACTTGAAAACCCAAAAAACCGGCCAACATGCAGACGAAAAGGCTATTCACCAGCATATCGCTGGACATAAACCGCTTCCTCCGATGACAGAACTAGGCGCTGCCCTGTGCTACCAGCGCTGGCAAAGAAAAGAATTCCCGCACTCTCGCATTCACGATTTCGCCACCCTGCGTCAGCAGGGTTTCGCGAGTGATGTCGTCGCTCATATCCAAATTCAATTTGCCGTCCTTCACGAGATGTTGCAGAAACGCTGCGATGTTGCGCGCGTAAAGAGAACTCGCATGGTACGGCACCGTGCTCGCCAAATTGATTTCACCGATGATCGTCACGCCATTTTCGACAATCGTTTCCCCTGAACGCGTCAACTCGCAGTTCCCTCCCCGTTCGGCTGCCAAATCGATAATCACGGATCCGGGAGCCATCGCGCGCACCATGTCCGCAGTGATCAGCACCGGAGCTTTCTTGCCCGGCACAGACGCAGTCGTGATGACCACGTCATTCTCTGCGACTACTTTCTTCATCGCTTCGCGCTGGCGAGCGTAAAAATCTTCGCCCTGAGCCGTCGCGTACCCGCGCGCGTCCTGCGCGTCTTTTGCCTCAATCCCGAGTTCGACAAAGCGCGCGCCCAGGCTTTGCACCTGCTCTTTCGCCACGGGGCGCAGATCATACGCGGAGACTACCGCTCCCAGCCGCCGCGCCGTAGCGATCGCTTGCAATCCTGCAACGCCTACTCCGACAATCAGCACTCGCGCCGGCGTGATCGTTCCGGCAGCTGTCGTAAGCATCGGGAAAAATCTCGGCAAAACATCCGACGCAACGAGTACCGCCTTGTACCCGCAGGCCGTCGCCATCGAGGAAAGGGCGTCCATGCTTTGCGCGCGCGTGGTTCGCGGCATCAGCTCGACCGCAAACGAAAGCACTCCCGCGTGGGCAATCTCAGCGATGATTTCCACCGATCCAAGTGGCCGCAGAAAGCCTATCAATAGCTGGTCGCGCCGCATCAGCGGCAGGTCGGCTTTGCCTGTGCTGTCATTGGAGCCATAGCAAAGGACCTGCGTGATAATGTCCGCCGTCGCGAAAAGGGCCGCCCGATTCGGCAGAATCTTCGCGCCCTTTTCCGAGTAGAGCGCATCCGGATATCCTGCGGAAACTCCCGCGCCCTGTTCGATCGCGACTTGAAGTCCCGCCTTCGCTAGCGTTGGAATTACGGACGGCACAAGCGCAACACGCCGCTCTCCCGGATAAGTCTCCTTGGGAACGCCAACAATCACTAATTGTCTCCGTCAGGTTTTCGCGCGACAACCCATGCAGGCAAAATCACAAACGCGCCCCAATACCTCGAACGAAACAAATCATTTTACACGCGACCTGCAACATTTCCACTTGGAACGTCGAAGCCTGAAGATGTTCCACCACTGCCAGGAAATACGTGCAACCGATCTTCCCGCAATTTGAGTCTATCCTAGGTGGTGACTTTCTTCGACGCGTAACAATGAAGATGTTTCGCCCATTTCTATGGCTGATTGCCGGGTCGCTGCTGGCCGGCTCGCTCGTAGCCGCGCAATTCGGCGGACGGACGCCGCAAAATGGCGGCTCCGGCTATATCGACATGGACGGCCAGAGTTTCGCACCCTCCAATCCTAACGAAAAGGCCGAATGGACATTCGCGCGTATGAAGTACGACCTCGGCTATCAGTACGGCCGATACGGTTTTTTACGCTGGGCCGCGGATTATCCGAAGGCCGATCGGCAATTCATCCGCGGTGTCAAACGGCTCACACGTGTTCAAACCCGTTCGACCGAGCAAATCGTCGATCTCGACAGCGACGATATCTACGACTGGCCCTGGCTTTACGTGGAAGATGGCGGTGGCTGGCGCCTTTCCGCAAAACAAGCGGCGCGACTGCGCGACTATCTTCTTCGCGGTGGCTTCCTGATGGCCGACGACACTCATGGCGATTATGAGTGGCGGGTGTTTGTCGACGGGATGCGCCAGGTATTTCCGGATCGCTCCATCGAAGAATTGAAGGACAGCGATGAGCTTTTCAAAGTAGTTTACGACCTGAGCGATCGCATTCAGATTGACGGCACTCGTTACATCTGGGGCTACCGCTGGCGGTACACGCCCGATAGCGCAGTTCCCAAGTGGCTGGCCATTCGCGACGACAAAGGCCGCATCATGGTTGCGATTTGCCACAACTCAGATGTCGGCGACGCCTGGGAGTGGGCCGACAGCCCCGATTACCCCATGAACGAAGCATCTGTGGCGTACCGCATCGGCGTGAATTACATCATCTACGGCATGACCCACTAATTCTAACTTCAGTAAATCGGCGCGTCGCCAGGCGGCCGAGTTTTCCAGCGGCGATGCACCCAAAGCCATTGGTCGGGGTGCGCGCGCACATAATCTTCAATCACACGCGTGAATCGGCCCGTATTCGCGACCACGTCGACGTCTTCATCCCCGCTTCGCACGAGTTCGACCGCCGGACCAAATTGCAGCCGATATTTTCGCGTCGTCGAATCCCAGCACAGAAACCCGGGCACCACTGCGGCATCAGTGCGCAGAGCAATTCGCGCCAGCCCCGAGGTGGTCGAGGCCGAAACTCCGAAGAAATCGACAAACACGCTTTCTTCAAGGTCGGTATTGTGATCGGCCAGGATTCCGACCGTGCCGCCTTCATTGAGGATCTTCAGAATCGCGCGCGCGGAGCGGTTCTTCTCGATCGGCTGGTTGCCGGAAAGGCAGCGATACTTGTTGATCAGTGCGTCCACGCGGCGGTTTGCAACGGGACGCACCAGAAAATGCAGGGGGTGCCCATAAAGTGCGTGCGCAAACGGGGCTAGTTCCCACGCGCTCATGTGGCCCGTGAGGAATAGAACGCCCTTTCCGCGTTGCCGGGCAGCATCAAAATTCTCGGAGCCGTCTACGAGAACGATCCTAGCGATATTTTGAGCTGTGTATTTTGGGAACTGCGAAAATTCGCCCGCCATCCACCCGATTTGGCGAATCATGCCGCGGACCGTCTCGCGGCGCTGCGCCTCCGTCCAATCGGGAAACGCGAGTTTCAGATTGAACATCGCTGCCTGGCGCAACGGCGGCCGCAACGCGTACGCGATGAATGCGAATTGCGCTCCCACAAATCGGGCCACGCTGCGTGGCAAAATTCCCAGCAATTTGACGCCGACCCAGGCGCCGGCGTATTCGAGCGACTCCCGCATCGCGAGCATTATGCGTGACGCGATCATTTGACGCCACACTTCGCGATCGGAAAACGAAATCCGGTCCGCGGATGCTAGACTCGACGCGCCTTGAGCCTCAATCCAGAAACGCCAAACCGCAAATTATCGGGTGGCTTCATCGCGACCGCGATCGCCATACTTTTTTGCCTTTTCGGAAATCTGGGCGCGATCGGCCTCGTTGGCCCTGACGAACCGCGATACGCATGGATCGCGCGAGTGATGGCGGAAACAGGTGACTGGATCACTCCGAAACTTTACGGTCAGCCATGGTTCGAAAAGCCCATCCTTTACTACTGGACCGCTGCCGTCGGATTTCGCCTGCATTTTTCCGCGGAGTGGGCGGCGCGACTTCCCTGCGCGGTTGGGACTCTTGCGGCAGTGATTGCGATCGGTTGGCTGGGCCGGGAGATGTATGGTGGCGACGTGCGGCGCTTTTCCACTCCGGCTTTACTTGCGCCCCTGATTTTTTCCACGAGCGTTGCGGGAATCGGATTTTCTCGCGCGGCAACTCCGGACATGCTTTTCAGCGCGTCGATTGCTTTGGCAATGGCAAGCGCGGCCGGGATCCTTTGGCGGCGAGGAGCATTGCCATCGAGGCAACCGGGCGAGCTGCTTGATTCAAAGAGCGGCAGGTTGCCGCTGATTCTGTTTGGCGCTTTTCTAGGCTTAGGAACCTTGGCGAAAGGCCCCGCGGCAATCGTTCTCGCAGGCGGAGCACTTTTGATCTGGGCGCTTGCGACCAAACGCTGGCGAGCTGCGTTCCGCTTGGCCCATCCGATCGCGATTGGAGCGTTTTGCCTGGTGGCTCTTCCCTGGTACGCGATCTGTGCGGTGCGCAATCCGGATTTTCTGCGCGTATTTCTTTTTCAGCATAATTTTGAGCGATACCTCACGCCGGTGTTTCAGCACCGGCAGCCGTTCTGGTTCTTCCTGCCGATTGCGCTGCTGGGAATATTGCCGTGGACAATTCTTTTGTGGCCCGCGGTGCGTGCGGGGCTTGAAATCTGGCGCAAGAAATCTTGGAGCGATTCGCCGGGTTTTTTCTTTGCATGCTGGGCAATTTTTCCGCTCATCTTTTTCAGTTTCTCTGAATCGAAGCTGCCGGGGTACATCCTGCCGGCAATGCCCGCCTTGGCGATTCTTTGTGCGGTAGCGCTGGCCAGAGAATTTCGAAAAAACGGCCGATCGGCATTCAAGATTGCCATTGCGATCGGAATCACGGCGATCGCTATCCTGATCGCGGCGCTCGTTGCCTCGCGACGAATCAATTGGAGCTTTGCACTGTCGGGATCAGACGCTCATCCGATGCTGCCTCCTGCGGCGCTTGCCATTGCCGCGACCGCCGCCTTCATAGCGGCGCTGATTGTGGCGAGTGCTCGCAAAAGCCTTGAAGATTTCGCGCTTTATTCGGCGCTGTATATCGCATTCTGTGTTGCGATTATTAATTTTGCCGTTCTACCGCGTCTCGATTCCTTCTATTCGGCGCGGCCGCACGCAGCCTTTCTGCAAAACGATCAGCACCCCGATCGAATCTTTGCTTACAAGTTGCGGCGAGATTGGAATTGGGGGCTGGCATTTTACTTTCACCGTCAATTGCCGGAATGGTCGCCGGATGATGCCAAGCCTGCTCTGGTCCTCACGACGCCTCAAGGCTTGAGCGAAATCCGACGAGATGGCCGGTTTCACGGCCAGCTCGATGAGCCGTACGCTGGCGTTTTGTACGTGCCGGTGGAAGCCGCACGAATTCGCTAGCCCGAGCCAAAACGAATGCTGGGTCTGAGGCTCTGACTCCGGCTTTTGAACTAATGGGCTGACGCTGATGGCGGGAGGCTTTGCAGGAAAAAATTTACCATCTGGCTTTCGTAAGTTTTGCGATCCTCGTCCGACATATCGCGATAACTCTGCATGTCTTTCTGAAGAGTCTTGGGATCGGGCGCTTCCGTATAGAGCTGAAGCGTTTCGTTAGAGAGCGCCGGGCGGTCTTCGGATAACACAAACAACTTCGGAATTCCCTGCGTGCGCCCCAGTCGCCGGGAAACAGGCGGCTCATGGCGGAAGGAAGAATTGATCATGCCAAAAGCGAAGTCCGTTACACGCATGACGCCGGGCAACGCCGTAAGTCCGGATCTCTTCGCCTCGATTTCGAGCATCTCGCGCGGGTCGTCGTACGCGTCGTCGACAGCAATCGCGCCGATCCGCGAATCGGTCGATGCGACTTCGAGAGCGGCATACCCTCCCATGTCGACGCCCCATAAGCCGAAGCGATGCGGATCAACGTCGTCGCGTCCGGCCAGGGCCTGAATAGCCGCGCGCAGTTCGCTCGTCTCGCGATAACCCAGCGTGGTAGAACCCTGCGTGGTCCCATGGCCCGAAAAATCGAATAGAAACACGTTAAACCCGTGCTCTTGCAGCGCCGTTACGAGCGTTAGGACGTCGGCGCGCTGCGAAAGATAGCCGTGGCAAACGACGATGGCCGGCGCCCCGCGAAGTCCTGGAAACAGCCATCCTTCGCGCTGCGGGCCCTGCGGCGGCGAAAAATCGAAAGTGACTGGATGCCCCATCATCACGCTCAAATCGAAGGTGGCAGGCGTGCGAGGGGGGCGCAAAATCTCGTACAGCAGAAATCCGGAAACGCTGCAAACCACCAACATCGCGAATAAAACGATGGCCAAAAGCGACGTGAGAAGCTTGGCTACACGTGTAGTGGGGTATCGGAACTCAGAAAAGACGCTCATCCCTCAGTGGCAAGCGCTCATTTTAAAGTTAACGAAACCGATGGTAACACATTCAACTATAAGTCCAGGCGTCTGTAACCCCTGCGTTTCCAGGCTCTAAATCTCGCTGCCCGGCGCATCTCCAAATGCATGAGCTATAATGGCCCCAGGATCACTCTAGAGTGATGCAGATCGTCGACTTACGGCAGCTCGATTCCCGCTCCCTCGAGAATCTCTTCCGCGAAGAAACGCAACGCTGGCAGGAAGAATTGCGATGGGATTACCGGCCGTCGATCGATCTCGTGCGCAAATTCGTCGATTCGCATGCGCTTGGCGGATACGCTTCCGTCGAAAACGGCCGATTGACGGGATACGGGTTTTACGTTCTCGAAGATCGCAAGGGCCTCATCGGCGGATTGTTCGTCTCGCCGAAACATCCGCAAACGGCCACCACGCAGCGCCTGCTGACGGAGATGCTGGGCGCGCTGCGGGCTACGCCCAGGCTTGAACGAATCGAAGCGCAGTTGATGCCGTTCGGCGCCGAACTCGATCCCGGCTTTCTCTCGCAGCACTTTCGCGTGCACGCGCGGCAGTTCATGCTCCTTCGATTGAATGAAGCAAACCTCATCGGGAAGTCGCTATCGAGTGGATTGCGCCTGGAACAATGGACGGATCGCGCTTTTCAATCCGCTGCAAGATTGATACAGCTTGCGTACGCGAATCACGTCGATGGGCAAATCAACGATCAATATTGCAGCGAGGCAGGCAGTCTGAAATTCCTGCGAAACATTGTGCTGCTGCCCGGATGCGGCCAATTTTTGCCGGAGGCCTCGTTCGTAGTGAAGCCGGCAACGGGAGACCCGCTCATCGCGATGGTGCTGACGTCGACCGTCGCCGACAAAGTAGGACACACGACGCAGGTTTGCGTAATGCCGGGATACCAAGGCCACGGCATCGGGCGCCTTCTCATGGAGCAGTCGATTCAGGTGCTCCAGAAGCGAAATTATGAGGCGCTGTCGTTAACGGTCACATCGATCAACCACCGCGCTGTGGAACTCTACGAGAACCTCGGGTTTCATACGGTGAAGACGTTCGCGGCGGGCGTTTGGCAAGCGTAGTCTCGCCGACAGCGCATTACTCGGAATCACTGCCTCGGTGGGTAGCGCCGACGTGTGGCCCGCGGTTGTGCTCGCCGAAACTGGTTCGACTGTCAGGAGTAGAATGTGAACAGAGCTGCGTTATTTCTTCGCGCGGTCCTTCAGCAGACCTTTCAGCTCATCCATAAATTCCTTTACATCCTTGAAATCCAAGTAGACCGAAGCGAACCGCACGTAAGCGACCTTATCGAGTTTCTTCAGATGATTCATTAAGAGGCCGCCGATTTCCGTAGTGGTGCGCTCGCGGTCGGCCGCTTCGCTGACAAACGCCTCGGCCTGATCGACAATCGTTTCCAGCTTGCCGACAGGCACGGGCCGCTTCTCGCACGCCTTTAGCAACCCCTGCAAAATCTTCTGTCGCTCGAACTTTTCGCGCCGCCCGTCTTTTTTGATCACCATGTACGGAATTTCGTCGATCCGTTCATACGTGGTGAAGCGGCGCGCGCATTTTAGGCATTCGCGGCGCCGGCGAATCATGTCGCCCACGCGCGCCTCACGCGAGTCGATCACTTTATCATCCAAGTGGGCGCAGAAGGGGCACCTCACAGTGTCGTTTCTCCGTCGGCCGGAGAATGCTCGGCATGAGCAATCAAATCGGCTTCTCCTGCCTTTTCTTCCGTTTCCGCGATTCGGCGCAGCTCGCTCATCGACCACCCTTGATGGAATAGCAGCGGCAACCCCGCCAAACACACGGCTGCGAACGTGACCAGCCAGATCGTAATCGCCGCGGTCGCGGCCGGCTCCTTTTCTACTCCAAAGATGAGCGAGAGCACAAGAAACGTCGCGAGTTGCGATCCGCCCCCGACGCCCGGAAGCTGCGCCGCCGATCCAACCAGCGAAAACGCGCAGACCAACACTGTGCCGGCGAGGCCGATCGCAGCCGGTTCACCGCCGAAGGCGCGAAGCACCAGCAAATAAGCGAACACGACGAGAACCCAGTGCGCAATGGTGTACAGAAACAGCGCCACAAGATCGCCGAATGTACGAATCCCGCGCAGTCCTTCGCTGAAGCCTTCGAGCAGCGCCGCAACTTTCTCGCGCCAGCCGCGCTTCCATGATTCGTGTTGCAGTTTTCTGGCGAGCCAAGCGCCGCCGTGGTAGCGAAAATATACGAGAAAAATAATCGCGGCCGCTAAACCGATCAGTAGAATCACTCCCGCTGATCGTGCCACTTTCGTGACTAATTCGTTGGCCGAGCCCGCGAATTGCTTCCGCTCAAACGAAAGAAGCGCGAAAACCGCCAACAACGCTGTAGCGGCCATGTCCGCGACGCGCTCGAGCACGTAAACACCGAACATGCGCGAGACGGGAAGCTTGTCTTTGCGCGCGATCAGCACCGGTCGGATCGGCTCGCCGGCGCGGCCAAGAAGAAACGTGCAGGAAAAACCCATCAGCGTCGCCCTGAAAACATTCCAGAAGCGTGCGTCACCCAGCCACCGGCAAAATCGCACCCAGCGCGCGGCCCGCACCGCATAGCAGAGGTAAATGACTACGATCGAGAGGGCGAGAAGCGGAAGGCTCGCTTCGCGGATCGATCTCGCTACCGTTCCCCAATGAAATCCTTCGAGCGAAATCGAATTCCGAAACTTGTAGAGCAGAAATGCGACGACCAGCAGCGCGATCAGGAGAAAAAGTAAGCGGCGCGATTTTGCGAGCATCCGCTCGCACCGTAGCAGCAAAGTTTTCGCAGTGTCAAGGCGCAGGCGAACGCCAGTGTTATGCTGAACGAGTGAAGAGCGCGCCGCTGGACGAGGCAGCAAAGGCCGGATTGTGCAGCGATTGCGCCCACGCGCGAAGGATCCAGTCCGATCGCGGCTCCGTTTTCTATATCTGTAAGCTAGCGGTCACGAATCCGTCCTTCGCGAGGTATCCCAGACTGCCGGTGCTCTTCTGCGATGGGTACGAGCCGGGCAGCACGATTCCATCGAACAGCGGCTGAGGGAAAGGCCGCGCGGTTTTTCATACGATGCGCAATCTGACGCCGATCAAAAGCACGATTATTCCGCCGCCCACCAATCCGGCACACCAGAGCCAATACCTGCCGTGAACGATGCGAGCCAGCACCAGACCCAGAATGGCGAGTGAGATAAGGGACACAGAAACAGCCATCCAGCGAAACGTCTCGACTAGAGCGCCAGTTAGAAGCGGAATCAGGGCGCCGAAAAAGCTGAACCCGCTGGAAAGCACGGTCGAACCCAAGGCTTCCCTTAAGACAGCCTGCCCGAGCCGGCTTGATGCAAATTGGCCATGCGATGTGAGATTGAGTTGAGTCTCTGCGTGAATTAACTCGCCTCTAAGGCGGGAATAACTCGACACAAAGAAGACAAAAGCGCCTGATACAAGCGACGCGACCGCAATTCGTCCCGCCAACGACAGAGTGAGATTCTGGCTGCCACCCACCAAACTGCCGGCGGAAAGAGTGAGGGCGGTTAAAATTCCGTCCGATAGCCCGAGCACCACCGGCATCAAAGCGCCTTCCCGAGGAAGCCAGCGCATGATCTTCACCGCTTTCTAGAGATCCACTCAACAATCTTGTCTCCCGCTACAAGCTGATCGATGCTATGGACCACGGCCCCAGTGGACTCAATGGCCTTGCGTAGAGCTTCGTAATTCAGATTCTCGCCTTCGATCGTCACTTCCGTGCCGACCGTTTCGACGTCGATCTCCAACACTGTTATATTGAAGCCAAGGACACCGCGAACCGCTTGAATGGCTTCGCCGATTTCCACGATGCTTGGCCGCGCGATTGCCTTATCCACATCCAAAACCAGCCGTCGAATATTCATGTTCGTCTCCGAAACAGCCGTTTTTTCAACTTCGAATCGATCGAGCTGCCCGCTTAGCCGTCACGGTGCGTGATGCCTAATACTCCGTAAGCGGTAGT
>JASHRM010000111.1 GCA_030037315.1 Candidatus Acidiferrales bacterium
AGCACGACCACGGATAACGGCGGCAGCACAAACGGCGGAGACAATACTTCGACTTCACCCGATCAGAGCTCAGACGATAGCGACCGGCCGACACTGCAGCGGCGTCCGGATCCCAACGATCCGCAGCAGTAAGAGAAACAATCAACCGCCGATCGTTTAGAGCTGACAGCTTCGAACTGAAGGCGCGAAATGGCGCGGGCGCTAGCCGTGGGTGTGGACTTCGGCTACCCCCAAACGCTTCAAGCTCTCGGCGTAGTATTTGCGGTAGAGGATGTCCCACTCCTCGCTGCCCTCGAGAATTTCCTTCTTTTGCGAGCCGATTTTGGCGCGCACGTCCGTGTCGACCTGCTCTTCGAGTTTCAACAGCGATGTGAGAATGGAGACAATTTCCTGGCGGATGGTATCGCGGTCTTCAATAAAATCCACGCTGGGACTGGATACAAGAAAATCGATGATGCGGTGAGAGAGTCTGACCGTTTTTTCGCGGCTCAGTCGCATCGTTAGCGGAGGATCAGCTTTCTATCCCTGGCGAGCTGGCCTTTCACCTTTTTGAACATCTCTTGATAAGTCACTCCGGTTCGCCGCATTTCGTCCGAGTATTTGCTTAAAATCTCGCGCGCTTCCTCGTTGATACGGTCCTCGACGGTAACTTCGTCCGACATGACCTGACGCACCTGCTGTGTGACGTTTTCGACGTCTTTTGTTTCGATCATTTTGCCGGCGACGAGGCGCTTGACGACTTCTTTCGCCATGTAGCCGACGTAATCACGAGATAGAAGCATTCGCGAAAAACTCCGCAGTGCAAGCTGCTCAATTCAGTCTACTGGTTGAATGAAAAAAGTTCAAGGCGGGGAGAAACTGCACTTGAGCCGAATGAAGCGAAGAGGATCGACTACAGCTTCGAGGCTGCGAAGGCAACCAAATGCGAGGCTGCGTCGCTTGATTGAGTCGTGGCCACCATCACAATCAATTGCGGCGTTTCGAAGAGCGCAACGTGCTCGCCACCGATGTCCGCCGTCTGAACCAGCTTGCCGTTCATCATTTCGTCAGCGGAGCCCTGTACGGACATCGCGTCACGCTGGCGCAAAAACATGGAGAGGTCGCGCTGGCCGTCCGAAAAGACGACGTGCAGGAAGAGATGCTTGTCGAGAAAACAGATCTTGGCGCGCTCCAGACGATAGGGACCCCTCTGGAGCGCCTGCAGGGCCGACTGCGGCACGCCCACCTTTTGCGCGAGAACGCTAATCTGCGCCGGATCCGAGTACCAGTGCCGGGGCTGCAATTGAACGACTTCCATTTGATCGTCCCTGGCGGCGTCTGCATAGACCTGCGCCACCTGCTTCCCAAGCAAGAAGCGATGCCCTGCCAGCACCAACAGCGCAAAAGCCGCGGCGATTCCCGCTGTTGCAAGGATCCACCGGCGTGATTCATCTCGATAGGCGGGCTGACTTGCTGCACGGCTGGCGATCATTTCGCGCACGCGTTGATCGACTTTCGTGGCGTTTACATCTTCCGCGAGCAGCACGTCATGCAAACGGGCATCGAGGCGCGCTTGATGTTGCAATTCGCCGATGCATTCGGCGCACGATTTGAGATGCGCACCGAATGCGGCAGCGCGCTCTTCTTCAAGTTCGCCGGAAAGGTAAAGCGGCGTCAACTCGGCCCGCTCGTGGCAGTTCATGAAACCTCTCTTTCCGCGCATTCCACGTCCGCTCTGGGATGCAAAACGTCGGAGCAAGCGGGCGACAGGCGCTCACGCAGAGCCTGCCGCGCGCGGCTGATACGCGACATCACGGTGCCAATCGGCAGCGAAAGTATTTCCGCCATTTCGCGGCACGTAAATCCTTCCACAACGCCCAACAATAATACGGCGCGGTGATCGTCTGATAATTGCTGCAGCGCGTGGCTGACGGCTGCCGCTTCGACAATCGGGGGCTGCGCGCGAGCGTCGCCGCGCGACATAGCCTCCAACCTGCCTTCTTCGATGGAAGCAACCAGCGGGCTGCTTCGCGCCTTTCGCCCCTGCGCGTAGAACGCATTGAACAAAATGCGGAAAAGCCACGCTCGAACGTTGGTGCCTTTCTCAAAGCGGTCGAAATTTCGCCAAGCCCGGAGAAGCGTTTCCTGGACGAGGTCTTCCGCCGCCGCCGGGTCGGACGCAATACGCCTGGCTACGCGCAGAAGACTGCGCGAGTGCGGCATAGCCGTCAGCTCAAATTCTTCCTGGCGTTCGGTCACAATTCTCGCGGTCCATCCGGGCGAAGCAGGCGACTCGAGTCTCGCCTGCTTGGCTCCGGCAAATGCGCAGCGACGCTACTTTTTCTGAAGTTCAGCGAGGGCTGCCAAAACCTCCTCGCTATGCCCGTTAGGATTCACCTTGATGAATTCCTTTTCGATCTTGCCGCTTGGATCGATGAGAAAGGTGTTCCGCTGCGCCAGGGTGCCCAGCTGAGGCGCCTGCGGAATCGTCATCGTGGAACCATATAGCGCGACGACTTTCTTATCGGCGTCAGAGAGCATTTTGAAACTCATGCCGTCCTTGGCACACCATTCCTTGTGCGACTCCACCGTGTCGACGCTCACGCCGACAACCACTGCGTTGAGAGCATCGTATTTCGCTTGGTCGCGCTGAAATGCGTGGGCTTCAATGGTGCAGCCCGGCGTTTGATCTTTCGGATAGAAATAGAGAACGACCCATTTGCCGCGAAAATCGTGCAGGCTGATCGGCTTCCCTTCCTGCGAATCCAGAGTGAAATCAGGTGCGGTCGTACCAACGGCAGGGACAGCAGCATCGTCAGCGTGCGTAGTTGCAATGTGGATCATCGGCCGCGCCAGCAAAACCAGAGCAACGGCCAGCAACAGATATGGGACTGCGCGAAGAGCGTTCTTGACGTAAACCTTCATTCTTTATCCTCCCAACCCTCGACTTCACTGATGGCTCGCATGTTATTAGAACGCTCAAAACAAAACAATTCATCCACGGGGCACGGGCCAATTTGGGACGAGTCGGCCCGGATTGCCATTCGCGCGTGATTTCGAAACTCTGCTATTCTGGGGGCGTCATTTTTCTGCCGAGAGCCATCCGCGGCATGGCGAAATCGAACGTGAGGTGCCTGTCATCGTGAACGCGTCTACCCTGTCACAACGCGCGATCAAGCGCGTGGCTAACTTCAACGCCGGACCGAGCGCTTTGCCCGTGGCGGTGCTGGAGCGGATTCAAGAGGAGTTGCTCGAGCATCATGGCGCGGGGATGTCCGTGATGGAAATGAGCCACCGTTCGCCGGAATACGAGGCGATCAATGCGAAAACGGAAGAGGGACTTCGGCGGCTGCTCGCGATTCCTGAAGAGTACGCAGTGATTTTCGTCCAAGGCGGCGGCAGCGGCCAGTTCGCCATGGTGCCGATGAATCTCCACACGCCCGGCAAGCCGGTGGACGTGCTGCACACGGGCTCGTGGACCAGCAAGGCAATCGAAGAATTGAAAATTTTGGCGACGTATCGCCTGGCAGCTTCGACCGAAGCGGATAAGTTCACGCGCGTGCCGCGCCGGGACGAGATTGCGCTTTCGCCGGAGGCGTCATACGTCCATATGTGCACGAATAATACGATCGAAGGCACACAATGGACTGACATCCCGGACACCGGCAAGGTACCTCTCGTGGCGGATATGTCTTCCGATATCGCCTCGCGGAAAATCGACGTGAAAAAGTTCGGGCTGATCTTCGCCGGAGCGCAGAAAAACTTGGGTCCGTCCGGCGCCACGATCGTCATCATTCGGCGCGATCTGGCGGAACATCCCAACGAGAAGACGGCCAAGGTTCTACAGTATCGAACGCACATCAAAGACAAGTCGCTCTATCACACGCCGCCCACGTTTGCCGTGTACATCGTTGGCTTGATGGTCGATTGGATCGAAAGCGAAGGCGGCCTCGACGCGATCGCCAGGCGAAACGAGGCAAAAGCCAAATTGCTTTACGACCTGATCGACGCCGGCGGTTATTACCAAGGCCCTGTCGAAAAGGCTTCGCGTTCGAAGATGAACGTAGTCTTCCGCGTCGCGGGCGGCGATGAGGCCATCGAGAAGAAATTCGCGAAGGAAGCGGAAGGGGCCGGCCTGGTGGGCGTAAAGGGACATCGGTCGGTGGGTGGAATGCGCGTTTCTCTCTACAACGCGGTGACGCTGGAAGGCGTGCAAGCGCTCGTGGGCTTCATGCGCGAATTTGAACGGAAAAATGGTTGACTCTCTGCTTTGTACCGCTCGAGCGAACCATCCGCCCACCTTCATGCCTAGACGCCGGATGAATCTGACGGCCTAGAAACCCACAGGAACTCGTTGAGTGCGTGCCCGATTTATCGGCTTCATTTCTGTCTTTCAATCGCTGCTTATCCTCGCGCACCTGTTTGTCTATGAAACCGCGGTTTTTTTCTGGCGGGTGAGCGATTCGCGCGCGTTGTGGACGCTGCGGATTGCTTTCGTGGTCCTGTGCTGCAGTTTTGTCCCAGCGACTTTGCTGGCGTGGCGCACTTACGGCTGGCTGAGTCGCGCCTTCTATCGGGCAGCGGCGACGTGGCTCGCCGCGCTCAATTTCAGTTGTCTGACCGCCACTCTCGCTTGGATCGCCTTTGCGATTTGCGTG
>JASHRM010000112.1 GCA_030037315.1 Candidatus Acidiferrales bacterium
TTGCACCGCTGCCTCAGCTCACTGATCGCCAAATGGAAGTGCTGCAACTGCTCGCGGAAGGAAAGTCGATGAAAGAAACCGGAGCGGTTCTGAATCTCACCCCGCGCACGGTGGCATTTCATAAATACCGCATTATGGAAAAATTGCAGCTGGTCAACGACTCAGAGGTAGTTCAGTACGCGATGCGTCACCACGTAACCTTCGGTTAGTTCACAGCCCGCAGCATACTGCCTGGCCGACATGAAAAATCCTGTAGATTCTGTGCCATCTAAGAACAGCGCCCCGCGCACGCCTCGATAGTTGTCGATTGAGGGCCTCCGAGAATCAGCCGTAACAGAACGCACTTTTGAAGCCCTGATTTTTCTATTATTTCAAGATTCGGCCAGTTTGTCTTATACTGCGTCGTTCGTCCCCAACCCTGGCTCGACGAATTCGCAACGGCGACCGGGATCCACGAAGAAATCCGGGCTTGGCAACCAAGCTGCATCAAAAGATTGAGGGCTTCCTTGAGTCGAATACCGACGGTTGTCCTTGCGGATGACCACGCCGATTTTCTGGAGGAAGTTCAGAAGCTATTGGCGCAGGATTTTCAAATCGTGGGTAAGGCGCATGATGGCATCTCCGCACTGGGCGCTACCCGCGAACAGCAGCCCGATCTTGCCATCTTGGACATCGAAATGCCCGGTTTGAGTGGAATCCAAGTCACCCGCGCTATCCGCGAGAGTGGTTTGGGGACGAAAATTATCTTGCTAACCATGCACCAAGATGAAGACTACATGCACAGCGGCCTTGAGGCGGGAGCTCAAGGGTTTGTATTTAAATACTTGATGCGAAGCGATCTCCGGCATGCGATCGAAGAGGTCCTTTCCGGTCGGACCTTCGTCTCGGGTCATGACACTCGTCCGAGGTCTTCCAAGTGAGTGCGGCCGCCTGGATCGTTTCCGTTTCAGAAGGCCCACCTCTCCACAATTCCTACTTCAGCGCTTAGAGCAGTCCCGCAATTTAGCTGTTTGTTGTTTTCGCGCAACGACGGTCCCTTCGAAGACCTGTATTTCTGGTGTCTCGATGACTGTCTCTACCCTCCTGCGGCAGGTCGCCAAACTCCGCATCCTGATTGCCGAGGACGATAAACATATGCGCGCATTGCTCGTCCGGCTCTTGAGCGCCGATTTCGAAGTTCTAGGAGACTTCGCAAATGGCCAAGAACTTCTGGAAGGCGCCACGTCTGTTGAACCGGATGTGATCGTTTCCGACGTTTCGATGCCTGTCATGTCCGGCACTCAGGCAATGGAGACTCTGCGGGCAGCGGGACATTACGTTCCGTTTGTGTTCATCACCGCGAGCTTTCGCGCAACGAGCGATCTGCTACGGGGAAGTGCGACCGCCTTGGTACACAAATTTGATATTGGAAGCGAGCTCTCAATCGCGATCCGGATGGCCGCGCTTGGACGGCGCTATATTTCCCATACTGCGCAACTGCTGTAGGAATCGCACGCCCGAAACTTTCTGATGTACGTCTGTTTTACTGCGCTCTTGCATTGCTCAATTGCTCGCCGCCCTTTTCCTGTTGTGGCATTAACATTTCGGGGCAATGAATCAATACTTTGCCGCGAGTTTTTTTCAGCGCTCCCCTCCGTTCGAACTTTTGCAGCAGCCGGCTGGCTGTAAAGCGTCCCAAATCGCTGAGGGAGGCGAGATCATCATTGCTGATCGCAACTTCGAGACCATCCGCCTTGTGAACTCCCATTCGCATCCCCAAGCGTGCCAGCGTATGGGCCAATCTGTCTTCCGCTGGTTTGGAAACAAGCGCCATGTGGCGCTCCGAATACAGCCGAATGTAATCGAGCGCAATCTTAAGAGCGTTTTCGGCGATCCGTGGGTGATCTGCGACGAACCGCCGCACGGACGGATGTCTCCACATAAATGTGCTGGAATTGTCGACGGCTCGAGCTGTTGCCAGGTAATGCGTGGGCTGAATCAGGATCGTCGCCAGACCGAAGGTTTCACCCGGCGCAAAGCGATGCAACAGGATTTCGTGGCCGTCTTCGGTGATGCGATAAAAGTTCACCGCACCCGTTTCGAGCAGGAAAAGTTGGGTCGCGGATTCCCCAGCGCTAAAGATCACCCGTCCGCTGGGAAACCGAAGTCTTGCTCCAGACGACACAATCCCAGAGATCTGATGAGGTGTGAGACCCTCGAACAATTCGGCGGTGAGAGCAATCTCCACGTGATGCCACCTCGAACCAATCAGGCCGTTCTCATTGAAGGGCCGTCCGACCCAGGCTCGAAGCAGGGAAGAAAAATCTGTTCGATTCCGGGAAAGGTCCAGTGCCCGGCGCAGCTGCGATCTTTGCCGGTCCCTACCAGTGAATCGGGGTTAACGTTCTGGTACTGACAGAACTTGCAGTTTTCTCCTCGCCTCGCTGCGTATAGCGTCCCTCATCTTTAGAACTTTCGCGTCATCTCGCGAATAACGGAGGAATCACGATGTCTATCGCCCAGTTCCCCTCAAAGCCTCGCCGCAAAATCAACAAGATCCGTGAAGAGGAGTTCGACCGTCTGTTGAGAATTGCCAGCCTGAATCAAGCGTTACATCGAAAAACCGCCCTGAGCTCGATGCCCACTCCTGCCGTGATTTCAAAAACGGCTTCATGATTCACTTCATCTCGGTTGAGAAACCGTAGTTCGGTTGTAAGCGCTTGCCCGGCTCATCCAGGACGTGCGGGCGCATTTGCCTTGTGGGGCACGGATCGCGCGAGATCCGTCACCTACAGCTCGGCTCATGCGGCTTCAGTTCGAATCAGGCTTCCGCTCGAGTCCGCCTTATTGAAGAAGTTTTGACTCCCAGTTCCGCGATGTTCTTGTTCTGGGCAAATAAGCTGGCATAGAGCGCGCCGCCTATTACGCCCCCTAAAATCGGTGCCACCCAGAACAGCCACAGTTGGCTCAAGGCCCATCCTCCAACAAAAACGGCTGGGCCAGTGCTTCGCGCAGGATTCACGGAAAGATTCGTGACCGGGATTCCTACGAGATGAATAACCGTCAATCCGAGGCCAATCGCGATTGGTGCGAATCCGCGCGGAACTCGATCGTCTGTCGCTCCAGTGATGATGAGTAGAAAAAATGCGGTCAGCACGGTCTCGGCAACGAAGCAGGCCAGCAGCGAATAACCGCCCGGCGAATGAGCGCCGTAACCATTCGATGCAAAGCCGTTGCTGATGTCGAATCCCGGCCGTCCGGCGGCGATCACCCGCAGAACCGCAGCTGCAGCGATCGCTCCCAGCAACTGCGCTATGACATAAGGCACAAGATCTGCGAATGCAAATCGCCTTGCAACCACGAGCCCCACGCTGACGGCGGGATTTACGTGGCACCCCGAGATGTGCCCGATGGCATAGCACATTGTAAGTAGCGTCAGACCGAACGCTAGCGCCACGCCCGCAAAACCGATTCCAAGATTCGGAAACGACGCCGCTAACACCGCGCTGCCGCAACCTCCGAACACCAGCCAAAAGGTGCCCAGAAATTCGGCGCTCATTCGTCGTCCAAGGTTCATTTCAATCTCCATCGGCTGGGATGAGCTCGAAGCTCGCGCGTTCATGTGCGGCCACGTGGGACCGCTATCCGCGCACCGCAGCTTTTGCCAGTGCTGCGCTCCGCCAACCATCCTGTGCACGATGTGCGTTTCTCAGTTCTCGCACTTTGGTCCCGCCCTAGAAAACAGTGGCGGGCCGACTTCGATCTTCCGTGTCTGAAGTTCTCGCCGGAACTGGTACATTTGACAGAGAGGGGAGCGAAAAGCGGGTGATTCGGTACCCACGACTCGTCGATTGCAGTGCAATGAGAACGAGCGACTAACAGTGCATTCGCTCGTGCTTCCGCGCCTGGACGGCGCTGAATTCTTCGTGCCCTTGAGGCGCTGTGCGTATTCCGGTGGGAGCTTCTGCCACAAGTTTGGTTCCCTTTCCCGGATGCGTTTGAATGTGCAGCGAACCTCCGATCATGCGCAACCGCTCCCTCATGGAGGAAAGGCCCATGCCTTCGGTGGGCGAATCCGGATCGAAACCGACGCCAAAGTCTGTCACAGACATTGCAAGGCGCCCGGGATTTTCGGTCAGCTTTACTTCTACGCTTGGAGACTCACTGTATTTCGCAGCGTTACTGAGGGCCTCTTGCGCAACTCGATAAAAGCAAAGTGCGATGTGCTCGGGTAGATTTCCGTAATCCTGATCTGCATAAAATTCGACGGGAATGTGATGTCGCGCCGAGACAGACTGGCAGACATCACGCAGAGCCGCGCTCAAACCGAGATGGCGGAGCCTTGATGAATGAAGCCGGTGTGACATTTCGTGTATGTCGGTCGTCAGCTTGTCAAGCGCATCCCAGATGTCCTGAATTCTCGCGGCACCCTGCGGTCCCACATCCGCCCTCAATTGGTCGATGTTCAGCATCAGCAGCGACAATCTTTGTGCGAAATCGTCGTGAAGCTCCCGTGCGATGTTTTTTCGTTCTTCTTCTGCGGCGTTTATAATTCGAGCGCTCAAAATCCGATTCTCGTGACGCGTGCGCTTGCGGCGAGTTTTCTCGATAACCCACAAGGAAGAGATCGACGTCTGAAGCGCTATCAAAATCGCGATGACCACCAGCAGAAAGCCTTCGTAACGATGCGACAGGGCGGTCGCAAAGAGAAATGGGAGTCCACTCAGGAAGCTGCTCCCCTGCGAATGGACGGGATAAGGAAATCTTGTAACGAAATAAGAAAACGTCCCGGCTCGTGCGGCTTGTGCGTCGGCGAACTCGACGGCCAGCAACGCAATTGCAGCCAGGAGAAACTTTCTAGGCGCGGTGGTCAACGTCGGTCTCGTCTTCAATCGACACCTCGACTCGGCGTTTTGCGGCGATTCGAATCGCTATATCGTTATACTGTGCGCCCTCGCTCGTGAATCCCCGCATTGATTGTGATCTGCTTAGTTTACTGAGCCGGACTTCCTCAGGCCTCAAACGAGGAAGACTGGGGCAAATATCTCTTGTCGCGGATCACCTAACCTGCTGTTGCTGCAAGAGAATCCGGCTCATTGCCCGGTTCGGCCAATTTGCTTTGGCTCGCGGTCGGAACGCGAACCAAAATTTCGGTACCGGTTCCCGGCTGGGATTTTAGATTCACTGTGCCGCGCACAAGCGCGGCCCTTTCACGCATGCTGATTAGTCCAAGCCCTGGTGTTTTCTGCAGCACTTGGGTGTTGAAGCCTTGGCCCTGGTCGGTAACCGTGAGGTGGAGTTCCTTTTCGACTTCTGCAAGTCTTGCCTGAAATTTCTTCGCTCCGCTGTGCCTCAGCGCGTTAAGAAGCGCCTCTTGCAAAATTCGGAACAGGCAAATCGAAATCGCTTGCGACAGCGATTCTGACACGTTGCTATGAGTAAAGATCACATCCACTTTGTGCTGCGTGGCGAATTCTTGGCAGAAGCTTTTCATCGCCGCCACTAGGCCCAGCATTTCGAGCTTCGACGAATGTAATCGGTGGGATAAGGCTTGAACATCGGCGGAAATTTCCAACAGGGTGTCGAAAGTTTTTGCGGCCTTCGACGCAGAAGTTCCCGGCAGTGTTTGATCCTTTGCGAGCTTTTGAATTTCCAGCGCTGCTAGAACCAATCTCTGGTTCAGGTCATCGTGAAGTTCTCTGGCGATTCGCCGTCGCTCTTGTTCCTGCGCTTCGATCAGGCGTCTGCTCAAATGGGCGAGATCCTGGACAGCTCGCTTCTGATCGGTAATGTCAACGGCCGATCCAATGTAGCCGGCGAATAAACCGCCTTCGCTAAATCGGGGCACACCTCTGTCGTAGACCCACCGGTATTCACCATCATGTCTCCGCAGCCTGTACTCCATGCCGAAGGGCTTACGGCGGTCGAAGGCCTTTCGATATGTATCGACACAACGCTTGAGGTCTTCCGGATGCACGCCCTCTGCCCAACCGTCACCCAGCTCCGCCTCAAGCGAACGTCCGGTGAACTCGAGCCATGGCTGGTTAAAATAGTTGCACAAGGCATCCGTTCCGGCCATCCAAATCAGCACCGGAGCGTTGTTGGCAACGAGCCGAAAGCGCTGCTCGCTCTCACGCAAAGCCTGTATCGTGTTTCTTCGGTCTGTATTATCCCTGGCTGTGCCACGCCACCTGACGATATTGCCGTTCTTATCGCGCTCTACCTCGCCATGCACGAAAATCCAGCGGATCGTCCCGTCCGGGCGCAGCATCTCCAGTTCCAGCGCGTAGGACTGGCCCGTTTTTGCGGTTCCTTCGATAACTGCGCGCAGCATCTTCCAGCTTTGCTGAGTGAATAGCCGCGAATGTTGCCTGAAACTCGGCGGTGGGGTTTGCGGATCGCGGCCGGCAATGCGATACATCTCTTGCGACCAAGTGACTCTGTCTGTTTTAGGGCTCCATTGCCAACTTCCGACCTGGCCTAATCGCTGCGCCTCCAGAAAATCCTTCTCGCGCCTCCGCAGCACTTCTTCCACATTTTTGCGCTTGGGACTGTGAGATCTCTTCATTTGTTACTGTCCGAGGGCAACAGCTTGCCGCCCATCCGTCGATCCAACTGTCGAGCGGTCCGAATTAGAGCTCTCCGAAATTAGCGTGCGTGCGAACCGGCGGAATCAAGCGGCTGGGATGAAATCATTGATCGGCGACTGGCCATCCACCGTTCGCAAACAGTAGTCCTCCTACTGGGCGTACTCTACCACTTAGGTATCCACTAAGAAACCTGACTCTGTGCTTTCGCCAAGAATTGATCGAAATTCGCAATCGCCCGGGTTTCCTGCTTCGCTGTAAAACTTGACAGTATCGGTCGAATTGAGCGCTCGATAAAATGGCAGGGCTTACACGAGTTGGTCCGAGCTGCCTACTGGTGTCAGATGCCAGCTTAGACTAGGCGTGCGATAGAGTCTTGCGAGGAAAGCATGAAAACGCAATTTCAAGCACGGCGTTCCCGGAATAGAGAATCCGCGACCCCGTCAACGATTCACGATATCGGTTTGTTGCGTCGCCGTTTCTCCGCTGGAAAAGATGCGCCAGTGAATGACCTTGAGGAACTCCTTCTTTCCGCGATACTTGCGTCCGATAAGAACTTGTCGCATATCGTGCGCGAGGTCGATGAAATGGTGAAGCTGCCTTTCAGCCAGACGTCCGAAGACGCCGGCGAAAACCGATCGGCTGTTTATTCCGCGGTGAAACACATGATCGTCGAGCGAGAACTTCGCCATCTGGCTTTGACCGACGATCTCACGTGTCTCTATAACCGTCGGGGCTTTTTCGCGGCCGCAACGCATCAACTAAAGCTCGCGCGAAGAAATGGCCGAAGAATGTTGCTTCTGTTTTGCGATGTAGACAGGCTAAAGGAAATCAACGATTCCTATGGGCACCGAGAGGGTGATCGCGCGCTCGTTCGCGTCGCCGATGCGCTTGAAAAAGCATTCCGCGATTCGGACATTCTCGCCCGCCTTGGCGGCGATGAATTCGCAGTGCTGGCTTTGGAGGCGACCGATCGAAATCTCGAGACAATCACGAATCGGCTCAGGAAGGCCCTTGGTCAATCCAAGGAGGATTGCCCGTACGAACTGACGTTGAGCGTTGGTTTCGCGCGGTTCGATCCTGCCCACCCCGCGGCACTGGGTGAGCTGATTTCCGAGGCCGACCGTGTGATGTACCAAAGTAAGAGAAACCGGCGGTCTGTCTCGGACGGGAAATCTTTTGGCGCAGTCAAGGCGGCTAAGGCACTGTCGCCGAAGGGGTTGCACGCCCGGGAACTCGCCTAGCCTGCGATTTACCATCTACGCCTGAATTCTCACGCCGCCCACACCCTGTCAAAATTGATAGTTCACCTTTCCCGAGCTCCGACGCTATTCTCCGCACTCCATTAAGCCGGCCCAATCTGTAATTCAGAGCTGCGAAATAGAGGCAGAACATGCATTCGTTTCGTCTAGAAGCCGACAACTATATCGATGAAATTGAAACGAGAGACCGCACGATCGAGGGTCTCCGCCAAACCATCGCACGATTGCTTCGCCGTGACGATCAGGCGCGCCGATCGTTCGCTCGGGAGCTTCACGACAGCGCAGGGCAGATCTTGTGTTTGCTCTCTATGAATCTCGCTTCGATGACAGGCGAAGCAGAAAAGTGCAGTTCGCAGATGTCTCGTACAGTTTCCGAAAGTGCCGCGTTAGTCGCGGACCTGATCAGGCAGATTCGCACAACCTCCTACTTGCTCCACCCTCCGCTCCTCGACGAGATGGGCTTGCGGTCGGCGCTCGGTTGCTATGTCGAAGGCTTCGCGCAGAGAAGCGGAATGGAAATCACTTTGAACATCGAAAGCGATGTGCCAAGGCTGGCCCCGGAACTGGAGATGAGTATTTTCCGAATCGTGCAGGAGTGCCTCACAAACGTCTACCGCCATTCCGGAAGCCGCACAGCTGCGATTTCGCTGGCGCGATCCCGTGGTCAGCTGAAAATCGCCGTCGAGGATCAGGGTCACGGCATGGCAAGCAATGAAGAACACGGCCGCTCGGCTCACGTCTTCGCCGAAGGAGTGGGTATTCGAGGCATGACCGAGCGCGCCTTGGAGTTTGGGGGCCGTTTCGAAATTCGTTCGAGCGCGTCAGGCACGCAGGCGATTACAACCCTCCCGCTGCCGAAACAGGCGCTCACGACCTTTCCGCTCGAGGAGCAGTCCGCAAACTATTGCAAGGCGTAATCAGTTTCCTTCCGCGCACAAGCGGTCATCACACAGCGCGCCGGAACGCGTGGTAGACCAGCAGAAACGCAACCGAGCCGATTACGGCGACTAACAGGCTGTAGAGGTTCAACCCGGAAACTCCGTGAGCGCCCAGCAATCGAAAGATGAAGCCGCCCACGATCGCTCCCACAATTCCCAGCAGAATATCCATTCCGACTCCTTCGCCCGCTTTGTTAACAATTTTGCTGGCGATGAACCCGGCAATTAACCCGAGAACGATCCACGCTAGAATCGACATTTGGTCCTCCTGCCGCACATCCGATATGAGCCTAAGCGCCGCAGAGTCTTGCCATAACTGTTAGAAGTCTCAGCGTGCCCTAAACCTCGAAGATCGCCCGCGCAATATGCTCGCGCGACCATAGCCTTTAGGCCTGCCGCTGGCGCTCGGCGATTTTGGCCAGTGCCACAGTCAACGCAGTTCCGCCCAGTGTTTTGACGAGCGCCGAGTGCTGCGCGTAAAACGAACTAACGGAGTCGACAATCGAGGGATCTGCTTTCTGCGCGTGATTGGCAAGCTGTTCCACTACTTGCGGCGAAACTTTCTGAGCTTGGTCGGGTGAAAGCTTCGCGCCGCTTCCCACTAAACTCGCAAGTCCGGCGCCGCCGAAAATCTGCGCGAGGGCGGACGGATTCACCGAAGACAGCAATTGATTCACGACGCCCGCCTTTTGCTCGCCGCTCGAGTTGTTAAACAATGTCGAAAGCATTTGCCCGAACGCAGGAGTCCGGTCGGAATTGAAAGCCGCCGTGAGCCCCTCCGCCAACACGTTGGGTGGCGCGGCTTGCGCCACTTGGTCGAAGTGGGCGTGAACGTCGGGCGCGGGCTGCGCCGCGGCTCCGCCCGAAGTGTATTGCCGCAATAAACCTCCCAGCTGATTTACCCAGGACATTTCGTGCCTCCTCAAATCATCGAACCGATTTCTACGGCAGGCGTCTGCTGCCCTTCGCGACTACGAAGGGATGCGCAGCTCCATACCCGGCCTAAGCTTGTCCGGATCGGAAAGCTTGTCCTTGTTCGCCTCGAAAATTTTCATGTACTTATTCGCATCGCCATAGAATTGCTTGCTGATCTTCGAAAGACTGTCACCCGCCTGCACCGTATAGGACTTCGTCGCGGCACCGGCGCTGCCGCCGGTTGTAGCGGCAGCTGCTGCAGCGGCGGCGGGCGCATCGATGTCGGCAATCAGGTCAGAAAAACTTGGATCGACAAGTTTGATCTGGTTCCAAATACGATTTTTTACGTCCTGCGAAGGCGCGGTGGCCCGAATGTAAAGCTTGGCGCCTTGTGCGTTCAGATTTTGAACGCGCACATTCTGCGTTTGCATAAGGTTCAATACAGACTGATATTTCGCTTTGAGTTGCTCGAAACGGTCTGCCATCTAAGATCTCCTTGGATTTTGTTCTCCGATTACTTCGCTGGCTGCTTCGCGATGATCAGGCTGGAAATCTTGTTGTAAGTGGATTGCGGAATGATTTTTCTCCGGACAAGGTCCGTTTTCGCTTTGTAAGGCCGTCCGTCAATGATTTTTTGTGAGTACGCCGAGCCGATCCCTGGAAGCGCGTCAAGCTGCTCCTTCGTGGCTGAATTGATGTCTACCAGGTTGCTCGCAGCCGCTGACGACGCATTCTTGCTTTGTGCTGAGGCCCATGCGTTCGCTTCACCCGTCAGAGATGCGCCGGCCGCGAGGAACAGAAGAAGTGCCACAACACGTACGATCTTTGCCTTGCTTCCCATTTCACTCGCTCGCCGTCACTCCTTTTCATTCTTGGCGGCACGATATCCCGCTTTCTCAGCATCTGCTTCCGACATGTACTTGCCGTTTTTCGTCGTGCCGTAATAACGCGAGCCGGCCTTGTGATATACGCCGCTGTCGGTATTCACCCAAACCATTCCGTTCGCCGCAGCTTGGCTGGCCGGCGCCGACGCTGCGCCTTGAACCCCTTGGCTTGAACTCACAGCTTGCCTTGCGGGCTGCGCGGCAGGCTTGGGAGAACTCGTATCCGCCAGCGATTTTGGCTCTGCGGGTGCTGGCGCAATCTGATTCCCGGGAACACCATTGACTGTAATCAACGGCGCGATCTTGTCGATCGTCGCTTTGGGAATCCCGGCCTTGGACAAATCATTTACGGATGAATAAGGCCTTCCGGCGATAATCTTTTTCGCTGTCGCGTCGCCGACGTGCGGCAATTCTTTCAATTCAGCCGCGCTGGCGCTGTTTAAATCAACCGGTGTTCCAGTCGTCTGCGTTGGCCGTGCAGATCGTGAGGTCGCGGCCTCTGAGTTTGACTTTCCATTCGTCGAAGCAAGACCTCCGCCGCCGATCGTGGCAAAGGGTGCAAGCTTCTGGATCGTTCCGGCCGATACGCCCGCCTTTGATAAATCGTCTATCGACGAATACGGTCGTCCTGCAATGATTTTCTTTGCGGTAGCCGGCCCGACGCCCGGCAGACTTTCCAAAACTTTTTCGCTGGCGCTATTCAAATCCACTGCGGCAGTAGAGCCTTTCTGCTGGTTGGCCGCGATCGTATGGATCGGCAGCGCAAACCAAAGTGCCGCGAGCAACAGGATCACCAGTCCTGGGCTGCGAACTGTCGTCACGATGCCCGTCCTCGAAATCGCGTGGTCATTTTGCGTCCAGCTCGCGGAGAATTCCGTTGCCTCGCAGCGGCACTCGCCCAAAATCATCTGCCTCGTGAACCGGGCGTTCCTTTTCGATCTCTGCCGAAATGTTCACGCCATGGCCCGCGCCTGGCGCGCCAATCCGTCGAACGCGGCTATAAAACCGCCGCCCGCAATCGCAGCAGCGGTACGCGCGGAGTTGCAGTGCCGTCAGAAATCGTTTCTCAATGCGTCCGTGAAATCGGGAGTGGGATATCTCGTGACATCCACACCGCGGACAGCGTAGCTCTCTCAGATGGCTTCCATTTGCGGCCCGATTTGATTGGGTGTCTCTCATGGAGCGGGGACCCACTTCTGTGTCGAGGGATCATCTGTTGCCGAACTTCGCGGCACATCTGTCAAAACTGGCAGAGTGCCGAACAAACGCGAACGCCAATCGCCCGATCTGTCAATTGTGACAGTCGAGCTACGCGCCTCACCCCCGTGAGGGAAAGAGCCGCCGCGTGGAAGTCGTTTCATCCGGCGAGTCGATCGGCGAAAAGATCGGCAGCTAATTCGGACCGACGGCGTCGTGGCCGGAGCGTCCCGCTAACGGGACCGAAAAGTCCTTGCCTGCACGGAGCTTGGCGCCGACAGGCTGCTGAGAATCGAGATACTTAATGAGGATCGCGTCGTTTCCGTGCTCGCCGTAAATCACCTCATCGACATGCTTTTGTGCGAGCAGTATTCCGAAACCGCCCGGGCGCAATCCCCGCTTCTCGCGAACCGCCAAATGGGTAAAGAGGTCTCCCGGTGCGCTGCTGATTGCTGAATGAGGGATTTCGTTCAGCGAAAATCCTCGACCCGGATCTTTCACGCGGCAAACGACCGCTCGTTTCGTTCGCAAATATCCGATCTCCACGTACTCGTTCGGACGAAAATATCCGCCGTGCTCCATCGCGTTCAAGAGGATTTCGTGAGCCGCCACAGCGAGCTCTTCCTTTTCGTCATGCGGCAAATCGGCTTGCCGAAGGAATTGAATCAATCGGTCGGCGGTGTCGCTGGTGCACCTTGCCAGCAAGCGAACCCAGTGCCGGGTCGCGGAGAGAACCTCGATGCCATCGTCCCAGCAAGGTTCGGTCATCGCCATGGTGACGATGTCGCCCAGCGAATTCACATCAAAGGGAGCGCGGAAGTAGCTGAACGCATTCTCGCGCAGCGAATCGATGACGTCATCGGGAGCGGTGCTCTCCGCCAGGATGATCATTCGAATATGGGGACGGATCTGACGAATCCTGCGCAGCAGTTCAACGCCTTCAGCCCCCGAGTTCTTTTGGCTCGTGACGATCAAATCGAAAAAGTTCTCCCGCGCCAGCGACAGGACCGCGTCATTGTCCGGCGCGCGCTCGATGTTCCAGCCCTCTCGTAGCGCCAGACCTTCCAGCAGGCAGTCGACTTGGTGCTCTGGATCAGCAATGAGCATCGCCTTGCGGCGAACAAGCGCTTGCGTCGATACGATACTGTGCGAGGTAGCCACGGTCGCAGGCTAGCGCGTCCATGTTGCTTTCGCCCACTGTTAGTTGCGTCAGGCCCAAACAGCAGCGTTCGTGAATTTAATACGGTCAAAAAAAACAGCGAATTCACTTCGTACGGGGTGTTACGCGCTGTTCTACGGCCAACAATCGATTGCGCTTTGTCAAACAAAAAGTTATCCACACGAGTCTAGTTTTTCTGTTGACTCGCTTGCCGTAAAAGGGATACTCAGACGCTCTTAATGTCTCCGTCGAAACTACTCATCGTTGAAGACTATGATCCGTTCTGCCAACTTCTCCAATCAATGTTGCGGAGCCCGCATCTTGAGATCGTAGGCCAGGCCTCGGATGGACTCGTAGCAATTGAGAAAGCACAGAGCCTCCAGCCTGATTTGATTTTGCTCGATATTAGCCTCCCGAAATTAAACGGCATCAAAGCGGCTGAAAAAATAATGCAAATCATTCCGCAGGTGAAAATCTTGTTCTTGAGCCAGGAATCAGCTCCCGATTTTGTCACTGAGGCGTTCCGCCTTGGCGCCCGTGGTTACGTGCACAAGTCAAATGCTCAACGTGAACTGATCCCCGCTATCGAACGAGTCCTGTCCGGCAAGTCCTACGTAAGCACCGGATTAAGGAGCCATCAGCCTCGCAAAGACTCCCTCGGGTGCCCGCCGGATAATCACGAGATGCTCCTCTTCTCGTCGGAAGACGAAATGCTCCAAGGATTTAGCAGCTTCATTGCGTGTGCTTTGGAAAAACAATCTCCAACCATCACAATCTTGAGTCCCGCTTTGCGTGATCGCCTGTTGGAAAGACTGCGAAAATCCGGGGCAAAAATCGACGCCGCCATCCGGCAGGGGACCTACGCTTGGTTCGACTCGACAGGAGAGCTGAATGTTGACGAATTGCTCGGCCTCTTGCAGGAATTGAGTCACGCGGCTCCGCGGAGCGAGACAACCGGTCGGCCGCGCTTTGCCTGCTGCGGCGAACGCGCAGGTCGTTTATGGGCCGAAGGCAGGGTCACTGAAGCGCTCGAAATCGAACGGTTTTGCAATCAATTGTCCACGGAATATGAGTGCGAGATGTTGTGCGCTTATTGCATCAGCGATGCGGAGCAAAAAGCACTACCCTCATTTTCGAAAGTCTTCGCAGAACATTCCCAGGTCCGCTTTTAAGTCAACTCCCGGCTTTTCGATTTATGCAGTGGAATCTTGGCTGTCGAACAGGGATTTTTTGCACTTCATCAGGGAACGTGCCCATCAAAACGACCGAGCCGGCTGACGTCGAGGTCCCGTTCTCTCAAACCGCGCAAACGTTCAGACGCAATGCAAGACTGGGTTCGCATTTGTTCTCAGCCTCGGTGCTGAAACAAGCTGTTTTCTGGATAGCCAACTTGAACGATACAGACGGCTCGCGCTGGGCACTTCGCCTTCTGCGCCTCGATGGTGCGCGACGCCGCCGACCCGCTGGTTTTGTCGAGTTCGTATGTGACGTCGGATGTAAGGGAATCTCGATAACGGCGTTGAGTTGCGTTCGGGATTTTGTCGCCCGCTTTCAGATCGTGCCGTGGACGAATCAAGGTTTTGCTCCTTCTGCGACGGCCTCCGACGAGCCGCCCAACCCGATAGGTTCCTCGGTTTGGTTCGATCCATAGACGCTGCGAAGAATACTTTCCGCGCGGGTTAATCGAGCAAGGGCGTTCTCGACACCTGAGATGCCCTCGGCTCGAGCCGACCGCGCCCGCTCCAGCGCGTGTTCAGCGATGCGAGTGACTTCGTGAAGCAGCTTACGTATTTCGACCTCTAATAAACTGCGGCTTTCTTGAACGCGATTCATGACATCCGATTGAACGCGGGTGCTATTCATCTCCACTAAATAATCGAGGTAGGTCCAAGCCTGCTTTTCGATCACGCGATAAGCCTGCAACACGCCCAGCAATACGTCGGCCCCATACCGGAGGGGAGAGGCCGGAAGAGCGACATGGAGGAGCTGTTCGAAAGTAAAGCGGGATCGCACGCGGAAGCCCCGGTCCGGGTCAAGCGCACTGGGCATGCGGGTAAACTGCGGCACTCCGGAGTCGGCAAGGCGGGCGAGGAAATCGTTGCCGATGCTTGCGAAGCGAGCCGCGATTCTTTGATACTCCTGCTCGGCGTTGCTTTGTTCAGTTTCGAGCCAAGGCCGCACGTAACGTTCCGCCACGCTCTGCGCTACGCGCAGAGCGTTTCTGCGAAAATGGGGACCATAGTGCCGCGGGATAGACTTCAACTCCGCCTCGAAGTCCGCATGAATTTTTGGCAGTGTCACTGCGATAAACTGTTTTCGCTGTTCCAACAGCTTGTCAGAGAGTCGATGCTCTTCTGCGGTCAAAAGATAAGCCACCTCCCGCAAGGACCGCTCGGCCTCAGAAATCGTTTGGCGCAGCTTCTGAATCCGGAGTTCTGATTCCTCAAGCGGCCGAACCAGAGCTTCCCTCTCCTCCGAAATGATCGTGAAGAGCTCGGCAGCCAGCCGCTTCAGGCCTCTCTCGCCAGCCGTGCGAACCAGATCGCGGCCGGACTCCAGCACGAGTTTTTCAAGCGCGGCTACAAGCTCGGGCCAGTCGCGCGCTGAACCCTGATTGCTCAACTGCCCTTCTGCGCTCACCTCGTAGATGTGCGTGATCGGCCGCTGCAATTCCTTTTCGAGCATCCTGCTCGCAAAGCTCTTGGCCACACGACGTTCCTCATCCGACGTGCGGTCGGCCTTGTTCAGAACCACCAGGAAATCCGATACCTGCGTCCGGATGCTGCTTGCGAGCGCGAGTTCTTCTCCTGTGATTGGGGGATCCGCCCCAACAACAACAATCGCCGCATCGATATGAGGGATGAATGCATGCGTCGCTGCCGTGTTGCCTGTGAACACCGAGCCGAGGCCCGGCGTATCCACGAAACACATGCCTTGCGCCAGAAGCAGGCTCGTAGAAAAAACCTCGACGCCAAGCACACCCCTGACATTTTCGGGGTTTAGCTCTTCAGAGACATATTGGGGCAAATCTTCCGGTCGAATATCCGTCCAAGTTCCCGCCTCAAAACGAACTCGGGCGCGTCGAGAAGTTCCGTATCGTACAACTGTGGGCACGGTGGTGAGCGGCAAAACTCCAGTTGGAAGAAGCCGGTCGCCCAACAGGGCATTTAAGACTGTTGATTTGCCGCGCTTAAACTGGCCGAGGCACGCAACGTAGAATCGTCCTTCGGCGGTTCGTTGCGCGAGTGCCTCGGCTTCCTGGCGGACTCGTTCGGAGCCCAGTTCTTGAGCCAACTCCGCCAGGCCAAGCAGTGGATTTTCCGCGACGGTGTTCTGCAAACCGGGCTGCCGATCAGAGCGTGTCGCACTCACGATGAAGCCCCCGGGAATGAAGAAAATCGGTTGCCGCGCAGCAGATAATCGACATGAAGGAGTCTTAGCTTGATGCGCTCGCCGTAGTGATAGCGCGGATCAGCGGCCAACTGGCACATTTTGACAATCGAACCGGGCAAATGGCCGCTGAGCTGCAACAAGTCCTCACGAAACTCACTCTGATCGAGAGAATCGAGGCCGAATCTCTCGACACAGATCTCCATCAACTCCCGAGCTGCCCCGTCAGAGACGGGGCCCAGATGGATGCGGTACTCAGTCGTCCAATATAGACTCCACGCAAGGCCGATCTCGCCCTGTGAATAGCCTTGACCGGTCAGATAAACCGGCGTTTTCGCGCGATACATAATCTGTTTCAAAAGTTGCGCCAGAGTGTGTGATACGGGTGGCAGGTGGTCCAAAAAGAAGCAATATTCACCTTGCGCTGCGGCGGTGAAAAGAATTCCTCTTAGTCGCAGCCCAGACTGTGAACCAACCCATCGAGCGAGCGTCGCCTCGGTATAACCGTCGGCGTGAACTTTCTTGCGCACAAGAGAGTCGCCAGCCCGGTAAAGACCCTCTATCAGGTGTGCGACGAGTTGGCGTCGGCTGGCCGGACCTGACCAGCAGACGCACTTTCGTCGCTCGTTCTCGGGAAGTTCTGCCAACATTTTCGAAATCAGGAACGTTTTCCCGGAGTCAGCAGCTCCCCAGATCAACTGGCTTTGTCGGTTTCGCAGGGCCGCGCGCAAGGTCCTGATCTCGACGTCGCGACCGATCAAGCGTTCAACCGCTGCATGGATGTCCTTCATGTCCGTTCTGCCTGGCAACGACAAACGACACTCCGCTGTGCCTGCTGTTTCTAGGACCGATTCCCCGATTGGTGCACGTACTTAATGACATCCACATCCGACGAGGCGATCAGCCCTTCGTCGACAACTTCATCCAGAAAAGGAAGTAGCTTTTGAATCTTCTCTTCGGAATCAACCACGCTTACCATCACGGAAGCGTCACGTGAGAACACATGCGAACGGTGAATTAAGCTGCTTGCGCCATAACCAGCGACGCCCTTGAGGACTGTCGCGCCGGCAATGTCCAATTCGCGGCACTTCTCCACGATTACGCGGTAGAGAGCTTTGTCCTTCCATTTGTCGTTTTCTCCAAAATAGATGCGAAGCATCTTTGCCCGCCCAGCTAGTTTCACGACCTCACTTCCTTTCTTCGCTCGACTGCCGCAAAATTGTGGGTGTATTTGATGATGTCGACATCCGAGAGAACCACCAAGCCCTGCTGGACCATTCCATCCAAGATTGGGAAAAAAGCCTGAAGTTTTTCCTCGGTATCCACAACAGACAGCATCACAGGCCGGTCGTGCGAAAGATGCAGCGCGGAATCCTTATGGATGCGACGGTTTGCGCCATAGCCTAGAATCCCTTGGTAGACCGTCGCCCCCGCGATTTCATTCGCGCGCATGCTTTCGACGAGCGCTTTGTGCAGCGGTCTGTCCCGCCATTTGTCGTTCTCGCCAATGAAAATCCTCATTAGCTTTGCCTTGCCCTCGCGTTTGAGCGGAGGCAGCGGCTGCTGCGGCGCTTTTTTCTTCTCGACCTCCGCGGGCTTGATGACCATCGTGTCCTGTATTTCGATCAGCCCCGTCCCCGCAAGTTCCTGCAGCTTCGGCAGAACTTCTTCAACCTTGTGGGCGGACTCGATGAATTCAACCTTCATCGGAAGGTCAGCGGTAAGAACCTCGATGCGCGTGGTGTGCAAGTGATGATCCGCTCCAAAACCGGCGACACCTCGGATAACGCTCGCGCCAGAAATACCGTGGTAGAACAAAAAATCCAGAATCGCTGAGTAGAGCGATTGGCCGTGGTACTTGTGCTCTTCGCCGACATAAATGCTAACTTTCTTAGCTGGACCAGCTGTCAGCATTCTCTCCTCCTAGCTTTCGGTTCCGCGCTGTGCCACCAAGAATTCAGCGGCGCGACCAAGGACGCCGCCGCCTGCATGGCTTCCTTC
>JASHRM010000113.1 GCA_030037315.1 Candidatus Acidiferrales bacterium
GGCAAATGACGAAACGCTGCTGATCCAGTCCGGCAAGCCCGTCGGCGTGTTCCGCACGCATGCCTATGCGCCGCGCGTGTTGATCGCCAATTCGAATCTCGTCGGCCATTGGAGCGACTGGAAGAATTTCGACGAGCTCGATCGTGCTGGCTTGATGATGTACGGCCAGATGACCGCCGGCAGCTGGATTTACATCGGCACCCAAGGAATTTTGCAGGGCACCTATGAAACCTTCGCCGCAGCGGGACGAAAACATTTCAATGGTGACTTGGCGGGCAAACTAATTGCGAGCGGTGGCATGGGCGGAATGGGCGGCGCGCAGCCGCTGGCCGCCACTCTGAACGGCGCCGCGTTTCTCGGCATCGACGTCGATCCCGAACGCATCAATCGCCGCGTGAAAACCGGTTACTGCGATGTAATGGTTAACGATCTCGAAGAAGCCCTGCGCATCCTCAAAAACGCAGTGCGCAAGCGCGAAGCAACGTCCGTGGGTCTCATCGGAAATTGCGCGGAAGTGATTCCCGAGCTTGCCAGCCGCGGTGTCGTTCCTGATCTGCTCACCGATCAAACGAGCGCGCACGATCCCATCGGCGGCTACATTCCGCAAGGCTTGAGCGTCGAGCAGGCAGCCGAGCTTCGCAAATCCGATCCGGAAAGCTATCGCAAGCGCTCGCTCGAATCGATGGCGCGACATGTTGAAGGTATGCTCGCCCTTCAGAAACTCGGCTCGGTCACATTCGATTACGGCAACAACATCCGCACGTTTGCCTACAAGCACGGCGTGAAGAACGCCTACGATTTTCCGGGCTTCGTTCCCGCCTATATTCGTCCGCTATTTTGCGAAGGTCGCGGCCCGTTTCGCTGGGCCGCTCTCTCAGGCGAACCTTCGGACATCCATCGCACCGACAAACTCGTCCTCGAAATGTTCCCGCACGATGAAATCCTCTGCCGCTGGATCAACCTGGCGCAAAAACGCGTGCGCTTTCAGGGATTGCCCGCGCGCATCTGCTGGCTCGGCTACGGTGAGCGCGATAGATTCGGTCTCGCGCTCAACGACCTTGTGGCGCGCGGCGAATTGAAAGCACCCATCGTAATCGGCCGCGACCATTTGGATTGCGGTTCGGTTGCATCGCCGTTTCGCGAAACGGAAAAGATGCGCGACGGTTCCGATGCAGTGGCCGATTGGCCTTTGCTGAACGCTCTGCTCAATACCGCAAGTGGCGCGAGTTGGGTTTCCATTCACAACGGCGGCGGCGTGGGCATCGGCTACTCACTGCACGCAGGCCAGGTGCTTGTCGCCGACGGCACGAAAGAAATGGCTGCGCGAATCGAGCGCGTCCTCACGAATGATCCGGGCATCGGCGTTGCGCGCCATTTGGACGCCGGCTATCCCGAAGCGATCAATTTCGCCCGCAAGTCCGGCGTAAAAATCCCGATGGAATAGCGCAGGCGTCCCCGGGGGCGGCATTCTCTGAATGGCGGGCGCGACCCTTTTCTCCGAAGGTAGTCTTTCTTCTCGCGACACGTTAGTATCAGCTCAACCGTGTCCGATTGGCTAATCACAGGCTGTTCGGAACTGCTCACGTTGCGCGGTTCTGTGCCTCGTCGCGGCGCGGCGCTTTCCGACCTTGGCATCATCCGCGACGGTGCGATCCTGACTCGCGCTGACCGGATCGCCGCGGTCGGACCACGACGCACCATCGAACGAATGCGCGGCGCGCGGCGCGCCCAAAAACTTGACCTCGGCGGCCGTGTGGTTCTGCCGGGCTTCGTCGATTCGCATACCCACTTGATTTTCCCAAGCAGCCGCGCTTCAGAATACGAGCAGCGAATCGCCGGAAAAACATACGAACAGATCGCGCGCGCCGGCGGCGGGATTCGCGTCACCGTCGAAGATTTGCGCCGGTCGTCGCCTAAGACTCTGCGCGACGACGCCTCAGCGCGGCTTCGCGAATTCGGCGCGCACGGCACTACCACGCTTGAGGCGAAAAGCGGCTACGGCCTCAATTGGCAGAGCGAGCTGAAAATTCTCGATATCATGCAGCAGCTCCACCAGGACCAGCCGCTCGATATCATCAGCACGTTCATGGGCGCTCACGCGGTACCTCCCGAATTTCGCCGCAGGCCGGAAGCCTACGTCGATGTGCTGGTGAAAAGCTGGATTCCCGCCATTGCCACCACGGGCCTTGCCGAATTCTGCGATGTGTTTTGCGATCGCGGAGCCTTCACCGTTGCGCAAGCGCGCCGCATTTTGGCCACCGCCCAAGAGTGTGGCCTTGTGCCGCGCATTCACGCCGGGCAGCTTGCCCATACGGGTGCGGCCAAACTGGCCATCGAGTTGCGCGCGGCAAGCGCCGATCACCTCGAGAAAATCGACCGCGCGGATGTTCGCGCGCTGGCACTGTCCGCAGTCACATGCACGCTGTTGCCAGGCTGCGAATTTCACCTCGGCCTTTCGCAATTCGCTCCGGCCCGTGCCCTGATCGACGAGGGCGCCATCGTCGCTCTGGCCACCGACTTCAATCCCGGCACCAGCCCCACGTTGAGCATGTCGATGATCCTTTCGCTGGCCTGCACGCATTTGCGCATGACTCCCGCCGAAGCGATTGCCGCAGCCACGATCAACCCTGCCTATTCGCTCCGGTTGCACGACCGCATTGGGTCGCTCGAAGTGGGAAAATACGCCGATCTCGCAGCCTTTGACGTGGCCGCGTACCGTGAAATTCCGTATTATTTTGGCGTGAACCTCTGCAGCTTCACCATGAAGCGCGGCGCGGTGATCCACTCAAAAACATAGCCGATGAACCGGATCGTTGAATCTGTTCCCAATTTTTCTGAGGGCCGTGATGCCAGCAAGATTGACGCGATTGTCGCGGTGATGCGCGACGTGCCGGGCGTCTACATTTTGGGACAGGAAAGTGACGCGGACCATAATCGCAGCGTTGTCACCCTCGCGGGGCAGCCCGACGCGGTTTGCGAAGCTGCGATACGCGCCGTCGGTAAAGCCGCCCAACTCATCGATCTGACTCGCCAGACCGGAGCGCATCCTCGCATTGGCGCAACCGACGTTGTGCCGTTCATCCCCATGGAAGGCGTCACGATCGATGACTGCGTGGTGCTCGCGAAGAACGCGGCGCGCGAAATTTGGGACCGCTTTCGCATCCCTGTTTATCTCTACGAATCCGCCGCGCAGCGGCCCGAGCGCGTGAATCTCGAAAATATTCGTAGGGGCCAATTCGAAGGGCTGCGTGAAGAGGTGCTTCGCAATCCGGATCGCGCGCCGGACGTTGGCGAGGCCCGCCTGCACGCCACGGCGGGGGCAACCGTCGTTGGCGCGCGCAAATTCCTGATCGCCTACAACGTGGATCTCGCAACATCCGACATTTCCATCGCCAAAGCCATCGCCAAGAAGATTCGCTTCTCGAGCGGCGGCTTGCCTTGCGTGAAAGCAATGGGCGTCGACTTGCGCGCGCGCAATGCTGCGCAGGTCTCGATGAATCTTACCGACTTCGAGCAAACGCCGATTCACCGCGCGTACGAAGAAGTGATACGCGAAGCGCAAACGCATGGAGTGGGAATCGCGGGCAGCGAAATAGTCGGGCTCGTTCCGCGCCGTGCCCTCGAAATGACCGCCGAGCATTATTTGAAGCTGATCCAATTTTCGCCCGAGCAGGTGCTGGAAAATCGCCTGGAGGAGGCGCTCGCAGCAGCCAGTGAAACTCCGCCCACGCTCGCGGCTCTAGCGGAGCCCTTCATCAGCGTGGTCGCTCAACCAACGCCCGCGCCCGGAGGCGGCTCTGTCGCCGCGATGGCCGGAGCGCTCGGCGCAAGCCTGGGGCAAATGGTCGCGGGGCTGTCGCGGAAGAAGAAATCCTTCGACCAGCACGCCGATTTTCTCGCTAAAGCGTCGGCCGAATTTCAGGCGGCTTCAGCTGCTCTTTCTGCGGCGATCGATCGTGATGCCCGATCCTATGAAGCCGTGATGGCAGCGATGAAGTTGCCTCGCGGCACGCCGGACGAAGCTCGCCTTCGCCAAGTTGCGCTGCAGGAAGCCTTCACCAAGGCCACGGAAGTCCCGCTGGAAGTCGCCCGGCAGTCCGTCGCAATATACGAGCGGCTGGGCGAACTCGAAAAGATCTGCCCGCGTTCGATGGTTTCCGATGTTCGAGTCGGCAGGATGATGGCCGCTACGTCCGCGCGCGGCGCCCTTGAAAACGTGGCGACCAACCTCGAATCCGTCACAGACGCAAATCTCAAAACCCGCATCCAATCAGAAAGCCGGTCGTTAGCTTCACGAATCAGCGGCGGTTCTGCACCGGCCAACGGCTAAAATATTTGGTAGCTTGGACTGGTATCCAGGGGATGAAGCAATGAACCGAACCATCCGCAGGGGATTTTGGGCTTCCGCACTGGCAGGCGCGATTTTGCTGACCGGCTTATTCGCCGCGCCGCCTAAACTTTCCGCCGGCACGCTCAATACGAGCGTTCTCGGCATGTTCCCAAAGGAAGTCGGCGAGTTCACCTACGCCGACATGAAAGCGACCAGAAAGCTTGCCTGGTTTCCGCAGCTTCGCGACCAGCTTTTGCCGAGCCGCTTCCGCCAGTTCGAACAATTCCTTTCCGCCGCCGGAATCGACACCAACTCGGAGGTGGACGAAATCGCCTGGGGCGCCGTCATGCCCACGAAGACCACGGGCGAGCAGATCATCGGCGTAGCGCTAGGTACCTTCAATCCGTCCTCCAGCGAAGACCATTTCAAGCAGCAGAAGCTGCCGATGATCGATGACCACGGCTATCACCTCTACGCCTTCGGCAGCGGATCGGGACCGGACGACATTCTTTTCACCTTTATCGACTCGAACACCGCCGCCTTCGGGCATCGGTCCGCGCTGGAAAAACTGATCGACGTCCGCACCGGCGTTTCCGAAAGCTTGCTTTCCAATGACGATCTTTTCCCGCTTATCAATGAAGCAAACGGCACCGGCGTGATCTGGTCGGTGCTCGATAAAAGCTACGCGAGGCTGGCGATGAAGCAGTTGGTTCCGCAGGCCGGCCAGTTCCCGCAAGCTGCCGCCATTGTTGATCGCATCCGCGCTATGCTGATCGACGTGGAGGCCGATAGCGGCATCGACGCGCATTTCCAGGCCGTCTGCGCCACCACAGATGATGCGAATCTTCTGTCTGCCGCGCTATCCGCCGGATTGATGTACCGCCGCTATCAGGAGTCGCAGGACCATTCCGCCCTGGCGGCAACGCTCGATCAAGTGCAGGTCACGCCGAGCGGCGACCGTCTGCGCGTCGATCTTCCCGTGAGCCAGGATCAGCTAATGTCACTGATTCAGAGCCACGCCCTCGCCGTAAAGATGTAATCTCAGCCTTTGAAAATGTTTTTCCTGGGAGCGGCGATCCCGACTGCCGTGGGGCGGGTCGCGATGGGCAATCGCGCCGGTCTGTCATCCGGAACCGAGATGCGCCTTTTGCAGCTCTCGGTGAAGGGCCTGCTTTGGGGTTTCTATGCAGAGGGACCGTTCAAAAGACGCCTTCGAGGGCGATCGTTGATGCGGTCGGAAAAATAAGAGGCCGTGGCTATCGCTTTTCGACGTCCGCCGTCCGCACATCGCACGCTTCGCGGCAGTCTGGACAGTAATACAGTCCATCCACGCAAAGCCGGACGTGCTCCTGCGACTGGCAGAAGCAGCAATACTTCTCGCACGTGCACTTCGATTCGGGCTGGTCGCACTGTGAGCAGACTGTAGTGACCATGCTTCCCTCTTCGGCTTAGGCCAGTCCGCGGATTAGAAGTTTCGGCAACGCGACTGCGATGCAAAGGCGCTTCACTCGAGCCCGCCGCGTTGCCGAAACGAAGTTACCGTCTCTGATTCCGCAATTTATCCGTTGGAGCGGCATGCTGCGCCGGCATCGTCGGATGAATTTCCGTCGTCGCAATCGCGGGAGCCGGGAACGAAAGCTCGCGTCCATCAGAAATCGCTGCCGCCGCTTCCGCGACTGTCTCAGGCACGGGCGATGGCATCGGCACCAAAGCGCCCTCGGCCTCTTTTAGGAACACCAACCCGGTTTGGCCCTCGGCCCAATCGATTGAGATCACGTCGCCCAGGCAGACCTGATTGGTCGCGAGCAAGCTGGCCAACGGATAAACCACGTACCGCTCGATGGCTCGCTTCAGGTGGCGCGCGCCGTATTTCATGTCCGTGCCTTCGCGAAGCAAGAAATCGCGCGCGGGCTGCGTCACGCGGAAGAGAAATCTTCCTTTGGCCGTTTCCAGCACTCGCTGCTGCACCATGCCCAGCTCGATCTCCAGAATTTGCTCGAGCTGCTGCGACCGCAGCGGATGGAAAACCACCACTTTGTCGATGCGGTTCATGAATTCGGGCGCGAACTTCCGCTTCGCGGCTTCCGTCGCGCTCCGTTCCACTTTCTCATCGAGCTTCGGCTTGGACTCCGGCCTTATGGTAGGCGCAAATCCCAGGCCGCCATTCATCAGCTCGGAAATTTCGCCGCTGCCGAGATTCGACGTCATGAAAATCATGGTCTGCGATAGGTCTACGCGGCGGTTGTCACCCAGCGTCAGCGTAGCCTTGTCGAGGATGCCCAACAGCAATTGCCACAGCGCATCGCTCGCTTTTTCAATTTCGTCGAAGAGCAGGAAGCTGATCTTCAGCTTGTCCGTGTGATATTTCGCCAGCTCTTCCTGGGTGATCAGCGGATGCGTTTCCCGGTGGCCCAGATAGCCCGGGGGCGAGCCGATCAGCTTGGCAATTTCATGAGAGTGTTGGAATTCCGCGCAATCCACCTTGATTACCGCGCGAGGATCGCCAAAAAGCACCTCGGCCGTGGCCTCGACCACGCGCGTCTTGCCCGCGCCGGTCGGACCCAGGAACAGCAAGTTTCCTACTGGCCGCCCCGGCGAATTCAGGCCGGCACGAAACACTTGGTACAGGTCCACGACGGCCTGTACGGCTTCGTCCTGTCCGACAATCTTCCGGCGTAATCCCCCTTCAAAATCTCGCGACTCGACGCTGCGCAACGTCGGGTCAAGTTGTAGTGCTTGCGCGCCCATGGTAGTGCTCCCCTACCGGTACCTTCTTCCGCCTTGGCGATTGGTCGTCCCCGTTCGCTCGAATTGGTCCAGCTTTATATCGAGCGTCGACCGCAACAATCGCAAATGCGTGACCAGTTCCCGGCTTGAATTTGCCTGATCTGCCATCACCAGAAGCGGTGGCGACAGGTCCGCTAGGTCCAGGTTTAGGTTCCTTAATGAATGCATCAGCCCCTGTACGTACTGCGACCGGATGTCAAAAAGCTCAACCCGGCTGCTCACCTGCTCCCGCAAGCGGGACCAGTCCAGGTCGAGGAATGGGTGGTTCCGCGATACTTTGCGGACCACATCATCGGTTATGCGTGGTCTTTGGCCCAATTTAGCGAGATGCAGTTGTCGCACCTTGCCTCGCCGGCGCACATTGTGCACCAGAAAGTAGGTGTTCCCTTTCCGTCGAACGAAAGCCACAACACTCTCCTTTTCGACCGACACCCCGCCGAGAAACCCCGTCCAACTGCGGCGTAGTGTAAGGTCATTCCACTACATCGTCAATGGTACGATTGCAGTGGAGTCCTTAAGGTTGCATCCTATCGGTTATTAGTCGCGAGGAACGTGCGTTGGGGCAACTTCAGGCGAAAAACAACGGAAAAACACATGAAATCGGGGCTTCACGCGATTCACGCATCGATTTGGGAATCGAACCGATCAGCAAAACTTTCCCTTACTATATTGGACGCTGCTGCGAGTGGTCCCGTTCCCGAAAGGAGAGTGGACGGAATGGCCTGGGAGCCGATTTATCGCCTCGTGAAGAAAATCCCGCGCGGCCGGGTTACTACTTATGGCGACCTTGCCCGTGTTCTGCGCGTTCGCGGAGGCGCTCGCGTAGTCGGCTACGCGATGGCCGGATGCCCGGATGGACAAGGTATACCGTGGCACCGCGTGGTCGGCGCGGGGGGCCGTTTGATCATCAACGAACCCCATGCCAGCAAACAGCGCCGCCTGCTTGAAACCGAGGGCGTCATCATCCGGGGAAACCGCGTCGACATGTCTCTCTATTTCTGGTTGCCGGGCAGAAAAGGTGCGGCGGCCCGGCCAAGGAACCGCAACAAGTCTGGATCCCGCGACTGACCGCGGCACAATTCGCCCTCCTCGCACGGTTGTGATAAAAATGAAACTTCCTGCACATCAGGATTTGCTCGGTGCCTGAACCAATCATCCAAGTCGGGGACCTGCATAAAAGCTACGGAACTGTGAAGGCCGTGCGCGGCCTCAGCTTCGCCGTGGAAGAGGGCGAAGTCTTCGGCCTGCTCGGTCCCAACGGCGCCGGAAAAACATCCGCAGTGGAAATTCTGGAGGGGATGCGCACGCCCGACAGCGGAGTCGCGCGCGTTTGCGGCCTCGATCCGCAAAAAGCCGGCCTCGCATTCAAGGAGAAGATCGGCGCGGTTTTGCAATCCACTTCCCTACCCGACAAAATCCGCGTCTCGGAAGCGATCGAACTTTTCGCGAGTTTTTATCGCCGTCGCGCCAACACCAATGACTTGCTCGAGCGTTTTCAGCTTGAAGAAAAGCGTTCCGCTTTTTACAGCCACCTATCCGGCGGGCAAAAACAGCGCCTGGCGCTCGCGATGGCGCTGGTCAACAACCCCGAAGTGGTTTTTCTCGATGAGCCGACAGCAGGACTCGATCCGCAGGTTCGCCGTGAAATCTACGACATCATAGAAGAGCTGAAACGCGGCAAGAAAACCGTTTTGATCACCACGCACTATATCGAAGAAGCGGAACGCCTTTGCGACCGCGTGGCGATTGTCGACCAAGGCCGTGTGATCGCGCTCGGGACGCCGCGCGAACTAAAACAACGCTCCGCGGGCACAACCCGCATCGAGGTGCGCCTGGCGCGCGCCATCACCAACGGGCAGCTCGGCCGTCTGGACGGCGTTTCCGACTCTCGCGAATTCGACGGCACTTACGTGCTTCATTCGTCCCGTCCGCCGCAGACGATTGTCGCGCTCGTAAAGCAATTGGAAGCCGAAGGCAACGAATTGCAGAGTCTCGAAATGTTCTCGCCGTCTCTGGAAGATGTCTTCATCGAACTAACCGGCCGGCGTTTGAGGGATTAAAGGGATGCAGGAAATCAATTTGACCGACAGTGTAATTTGCGGGTGCCCCGTCCTTCGCGTCTTTTGCGAAGGATGGGCAGCCGTTCGACCTTGGCTCCCACGCGCCATTCGAAAAGGAATCGACTCGTGAATCGTACCTGGACGCTCACGGTGATGCGCATGCGGCTGGCGATGCGGAATCGTGCCTTTTTCTTCTTCAGCCTCTTCATGCCGCTGATTTTCTTGATTGGCGCCATGATCTTTATCGGCAACCATCGGCAATGGGTCGGTTTCGTCTTGGGCGATATGCTGACGACGACGGTGATGGGCAGCTTCTGGGGACTCAGCGTGCAGCTCGTCACGTTCCGCGAGCAGGGCATTCTGCGACGATTTCGCCTTGCGCCCGTTGGCGCCGGACCCATGCTCGCATCCAGTATCCTTTCGAATTACTTCATGGCCTTGCCCGTGGTCGCGTTTGAAATCATCGTCTGCCGCGTGTTTCTGCACATGCAGAGCTGGGGCAATCTCTGGGCGATTTTTCTGCTGATCACGATCGGTTCGGCCACGTTTTCTTCGCTTGGTCTCATCGTCGCAAGCGTCACCAACACCATGCAGGAAACGCAGATGATCAATAACCTGATCTGGATGGGCTTGATTTTCCTGGGAGGAGCGACCATCCCCATCACGGTCTTCCCCGCATGGTTGCAACGAGTTTCCCTATTCATTCCAGCCCAATACCTCGCCACGGGGCTGCAGTCGGCGGCCACGAAGATGGCCACTTACCGCGAGGTCGGCGAAGACATGGCGGCTCTCGCCATCGGTCTTTTTGTCGCATTCGAGGTTTCGCGCCATCTCTTCCGCTGGGAGCCGGAAGCGAAAGCGCCGCGCAGCGCAAAACTTTGGGTGCTGGCCGCTCTTGTGCCGTTTCTTCTCTTTGGCGCCTGGGAAAACGTTTGGGGTACCCGTTTGACGCGCGTGAACCGGAACTTCCAAGCGCTGAGCCGTTTTTCGGCGAACATGCGTCCTCCCACGCATCACTGATCGCGAGTTTTCGTTCACAATCTGAATCAAGCCAAGACCGCTTGGCATCAAACCCAAAATAATTATCGGTTTTGCGATCCGGCCCCGGAGGAATCCAATGAAGGCAATTCGCGTGGCTGAATTCGGCGGTCCCGAGGTTCTGAAAATCACGGAAGTGCCCGATCCCAAGCCGGGCAACGGTGAAGTTGTCGTCCGCATGAAGGCCATTGGCGTGAATCCGGCTGACACTTACATGCGCAGCGGAAACTACGCGATCAAGCCCGCGCTGCCGTACACACCTGGAGCCGATGGCGCCGGCACGATCGAATCCATCGGCGCCGGTGTCACGCGATTCAAGGCCGGCGATCGTGTCTACATCGCCGGCAGCTTGACCGGCGCGTATGCCGAGCTTTCTCTTTGCGACTCACGCCTCGTCTTTCCGCTCCCTTCGCATGTTTCATTCGCTCAGGGCGCGGCGATGCACATCCCGTATGCCACCGCGTACCGCGCCTTATTTCATCGCGCCCAAGCGTGCGCGGGAGAAAGCGTGCTGATTCACGGCGCCAGTGGCGGCGTCGGAATCGCTGCCGTGCAACTTGCCCGCGCGCGAGGGCTCTACGTCGTCGGCACGGCGGGCTCAGAGCGCGGCAAAAAGCTTGTGACCGACGAGGGCGCACATCAGGTGCTCGATCACAAAGCTCCCGCTCATTTTGACGAAGCAATGGCTTCTACTGGCGGCCGCGGCTTCGATGTGATCGTCGAAATGCTTTCCAACGTCAATCTCGCGCGCGATCTCACCATCCTGGCCAAGCACGGGCGCGTGGTTGTCGTCGGCAGCCGAGGCACGATCGAAATCGATCCGCGTAACACGATGACGCGCGACGCCGCGATCCTGGGCATGAGCCTTTGGAACGCCACTCTCGACGACCTCGTCAGCATCCATGCGGCTCTCGTCGCGGGACTCGAAAACAAAACGCTCCGCCCTGTGATCCAGGAGGAAATTCCACTGGCCGAAGCTCCGCGCGCCCATGTCGCCGTCATGGAATCCGGCTCGCACGGCAAGATTATCCTGATTCCTTAGGAGAACGCGTGATACTCCCCGCCATTCTTGGCGCCTTAATCGTTGCCGGAGTTCTGTGGGAGGCCTTCGAGACGATTGTGCTTCCTCGCCGCGTTTCGCGGCGCTTCCGCTTCACCGTTCTCGTGTATCGCAGCGCGTGGATTCCCTGGAAAGCCATCGGTCGCCTGTTCAAAAAACCAAAAGGCCGTGAGACGTTCTTGAGCTTCTTCGGCCCGCTCTCGCTTCTGTATCTATTCGCGGTCTGGGCGGCCGCGATCATTTTCGGATTCGGTTTGCTGTATCACAGCTGGGCTGTGGGCGATAGCACGCACCCCAGCCTCGCCATGTCCATCTATTTGAGCGGCACCACCATGTTCACGCTCGGTATCGGCGACGTTGTGCCGCACACTTGGCCGGAGCGGGTATTTGTTGTCGTCGAAAGCGGCATCGGATTCGGCTTTTTGGCGCTCGTCCTGAGCTATCTGCCTGTGATCTATCAGGCGTTCTCGCGGCGGGAAGCAAACATTGTTCTTCTGGACGCGCGCGCCGGTTCGCCGCCCACCGCCGCGGAGCTTTTGCGCCGCCACGCCGGCCATGACCAGACGGAAGCGCTTAACGTTCTGCTGCACGACTGGGAACGCTGGTCGGCGGAAATTCTCGAAAGCCACGTCTCCTATCCGGCTGTCGCCTATTTCCGCTCCCAGCACACCAACGAATCCTGGCTCGCGGCGATAACAGCGATTTTAGACAGTTGTGCGCTGCTTCTCACATGTATCCAGGAAGCGCCGACCCGCCAAGCCCTGCTGACTTTCGCAATGTGCCGCCACACTGTGGTCGACCTCTCTCAAATTTTCGCCCAAGCCCCTCCGCAGGACGGCCACGACCGCCTCCCGGCACCGGAACGCGAACGCTTGCGGGCCGCGCTGGTGAAAGCCGGCTTCCTTCTTCGAGATGACGATTATTCGCGCGAGAAGTTCATCAAGCTGAGACAAATGTACGAGCCCTATCTGCGGGCTCTTGCCCGTTACTTGTATATGGAAGTTCCGCCATGGATTCTCGCGAAGGAAATCTCGGATAATTGGCGCACCAGCGCATGGGGCCGCGTCAGCGGGCTTGTCATGTCTGAGCAGCAGCAAGCCGACGATCACTCCGATTATTTCTGACGCTTTCCTAGACCAAATTGGCATTTCTGCGCGTTCTTTACACCCACCGCTCTTCTTGGGCGCGAAAATCCGTATGCTATAATTTCCGCTACAACAGGCCATTAACTTTTCTTCTAGTGGCCGGAGCAATCAGATGAGCCTCCCGAAGACCGAGAAAATTTGGCACAACGGTAAATTCATCCGCTGGGACGACGCTACCATTCACGTCCTTTCCCACGTCGTCAGCTACGGCTCGGCCGTCTTCGAAGGCGTGCGCTGCTACGAAACGACGCAAGGGCCTGCCATCTTCCGCCTGCGCGAGCATATGCAGCGGCTCGTCAATTCCGCGCACATCTATCGTATGGACGTTTCCTTTTCCGTCGACGCTCTCTGCCAAGCCAGCCTCGATCTGGTCCGCGAGAATAAAATGACGGCCTGTTACATCCGGCCCATCGTTCTGCGCGGTTACGGCGATGCAGGAGTGAATCCGCAAAACAATCCAATAGAAGTCTATTTTGCGTGTTGGGAATGGGGAAAATATTTGGGCGAAGAGGCGCTGCGCAATGGCGTCGACGTCTGCATCAGCTCCTGGAACCGCTCCGCTCCGAATACCCTGCCGCAAATGGCCAAGGCCGCCGCGAACTACATGAATTCGCAGCTGATCCGCATGGAAGCCAAGGTAAACGGCTACGAAGAAGGCATCGCGCTCGATGTGAATGGGTACGTCAGCGAAGGCTCGGGCGAAAATATCTTCGTCGTATCAAACGGCACTGTCTACACGCCGCCGCTCGCGAATTCCGCGTTGCCGGGCATCACTCGCGATACCGTCATGACTCTCTGCCGCGAACTCGATCTGCCTCTCGCGGAACAGATGATTCCCCGCGAGATGCTTTACATCGCGGACGAAGTTTTCTTCTGTGGCACCGCTGCCGAAATTACTCCGGTGCGCTCGATTGATCGCATCAAGGTCGGCGCAGGATCGCGCGGCGCCACTACGAAGCGACTCCAGGAAGAATTCTTCGCGATCACCAGCGGCAAAGCCGCTGATCGCCATGGCTGGCTGTCACCTATTGGCGTCCCTAGCGGCGCCGCTGTCCGCTAGTTTCCGCGGATCATCGCCCGTTAGTTCAGCACTGACAACTAGCCACGCCCTCCTGTATTGTCATCGACTCAGCCCTCGGTGCGGTTCGGAGTGACCGTGATGACCTTCCCCCAACTGGCCCGCTTTACCGATCTCGTCCTTCTGCTGCTGCGCCTCATGATTGGCATCGTGTTCGTCACCAGCGGTTACAAACATCTCAAAGATCCGGACGCACGAAGCAAGGACATTGAGATGAGCAAGGGCTTTACAATTTTTCTTGGCACCGCTGAATTCGCGGGCGGACTCGGAGTAATTTCGGGCGTTCTCACCCAGCTCGCCGCCATCGGCTTGATTCTGCTCATGCTCGGCGCGGTCCAGAAAAAAATATTCGTTTGGAACTCGGGCTTCTGGGGCAAATCGGGGACAAATGGTTGGAGCTACGACACGATGCTTATCATAATGAATCTGGTGATCGTGACCACGGGAGGTGGAAACCTCGTCCTCACTCGCCTGTTCAGGTAAGACCGGCGCATGCGCTCGCTGCCCGGCGCCTTAATCGGCGAGTAACAGGTGCGGTATAAACAGCCGTAGTCACTGCTTTGTCTTCACCGAAACGCACCTTCCACAGCAACGGCGCAGACGTTGGAACCAAGAGAACGACACAACCTCAGGAGGCGCTATGAGCACGAACGCAATCCGCGGTATCGACACCAAAACCGCGCCAGTTGATATGAAGTTCGAGATCGTCGTCATCCCGGTTTCAGATGTCGCCCGCGCTAAGGAGTTTTATGCCAAGCTTGGCTGGCGGCTCGACGCCGACTACGACGACGGCAAGGGCTTCCGCATAATCCAGTTCACGCCGCCCGGCTCCGGCTGCTCCGTTATCTTCGGCAAAAACATCACTTCGGCGGCACCCGGCTCGGCCCAGGGTCTGTACCTGATCGTCTCCGACATCGAAGCCGCTCGCAAAGCGTTGCTTGATCGCGGCGTCGAGGTAAGCGGAGTGTTCCACAACGACGGCGTCTACGCGGGCACGGACGAGCCGTACCTGTTCGGACGCGCCCGCGTCAGCGGTCCCGATCCTGCGCATGCTAGCTATCGTTCTTTCGCTTCCTTTCGCGATCCCGACGGCAACGGCTGGCTGTTTCAGGAAATTACCACCCGGCTGGCGGGTCGCATCGACCCCGCAGCCACAAGCTTTGCCTCAGCCAACGATCTGGCGAGCGCGATGCGACGCGCCTCGAGTGCCCACGGCGAGCATGAAAAGCGCATCGGTGCCGCTGATCCCAACTGGCCCGATTGGTACGCCGCATACATGGTGGCGGAACAGGCCGGAACGGAGTTGCCGCAATGAGCAGCCCAAGCATCAGCCGCGAACCGGCGCCCGCGCTCGCCGGACAAACCGTCGTTGTGATCGGCGGCAGCTCAGGCATCGGGCTCGAGACAGCCAGACGGGCGCGCTCGGAAGGCGCCAACGTTGTTCTGACCGGCCTCGACATTCAACAAGTTGAGAACGCCGCACGCGAACTCGGCGCGCTCAGCAGTTCGGCGTTCGATGCCACCGACTTTGAACGCCTTGATCGCTTCTTCGACGAATTACCGACGCCGATCGACCACATCATGGTTACCGCCGGCGGCCCGTACTACGCACATTTGGCCGACATCGATTTCGCGCGCGCGCGCCGACACGTCGACCGGGGATTCTGGCTGCCCCTCCACGTCGCTCGCCGCGCCATCAGCAAAGTTCGGACGGGCGGAACGCTCCTGTTCATGGGCGGAACCGGCGGCCGCCGGCCGGACGCAGGCCCGCTCACTGTGGCGTTCACGGCCGCAATGTCTGCGCTGGCAAGGGCGCTCGCACTCGATCTAGCGCCGATCCGCGTCAACGTGATCGCGCCGGGCTTCGTCGACACGCCTCTGGCGGCATCGGTGCTTGGCGCTCACTTGGACGCGCGTCGCGAGCAACTCCGCACGACCCTCCCAATCCGGCGCGTGGTCGGCCCGGCGGATATAGCCATGCTCGCCATCCACCTGATGACCAACAC
>JASHRM010000010.1 GCA_030037315.1 Candidatus Acidiferrales bacterium
CTCAGCTATCTGGCGACGCTTACGGAATCGGGCAACCTCACGTCGTTCGAGCCGCTGCATGGCGAACGCGACGAAGAACACCAGTTCGGCGTCACAATCCCGATTCGCAATTGGACGGTGGATATCGATAACTTCGAAACCCGCGGCGTGGATTTTCTCGACCACAACAACATCGGCGAATCGAGCATCTTCATCCCAGTCACGTTTTCAGAGTCGCGTATTCGTGGCACGGAGCTTACGATTCGCTCGCCGCGTATCTGGAATCGCGCCAACGTTCATCTAGCCTATTCGAACCAGATCGCCGAGGCCCAAGGCGCGGAAACAGGCGGCTTGATTCTCGGCCCGACTCCGCCGCCCGGATGGGGCGCTCTCGATCACGACCAACGGAACACTCTGAACTTCGGAGGGAATGTCACATTGCCGTGGCAGATGTTTGCCTCTGGAAATGTGTATTACGGCTCTGGCTTCTCGAACGGTAATGCCGGTGTTCCGGGTTCGCCTTATCAGGATCCTTACCTTCCAGGCCACACCCAGATCGACCTCGCGGCCGGCAAGGAATTCGGCGAGCGTTTCTCGCTCGGCGTAAACGTGCTGAACGTCGCCAACCGCCACCTTCTAATCGATAACTCGCTTACGTTTGGCGGGTTTCATTACAACAATCCGCGTGAAGTCTACGCGGTGTTCCGCTATCGGTTTCATTAGTGATGGGAAAAGTGCCGAACTTGTGGGGCGGGCTCATGCTCGTCGCGGTCGTTAGCGCTGGTTGTGCTCGCCCTTCAGTCACTGAGGGCCGCGATTTGTATCAGGAGAATGGCTGCGCCAGTTGTCACGGGCCTGAAGGACACGGAGATGGCCGCTTGGCGGGAAGCCTTGCCGCCAAGCCGGCCGATTTCCGCGATGTCTCTCAGTTCAAGCACGGAACATCAGAGGACGACATCGCGAAAACCCTTGCCACCGGCATCGCTATCGTCCACACGATGCCAGCTCTTAAACTCACTCACCACATGTTGGTAATGCCCCAATTCAACCATCTCACGAAGACGCAAAGGCGCTCCATCGCCCTTTACGTCATCTCCCTGCGTACCCAAGACTCTCAAAGGAGCGTTCAACCATGAATACCAGACCTGTTCGGCTGAGTATGTTCTTGCTCGTCGCATTGGCTTCTGCGAGCGCGGCCGCCCCGCAGCAAGATGCCGTCGTTGCTCACGACGCATGGATCCGCGTGCCGGCTCCATCCAAGATGGATACGGCTCTCTACATGGTGATCGAGAATCACTCTTCTCAACCTAAAGCGGTGGTGTCCGCTTCCAGCGGCGCGGCCGCAAAACTTGAAATGCACGAGATGAAAACCGTGAACAAGGACGACTCGATGGGGAAATCCGGTGACTCGATGAATAAACCCTCGGGCGGCGACTCGATGGCAATGTCCGCAGATAAGCCGAGCCAGTCGATGATGACCATGACCCCCGTTAGCAAAATCGAGATCCCGGCCAATGGAAAAGTCACCCTCGCGCCCAACGGCTTTCACATCATGATGTTTGGTCTGAAATCCAGGCCCGCCATGGGCGACAAAATCAACGTTACGCTGAAACTCGACGACGGCACTACGGTCCCCGTGGTCGCTACCGTCAAGTGAAGGACTTCCCGGGCAAGGAGGGCCTCGTAATGAAGAATTCCCTATGTTTTGCGGCTTTGTTGCTTCTGGTACTGGCGGGTTGTCATCACGCCGACTTACCCGTTATACCGATCGGCGGAAATTTCACTCTCACCGATTTCAATAATCGTCGCTTCGAGCTTTCGTCGCTTCGCGGCAAAGCCGTGCTCATCTTTTTCGGATACACGTCTTGTCCGGACGTTTGCCCAACAACGTTGTCGAAGCTTTCCTCGGTCTACAAAGACCTGGGAACCGAGTCGCAACGCGTCAAGACCGTTTACATCACGGTCGATCCTGGTCGCGACACTCCCACGGTCCTCAAGGAAGATCTGTCGAGCTTCCGAGTGGATGCGATCGGATTGACTGGAACCAAGCCGGAAATCGACACAGTCGTCAAGCTATACGGCGCCTCGTACGAAATCGTCCCTCTTCCGAATTCGGCCGAGAAGTACGCGGTCGCCCACAGCACCACGCTGTACGCTTTGGATGCCGACGGACGCACCCGAATTCTTTTTCCATACGAAGCGAGCGTTGATGACATCGTGAAGGGATTGAAGGAAATTCTCGAAACCAGGACTTGATGAGCTAGTTTCACTCTGCGTGTGCGTAGGCCGACCGCTTAACGCCGATAAGCTTTCGAATCTCGTGCGGCGGCGAAAATGCGTAAGCCGTTTCTGTTACGCATTTCGAATGGTCGCGCGTAAAATGTGGGTGATGCGACTGAAAAAGAAAGGCAACGGACCATGGGGAAGTTAGGACAGGATCGCCGGACTGTATTTATCGCCATGCTTGCAGTTGTTCTGGCATGTTTGGCTCTCGGAGCTTCGGGATGCAGCAAGCCAGAAGCGCCCACCGATCAAGAACCGGCGAAGCGCTATCACCTGGTCGGCAAGGTGGTTTCGATCGATCAACAGCAGGCTACTTTGAACGTGGATGGGCAGGAGATCCCGGGATTTATGGCCGCGATGACCATGCCGTATCCCGTGCGCAACAAGCAATCGCTCAGCAGCCTGAATCCGGGCGATGAAATCACAGCGGACGTTGTTGTTGCCGGAGACGGCGCCTACCTCGAAAACATCGTCGTGACTAAGAAAGCCGCGGCGACGCCAAGCACCAACAATGCGCAGCCCGCCGGTCCTACGCATCAGCCGCAACCTGGCGAAAAAGTGCCGGACTTCGCGCTGATCAATCAGGACGGCAACAAAATCCATCTCGATTCGTTCAAGGGCGACGTGCTGATGGTGACTTTCATTTACACGCGCTGCCCGTTTCCCGATTTTTGCCCGCTGGTCTCGAAGAATTTCGCGCACATCTACGCGGACCTGAAAAACAATCACCAGCTGGGCCCCAAAATCCGTCTGCTCAGTGTGAGTTTTGATCCTTCCTACGATACGCCGGC
>JASHRM010000114.1 GCA_030037315.1 Candidatus Acidiferrales bacterium
CGAATGCGACCGACCCCACCACCAGAAGAGACATGAAAGCTCCGTTTATTGCAGATTTGTGCGTGCTAATCCGGGCTACGCTGGCCAATTTCACCCACGAAAGCTAGGAAATATACTTGCCGATGATAGGCGCGAGCCGCCGTTTCGTCGCGGCAGAAATTGTCTTGCGATCTGTTACGATCGCGTGCGCGAGGGCCGACCCGCATTTGCAGGCGCGCTCATCGCTCAAACCCCGCACGACTTCCCGTATCGCGCGCTGCACATTATCCGTATTTTTGGCCATGTTCGACAGGATTTCATCGAGAGTAACGGCATCGTGCTTGGGATGCCAGCAATCGTAATCGGTAATCAATGCGAACGTCGCATAGCAAAGCTCGGCTTCGCGCGCAAGTTTCGCCTCGGTGAGATTCGTCATGCCAATCACGTCGAACTTCAGCTCCCGGTAAGTGCGCGACTCGACGAGCGTCGAAAACGCAGGGCCTTCCATGCAAACGTATGTGCCGCCGCGATGCGCCTTCACTCCGACCTTGTTGCACGCGTCGGCGAGCCGCCCCGAAAGACGCGCGCACGTCGGCTTGTCGAAGCCGATGTGCGCCACGATGCCGCCCGAAAAAAAAGTCGCGATCCTTCCGCGCGTGCGGTCGAAAAACTGATCGGGTATCAAAAAGTCCAGCGGAGGCAAATCCTCGCGAAGCGAGCCGACTGCGCCGACGGAAATCACCTGTTCGACGCCGAGCATCTTCAACGCGCAAATATTCGCCCGGTAACTAATTTCGCTCGGCGACAAGCGATGCCCTCGGCCGTGCCGCGCAAGGAATGCGACCCGCTTGCCTTCGAGCGTGCCAAGAACAATCGCTTCCGAGGGGTCGCCAAATGGGGTTTTAACTCGCATCTCGCGCGTTTGGCTTAGGCCGGCCATTTGATAAAGGCCGCTACCGCCGATAATTCCGATTTTTACAGGCTCTTTCTTTGCTCTTGATTTCGAGGATTTGGGCATGTCTCGCTTGTCTCTGGAGTGATTGAATCTAGTCGATGGACGCCGGCTCTGCTTCCCACTCGCCGTTGCGGTCGCGCAAATAGGCCGCCGGCCAATTCGGATCGTGCGCGAAAAGTGCGAGCCATCCCTCCTTAACGATCTGCGGGAGCAACCGCTTTTTGTTTTCGAGCGTCGTCATCGGGTAGAGATCGTAACCCATAATCCACGGCAAAGGGAGGTGCGCGGTCGTCGGCACAAGATCAGCCAGAAAAAATGCGGTTTTGCCGCCACCTGTCAGCTTCACGCACATCATGTTCGCTGTGTGGCCCGGCACGCGAATCAACTCAACGCCAGGAACAAGCTCCGAATCCACTTCAGGGCCAGAAAGCACGCCGGCAGATTGGAGGGGCGCGAAATTCTCCTGAAAATAGCTGGCTCGGTCGCGTTCCGTAGGATTCATCGCATGTTCGAATTCAAGGCGCTGCACAGCGTACTTCGCATTCGGAAATGCGGGGACCACTTTGTCTTTCTCGATCCGCGTGTTGCCGCCGCAGTGATCGAAATGCAAGTGAGTATTCACCACAATATCGATGTCTTCGGGTCCCAGACCCCGCGCGCGCAGCCCCTCGACCAGAAATGGCCCATCCAGCGCGTATATGTCGCGCAGCTTCGGACTCATTTTGTTGCCCGCGCCGGTTTCTACGAGAATGCGTTTTTCTCCTGCATGAATCAGCAGGCAATTCATCGCGAGCTTGATGCGATTTCGAGCATCGGCGGGTGCCTTCTTCTCCCAGAGAGGCTTCGGGATCACGCCAAACATGGCGCCGCCATCCAGGTACACATGCCCCGCCGAAATGACGTGAACTTCAAGCTCTCCGAGTTTCATTTAACTCCGGTCGCTCCCCGCAAACTCTTGTGCGCGATGCAAAACCGATTCAGCAAAGTAGCAGGTGAGCCTGCAAAGTTCAAACCGCGTGCGCCCGGTATATAATCGCGGCCCTCATGCCTCTTGTAGCTGGCCACAAACTAGGACCGTACGAAATTGCCGCGCCTATTGGAGCGGGCGGCATGGGCGAAGTTTACAGGGCGCGCGATACGCGCCTGGGCCGCACCGTTGCGATCAAGATTTTGCCCTCCCAATTTTCGTCCGATCCCATCCGAAAGCAAAGATTTGAGCGGGAGGCCCGAACCGTCTCCGGGTTGAATCATCCGAGCATTTGCCATCTGTACGACGTCGGCAATCACGAAGAGATTCTCTATTTGGTTATGGAGTTTCTCGAAGGCGAAACTCTGGCAGAACGCTTGCGCATTGGACCGTTGCCTCTCACCGATTCGCTCAGAATCGGAATTCAAATCGCAGACGGACTCGAGATGGCGCACGGCAGCGGAGTGGTGCATCGCGATCTAAAACCCGCCAACTTATTCCTCACCAAACATGGCGATCTGAAAATTTTGGATTTCGGGCTTGCGAAGGCTGATTCGTCCGGCGTCTCCGGCCAATCCATCGGTCCGGGCGACTTAACGCTGACTCACGGCGACGGGCTGTCCAGCCCCGGCATGGCGCTCGGCACTGCGGCGTATATGTCTCCGGAGCAGGCGCGCGGCGAGCCGGTGGACGCACGCAGCGACGTATTCTCTTTCGGAATCGTGCTCTACGAAATCACCACGGGGCGACAGCCGTTCACCAGTTCGAGCGCAGCCATGTTGTTCGATTCGATCCTGCATCGCCAGCCCCAGGCCCCCAGTTCGATGAATCCATCCGTGCCAATCGCGCTCGAACGATTGATACAACGTATGATGGCAAAGGATCCCGCGGCGCGTCCGGGCAGGGCCAAAGATGTATCCGACGAACTCCGAACTATCCAGCAGCAAAGCAGTTCGCACTCGCGTCCGGCAGCCACAAGCACGCCGTCGATTGCTGTCTTGCCTTTCGAAGACCTCAGCGCCGATCGCAGCCAGCAACCGTTCTGCGAAGGCATGGCGGCCGAGATCATCACTGCTCTCGGCGCGGTGAAAGGTCTGCGCGTCATTTCGCGGACGTCAGCCGTGCGCTGCCGTGAAAAAGGCATGGAACTGAGCGAAATCGGACAGCACCTTGGCGTGCAATCAGTTCTTGAAGGCACCGTGCGAAAATCCGGCTCACGCTTGCGCGTCACGGCGCAACTGATCAGTACCCAGGATGGATCGCAAACTTGGTCGGAACGCTACGACCGCGGCGAGGGCGACGTTTTCGATATTCAGGACGAGATTGCCGCCGCCATCGTGAAAAATCTGAAGGGCAGGCTCATCAGCGGGGCGCCGGCGGTTCGCAGGGCAACCGACAATCCCGAAGCGTACAAGCTCTATCTTAAGGGCAGGTATTTTTGGGAGCGGCGCAATCGCAGTTCCGCCAGCAACGCGGTCACCTACTTCGAGCAAGCCATCGCGCTCGACCCGGACTATGCCCTGGCGCATACCGGCCTTGCCGATTGTTATGTGCTCATGGCTGTTTACTCGATCAAACCTTACAAAGAGGTGCAGCCTTTAGCTCGCGCAATGGTCGAGCGCGCTCTCGAACTCGACCCCGACCTGCCGGAAGCGTACCTGTCGCTCGGAGCCGTTCAATCGCTTCTCGATTACGACTGGGCGGGCGGAGAAGCGTCTTTTTTGCGGGCGTTGGAGCTGAATCCGAAATTCGCCGTCGCGCGAGTTTACCGCGCAAACGTTCTTACGTGGACGGGCCGAACCGCCGAAGCGCGTTCGGAAGTGAATCTTGCGCTCAAAGACGAGCCCGATTCGGCGCTCATGTATTACTTGGGCTCGCTAGCGTATTTTCATGCCAACGATTTGGACGCCGCAAAACGACTCGTCGAGCGAGCGTTGGAACTCGAGCCGACAGCTATTTTTGCTCTGTGGATCCGAGGCTGGATCTATTGTTTGCAGGGAAAGGCGGAGGAAATCATTCCGGCCATGCTGCAGGCGGTGCTCGCTTCGAATCATCACCCAATGCTTGTTTCGGTCCTTGGCGTGGCGTATGCGCGGGCAGGAAGGACGGCTGAAGCCGAAGAGTTGCTCCTGGAACTCAAAAATCGTTCCGCCCGCGAGTGCATCATCTCCCAAGCAATCGGGGACATCTATCTGTTCCTTGGGCGGACATCCGAAGCGTTGGATTATCTCGAGCGCGGATTCGACGAACACAATTCATTTATTAGCATGATGGCATCGGGTCCTCAGTATGCCGTCTTGAGAAAAGATCCTCGGGGACGGGCGCTGGCCCTGAAGCTGAATCTTCCCGTCGACTGATGCGAGCAGATCGCTTCGAGCGCTCACGCGAGACCCGCACGCCCGAGTATTTCATTCACAGCGGCGTACGGATCCTTCTTCCGATCCGCAACCTGCTGGACGAGCGCGCCAAATTCGGGCTCGTTCGCGAAACCCGCGCTGCGATCCATCAGGCGCGCCCGCAGAAGACGCAAAAGCCACTCCCGCCAGTAGGATTGCTCGCGCTTTTTCACACCGCCGCCTTCGGCATGTGCGCGAAAAGCGGTGATCTGCCTGGCGAGTTCGCCAATGCCCTGGTTGTCAGTCGCTATCGTGCGAACAATCGTGGGCTTCCAGCCGTCGCGCTCGGGGACAAGTTCCAGAATTGCCCGAAGCTGCTGTTCGAAACGGTCTGCGCCTTCGCGATCGCATTTATTGATGACGAAAATATCCGCGATCTCCATCAATCCGGCCTTCAGATTCTGCACATCGTCGCCCATTCCCGGAACGAGCACGACGATCGTACACTGCGCCAGACGCATGATTTCGACCTCGCCCTGCCCTACTCCGACCGTTTCGATCAGGACAATTTCTTTCCCAGCCGCGTCAAGCAGGAGCGTCACGTCGCCTGTGGCCTGCGCCAATCCTCCCAGATAACCCCGCGTTGCCATCGAGCGAATGAAAATACCCTCATCGCTAAAATGGCTTTGCATGCGAATGCGGTCGCCCAAGATCGCGCCGCCGGTAAATGGGCTCGATGGATCGACCGCGACAATACCGACCGTTTTCTTTTCTCCGCGATAATGCGCGGCGAGTCGATCAACAAGCGTGCTCTTCCCTGTTCCTGGCGCGCCCGTAATTCCAACGCGGAAGGCGTGTCCGGTCGCAGCGAAAAGTTCTCTCAGCAAAGGTTCCGCAGCCGCGCCGCGATTCTCCACGGCCGATACGGCTCGCGAGAGCGCCCGTGGGTCGCCGCTGCGGATTTGCTCCGCCCATTTGGAAATGGAAAGTTGCGAATTCACGTTTCAGAAGAAAACGAACGCTCCTGTATAACACGCGTCGTGAAATCAGGAACTCATCCTGCGCCCGGCTACATCCTATTGGGGCGGACGCGCGGGACTTGAATTGTTGGGCTTAGCGGCCGACCGTTCGTCGTAGGCTTTGATAATACGCTGCACCAGGCTGTGGCGAACCACATCGCGTTCATCGAAATATACAAACGCGATTCCCTCAATTTTGCCCACCACTTCAATCGCTTCGATAAGCCCGGAGCGGCGCGAATCGGGAAGATCGATTTGCGTCACATCGCCGGTGATCACGGCCTTGGAGTTGAAGCCGAGCCGCGTGAGAAACATCTTCATCTGCTCGCTGGTGGTGTTCTGCGCTTCGTCGAGAATCACAAACGAATCGTTCAGCGTGCGCCCGCGCATAAAGGCCAGCGGAGCGACTTCGATAATGTCCTTCTCTAGGAATCGTTCGAGTTTGTCGGCCTCGAGCAAGTCATGCAGCGCGTCGTAAAGAGGACGCATATAGGGATCGACTTTCTCTTCGATCGTGCCTGGCAAAAAACCAAGCCGCTCTCCTGCTTCCACGGCCGGACGCGCCAAAATAATGCGATTCACCTGCTTGGAGAGAAGCGCGTGCACCGCCATCGCAACCGCGAGATACGTTTTACCGGTGCCGCCGGGCCCAATCGCAAAAACCATGTCGTAGGCTTCGAGCGCCTCCATGTACGCGCGCTGATTCGCGCTTTTTGGCGCGATGCTTTTGCGCCCCAGAACGCGCGTGCGCGTCGGCGAAAACGCGCCATGCAGCTTGGAAGTCGGCTCGTCCGCGGCGACGCGAAGCAGCGCCTTTACTTCCTGACTCGTTGGAGATTGTCCCTGGCGAATGCGTTCGTTATACGCGCCCAGAATTCGCGCGGCGCGCTCCACCTGCGCGGGCTCGCCTTCGATTTCGATGTCGCGATCGGTAAGATGTGTTCTGACCTGTAGCGAGGATTCGAAGAATTTCAGGTTTTCATCGAGAGGGCCGAAGAGTTCGTTGATGCCCCCTGCCATTGGGACGGTCTGTTTCATCAAGTTCTGTCGTCAAAATTAGCGTAACCCGGCCTGAATGGGCGGTCAAGCCGGGTTACGCTGAAGCATCAATCGTTAATGCGTTACCGGCCCCGGAAATTGCACTTGGGGCACAGCTCGGGACGCCTCCGGCGCCGCGAAATATGCGTCGTTCCGCTTGAAACCTGCCATGCTCGCCACGATGTTCTGCGGGACTTTCCCGATATAGGTGTTGTAATCCTGAATCGCATCGTCATAGCGCTTGCGTTCGACCGCAATCCGATTCTCGGTTCCCGCCAGTTCGTCCTGCAGCTGCAGGAAATTTTCGTTCGACTTGAGCTGCGGATAATTCTCAACGATCACGAGCAAGCGGCTCAACGCGGTATCGAGCTGCCCGTTCGCGGCGATCTTGTCTTTCGGAGTTTGTGCGCCGCCGAGTGCCGCCCTCGCTTTCGCAATGTCGTCATAAACCGTCTGTTCTTGTGCAGCGTATCCTTTTACCGTCTGAACAAGATTTGGAATCAGATCCGATCGCCGCTGCAGAACCACATCCACCTGCGCCCAGTCAGATTTCACCGTCTCATTCTTTGTGACCATCTGGTTGCGCATCGATACATACGCACCGCCACAAATCAGCGCCACGATCAAAAGGACGACAACCACGCCGATCAACGCTTTCATCAAGATCCTCCAGGCCAACCAGGGATTCCCAGCGTCCTTAAGTTATACGTTTCGCGCTAGGCAGATGTTTCAAGCCGACGGTCCACTTCGCTTGTTACAACCTCGACGAACTCCAAGTAGGTTTGCAGCGTCACTTCGACGTCGACCTCTTTCTCTTTCAACTTCCCCGCTCGAAGATCCAGAATCGTTTGAAAACCCGATGGATTTGCTCCTGTGGCGGCTGCGATTCCATCGACGGCTTCTCTCTTCGAGTGCGGCGCAGCCTGATTGAGCGCGATCAGCGCGTGGCGGAAAAGCGCGCAAAACGTCGGTACGGACCGCAGCATGATGTTCAAGTGAATCTCTTTCCTCCGCGGTGCCGCGAGAATTGTTTCTCGCAATCGCAGCCAATTCTGCCGAAGTTCCCTCTCCACCTGGAGCCAGTGTAGTTGTAGCGGCACGTCCAATTGGTCGAAAAAGTCCTCGCCCATCAGCATGCGATGGTGATTCTTCATGTCGAGCAATTCGATCGCGAAGATGTCCGCGCTTCGCACCAGCTCATCCATTGTAAAGATCAGCGGCGGCCGGTTCCCCTCCTCGATCCACCATTCAGCCGCCGGATGAAGCCTTCCTAACTCGAACACACTGGCGCTCTCGACGATGCACAAAATATTCAAATCCGAATGCTTCTCGTGAAATTCGCCTGTGACCGCCGAGCCGTAGAGCACAACCGCTTTCAGGTTGTGCCCCGAGGCAGCTTTAAACTTCTCCACCAGCTGGGCTAATTTCGCTTCCATTGGTCGTTAATGCTCCTGTCGAAACCGACAGCGTTCGCTTCTGAAATTCCTTACCAGCTGCCGCCTGCCCCGCCTCCACCAAATCCACCGCCTCCAAAGCCACCAAATCCACCACCCCCGCCTCCGAATCCGCCAAATCCACCGCCTCCTCCAGCCCCGCCGCCTCCAAAACCGCCTCCGCCCCATCCGCCGCGTCCCATGCTGGACGCAATCATCGGCCCCACCCACCAACCGCTGCCGCCTCCGCGTGGCCCTCGGGGCCGTGAAGCCGCACGCATGATCAGAAAAATGAAAAAGATCACCAGGAAGATCGCAAACCCTGGGATCGGGGGCAGATTTCTCCCGGGTGGCGGACGAGTCGGAGGAGGCGGTGCGCCGCTCAACGTTACACCACGGTCTGCTGCAATTACGTCGGCAATCCGCCGCGTGAGCAACATGACGCCGCCGTCATAATCGTTCCTGCGAAGGTACGGCACCATCTCGCGGCCAAACCCGCCCAGCTTGCCATCGGGTAGAATCGGCTCAAGGCCGTAGCCGCTCGCCGTGAAATACTGGTGATCATTCACTGCAAGGAGAATCAAAACGCCGCGATCCTGCCCTTTTGGCCCAACCCCCAATTTCTGCCCAAGATCGGTCGCATACTGAGCCTTGTCCTGCCCGCCGAGCGACTTGATGATCACAACCGCGATTTGAGCCTGCGTTTTCTGCTGCACTTCTGTGCACAGCGCGGTCAGCTGTTCCTTGCCGGTGGGGCTCAGAACGCCTGCCAAATCTGTGACGTACCCGTTCTTCGCCTTCCGCGCAACCTCCTCAATGGACTCCGCGCGGGCCAATCCGGCGGCCAAAATGCCGCAGATCAACACTAAAAACAGGAAGAACGTCCGAAGGGCGCGTGAGCGCTTGGGTGGGAGAATCAAGCGCCGCTATGGTAGAGCCTGAGCCGGGGAGTGTCAACGCACACGCCGCCAAACCCGACGGCATAGATTGTCACCCGCTCGCACGCGATGCTACACTCGGTGTCCGTTCCCAATGCTCGTAAGGACGCGTGTCGGCTGGTGTGCCTGTGCGGTCTCCACAGAATGGATGTTTTGGGGAAAAAATTTGTGCCCAAAAAACGCTCGACGCCGTCTGAAACAAAATCGGGGTTCCAGACGTTTCTATAAACTAAGCTCTTTGCATTCCTATTCGAAAAGCGTTGATTGGAGAGGACTAACACGATGAGTGGACGTTTAATGCATGCAGCGATGGCGCTCCTGACCTCGGCTTCTCTGCTCGCGTCGCCGCTATACGCGCAGGATCAGCAGCCGCCGGCATCGAATGCGCAAGCTCAGTCACAAACCACGTCGCCGCAGCAGGCTCCTCCCATTTATGAGCCCCCCAAGCCAACAGAGGGGCCCCCGGCCTCTCCAGCGCGAAGCCTAAAGCTCGGCCCGGATTACTCCAAGGGTCCGAGCTGGTTCCCGGATGTTATCGCGCCTTACCGCCAGCGAAATGTCGAACAACCCACGCTGACCAATTCTCCGCGCCTCGATCAGCTGATTCAAAACGGCAAGCTGATGTTGAGCCTCGAAGACGCGATTTCGCTCGGGCTCGAAAATAACCTCAGCATCGCGGTCGAGCGATACGTGCCGTGGATCGATGAAGCGCAACTGTTGCTCGCAAAATCAGGCGCGAACGGACGCCTCGCTTTTGATCCAGTAGCTACCGGCAACATCTACTGGCAGGACGAAACCATCCCAATCAACAACCCATTCTTCGCGGGCGTTGGAACCACAGCCGGAACCAGTACGACGGCAACCGGCCTTGTCGATCACAATACGGTCGCGAATTTTGGATATACGCAGAACTTCGAGACGGGCACTCAATTTCAGATGTCGTTTAACACGACTCGCAGTTCCACAAATTTCGGCAGCTTCGATCTTTTCAATCCTTCCGTGCAATCGACCATGACGATGCAGATCACGCAGCCGCTTCTGAACGGCGCCGGGATCCTGCCGAATATTCGGTACATCCTGGAGGCGAAGAACACAGTCAAAGTCGGCCAGTCGCAACTGGCGCAGCAGGTCATCACGACGATCACGCAAGTGGCAACCGATTACTGGGAACTCGTCTATGCAATCGAAAATGTAAAAGTGGAACAGGTGGCAGTCGCGGCCGATCAGCAGCTCTACGAGAACAACAAAAAGCAGCTCGAAATCGGAACCATGGCTCCGCTCGACGTGATCACCGCACAATCGCAGTTGGCCACCGATCAGCAGGCGCTGGTTCAGGCGCAAACCACGCAACTGCTCGATGAAACCACCCTGCTCGTTGCGATCACAAAAGATCCACTGTCCGGAAATTTGAAAGGTGTCGAAATCGTCCCCACGACAATAATCTACAATCCTGTCGTCGAAAATATTTCGCTCGACGATGCAGTCAACGAAGCTTGGAAAAAGCGCCCCGAACTCGAGCAGGCGGCATTGAACCTGAAGAATGAGGAAATCGAAGTCAAGGCTACCCGGAATGCCCTGCGTCCCACAGTGAATCTATTCGCCGAGTACTCGGCGCAAGGCATCGGCGGCGTCGTCACTCCCGAAACGCCAACCGGCACTTTCCTCGAGACTTCGCCGATCTACTCGCTGGCCGACGTCGGAGCGGATGGCATCATCCCGTCCACGGCTGTCCCGATCGCCGTATCCGGCACGGAACTTACCACGCCGGGAACTCCTATACCCGGTGGCATCGGCGACGACCTGAGTACGCTAATCCACGCGCGGTATCCTACGTTCGAGGGCGGCGTTACCTTCAATTTGCCGATTCGCAATCGCGCCGCCCAGGCAAATAATGCAATTGCGCAGTTGAATCAGCGCGAACAGGAAGTCAACTACGCGCAGACCAAAAGCACGATCGTGCTGAACGTCCGCCAGGCCCTCATCACTTTGGTGCAGGACCGCGCGGCCATTACGGCCGCCGAGGAAGCGCGCGTCTACGCGCAACAGAGCTATGATGATCAGGTGAAGAAGCTTCAGCTCGGAACTTCCGATGCGTTTACCGTTGTTCAGAAGCAGCAACTCCTGACGGCTGCGGAAGGCGTCGAGCTTCGCGACCGCATCAACTTGATTGAGGCGGAATTGACGTTCAATCAAGCCATGGGACGCACGCTCGAAGTGAATGACATTACTCTCGCAGACGCGCTCCGCGGGAAAGTGACCCACGAACCCAATATCCCTGGCACTCCGGTTGCGGATTCGAGGGTAGCTGCAAAGTAGAAGGGGTAACTCATGGGAGCTGAGAAAAAGCGAGACCCCAGCTCCGCCTTGTCAAGTGCGTCCAGCCGCGCGCCTTCGATTTCCGAGCGCGATTGGGAGGCGCACACGCTTAAACCCGCGCTCGAAAAGTCTCCCGAACGCTCGTCCAGTTTCACGACGGTCTCCGGCCATCCGATTTGCAAGCTTTACACGCCGGCCGATTTGATCGGCTGGGATCCGGGCCGCGACCTTGGCCAGCCTGGCGAGCCGCCCTACACTCGCGGCATCCACGCCACGATGTATCGCGCCAGGCTGTGGACCATGCGCCAATTCGCCGGCTTTGGAACGGCGGAGGACACCAACCGTCGCTTTCGCTACCTGCTTTCGCAAGGCCAAACGGGGCTCTCCGTCGCGTTCGATTTGCCCACGCTAATGGGATACGACTCCGATCATGCACTTTCGGAGGGCGAAGTCGGCAAATGCGGGGTGGCAATCAGCTCCTTGGCCGATATGGAGACGCTCTTTGATCAAATTCCCCTCGGTGAAGTAACCACGTCGATGACAATCAATTCGCCCGCTGCGCCGATTTGGGCGATGTATCTTGCGGTCGCTGAAAAGCAAGGCGTGGACTGGAAAAAGCTTTCTGGCACTTTGCAAAACGACATCCTGAAGGAATACATCGCCCAGAAGGAGTACATCTACCCGCCCGAGCCTTCGTTGCGCTTGGTCACCGACACGATTGAATTCGGCGCACGAAACACGCCGAAATTCAATCCGATCTCCATCAGCGGCTATCACATTCGCGAGGCGGGATCGACGGCAATACAGGAATTGGCCTTCACGCTTCGCGACGGAATCGAATATGTCGAGCATTGCCTCCAGCGCGGTTTGCTGATCGACGATTTTGCCCCGAGGCTCTCGTTTTTCTTCAACGCGCACAACGACTTCTTTGAGGAGATCGCAAAATATCGCGCGGCGCGCAGGCTTTGGTATCGCGTAATGCGCGACCGCTTCGGCGCGAAAAATCCCCGGTCGTGGGCGCTTCGCTTCCACACGCAGACGGCCGGATGTTCTTTGACAGCGCAGCAGCCGTACAACAACGTGGTCCGCACGGCGCTACAAGCGATGGCCGCGGTGCTCGGTGGAACTCAATCGCTGCACACCAACTCACTGGACGAAGCGTGGGCACTGCCAACGGAAGCTGCCGCAACCATTGCCCTACGCACCCAGCAAATTCTGGCCTATGAAACCGGCGTTACGAACACGGCCGATCCGCTGGGCGGCTCGTACTTCGTCGAAAAACTGACGGACGAAATCGGGGACGGTGCGTGCGAGTACATTGCAAAGATCGATGCCCTTGGCGGCATGGTCTCGGCAATCGAGCACGGATATCCGCAGCGGGAAATTGCGGACGCGTCGTATCGCTACCAGATTGAGGTCGATCGAAAAGAGAAAGTCATCGTGGGAGTAAATGAGTATCTCACCGAAGAAAAACCCATCGAAATTCTGCAGATTAACGAATCCGTCGCGCGCCGGCAGAGTGGGCGCCTGCGCGATCTACGCTCGCAACGGTCGAATGCCGAAGTCGACCGGCGTCTCACCTCCCTCCGAAAAGCCGCTGAAGGTCGCGAAAATCTGATGCCTTTCCTTTTCGAAGCAGTGAAAGCCTACGCAACGCTCGGCGAAATATGCGACGCCCTTCGCGCCGCCTTCGGCGCCTACGAAGAAGCCGCCATCACTTAGCGTTCCCTGAAAACGACTTCCAAACCCTCCAATACTGTTTTGCAGTATTCTTGCAGAGATGCATGACAAAAAAATCCGGGTTCTTATCGCCAAACCCGGTCTCGACGGCCACGACCGTGGCGCAAAGGTAATCGCCCGCGCCTTGCGCGACGCCGGCATGGAAGTAATTTACACAGGTCTCCGCCAAACTCCGGAAATGATCGCATCTGCCGCTTTACAGGAAGATGTCGACGTGATCGGCCTTTCGATTCTCTCAGGCGCGCACAATACACTGTGTCCGCGATTGATGGAACTGCTTCGCACCAAGGGGATGGACGACGTAACCGTGCTGATCGGCGGCATCATTCCCGAGGCGGACATCCCGGCACTCAAACAGGCCGGCATCGCCGAAGTTTTTCTCCCCGGCACAACAACGCAGGCCATCGTCGACTTCATTCGCCAGCGCATCGCGAAAGCGGCTCGGAGTGAGACTTAGCTCTCGCTTCGCGATTTTAACGTCTCTGCAACGGTTTGCGGCTTCGCGACCCACCCACCCGCCGATGATACAATACGCCCTGTCTCTGAAGCTCTGCACAACTCAAAGTAACATCGCAATAAGGACTAAATTTTGAGCGCATCCACCATCGAGTCGCGCGTCGATACGAAATCGGCTGCTTTCCAGAAAAATAGCCGCGCCATGATCGACCGGCTTACTGAGCTCAAAAACGAAGAGGAGCAGATTCGGCGCGGCGGCGGCGCAAAAGGAATCGAGAGCCAACACAAGAAAGGCCGCTTGACCGCCCGCGAGCGTGTGGCCAAGCTGATCGACCCTAAAACCGAGCTGTTTGAGTTGGGTATCTACGCGGCGCACGGCATGTATGAAGACTGGGGCGGTGCGCCTGCCGCCGGCGTAGTGACCGGCTTGGGTCACGTTGCCGGACGCCGCGTCATGATCATCGCGAACGATGCCACCGTGAAAGCCGGTGCGTTTTTCCCGATGACCGCGAAAAAAGTCATTCGCGCACAAAACATCGCGATCGAGAACCGCATCCCGACGATTTATCTCGTCGATTCTTCCGGCATTTTTCTTCCCCTTCAGGAAGACGTGTTCCCCGATACAGACGATTTCGGCCGCGTCTTTCGCAACAATGCCGTGATGAGCGCGATGGGCATCCCGCAAATCGCCGCGATCATGGGCCTTTGCGTGGCAGGGGGCGCGTACCTGCCCGTGATGTGCGATCACATTTTGATGACGGAGGGCAGCGGCCTCTTCCTCGCCGGTCCGGCCCTGGTGCAAACCGCGATTGGGCAGCAGGTTTCTGCCGAGGAACTTGGCGGCGCGAAGATGCACGCGCAAACCAGCGGAACGGTCGACTTTCGCGAGCCGGATGATCCGGCGTGCATCGCACGCATCCGCGAACTCGTCGATAAGATGGGCCACGGGCCAGCGGCCCCATTCGACCATAAGCCTGCCAGGCCGCCCCTCGGCCGCGCCGAAGAAATTTACGGGATCTTTTCCGCGGAAGCGTCGAAACAATACGATATGCACGACATCATCGCGCGCGTCGTCGATGCGGGCGAGTTTGAGGAATATCGCGCAGACCGCGGCCAGACGGTTCTCTGCGGCTACGCGCGCGTCGGTGGATGGGCGGTCGGCATCGTGGCCAATCAAAAGAAAAACGTTACGGTATCGACGTCCGGAACTAACGAGAAACGCATCGAGTTCGGCAGCGTGATCTACACGGAAGCGGCGGATAAGGCCGCCCGCTTCATCCTCGACTGCAATCAAAATCTCGTGCCTCTGATCTTCTTGCATGACGTAAACGGATTCATGGTCGGCAAGGAAGCGGAGTGGAGCGGGATTATCCGCGCGGGGGCGAAAATGGTCAACGCCGTGGCAAACAGCGTGGTACCGAAAATCACAGTGATCTGCGGCGGTACTTTTGGCGCGGGCCACTATGCGATGTGCGGCAAGGCCTACGATCCCCGTTTCGTTTTCGCGTGGCCCATGGCGCGATATGCCGTAATGAGCGGAGAGTCGGCCGCCGGCACGCTGGTCGAGATAAGGGTCAAGCAGTTGGAGCGCGAGGGCAAGAAAATCACGCCCGCCGAAGAGAAAAAGCTTTACGAGTCAATCCACGCGACCTATGAGCGCCAAACCGATCCGCGCTACGGGGCAGCGCGCCTTTGGGTCGACGCCATTATCGACCCCGCCCGCACGCGTGAAGCCCTGATCGAAGCTCTCGAATCGGCCGCTTTGAATCCGGACGTCGCCGAATTCAAGACAGGAGTCCTTCAGACGTGACCGAGCCCGTCACCATCGTCGAATGCCCGCGCGACGCGTGGCAGGGCCTGGCGCACATCATTCCCACCGAGGAGAAAATTCGGTACCTATCGCGGATTATTTCGCTCGGCTTTCGTCACGTCGACGCAGTGAGCTTCGTATCGCCCAAGCACGTCCCGCAAATGGCCGATAGCGAAGCCGTCATGCAGCAGTTGAGCAACGTTCGCTTGCCCTCCGGCGAAGCTCCGGAAATCATCGGCATCGTCGTGAACGCGCAAGGTTTGGGACGAGCGCTCGCCACAGCCGGAGTCACAACCATCGGCTATCCGTATTCCGTGTCAGCCTATTTCCGCCGCGCCAATGCCAACATGTCTCGCGATGAATCGCGCACTCTCGTTGAAAAGCTCCAGCGCGAGACGAAGGCTGCAGAACGCAAGCTTGTGGTTTATATTTCCATGGCCTTCGGTAATCCATATGACGAACCTTGGGGCCCCGAAATCGTGGAGGACGCGCTGATTTGGCTTAAGGACGTCGGCGTTCGCACCGTCTCCCTGGCGGACACTGTGGGCACCGCCACGCCTGAAGACGTCGCGCATCTTTACCGCGCCGTGAGAAACTGCGTGGCGGGCGTCGAAATTGGAGTGCATCTCCACAGCCGTCCTGAGCGCGCCGCCGAAAAAGTGCTGGCGGCTTACGAGGCAGGATGCCGTCGATTCGACGGTGCCCTTACCGGGCTCGGCGGCTGCCCTTTCGCGGGTGACCAGCTCGTCGGCAATATTCCCACCGAGACGGTACTCGCCACTCTCGCTGCTCGCGGAGTCTCAACCGGAATCGACACCAAATCCCTGGCGGTCGCCTGTGCGATGACCGGTGAGTTCCGCGAAAAATACGCGCACGAGCCCGAACCGGCGAAGCCGAACTGATGTAGGAGCACCAATCGATGGGCTATCCGACCCTGACGTATCAACACGATGACGAAGGCATCGCGACCATCGCGCTCACTGTTCCCGAAAAACGCAACGCCATCTCGGCCCAAATGATTACCGATCTGCTGGGCGCCCTCGAACAAGCCGAGGCCAGCCCCGTGCGCGTCGTCATCATTACTGGCTCGGGCAAAGCCTTCTGCGCCGGGATGGATCTCGACGAATTGCACGCCGTTGCGCGGCAATCGCAGCAGAAAAACCTCGAAGACGCGCGGCGCATCACCAAAATGTTTTACAAGCTGTATAGCTTTCCCAAGCCTGTCATTGCCGCCGTGAACGGCGCGGCCATCGCAGGCGGTTGCGGTATCGCCACGCTCGCGGATTTTACGCTTGCTGTGCCCGAGGCTAAATTCGGTTATACGGAAGTAAGGATCGGCTTTATGCCCGCCATTGTGGCCGTTTTTTTGCGGCGCAAGCTCGGCGACGCACAAATGCGTGATCTGCTGCTGACCGGCCGTATCATTTCAGCGGACGAAGCTCTTCAAATGTCGCTGATCGCCGAAGTGGTTCCAGCGGAAAATTTGATGGCGCGTGCTCGTGAGATTGCCAGGACTTTGATCGGGGCCAGTCCGACGGCCGTCGCGCAAACGAAGAAGCTTCTTATCGATTTCGACCGTGCCGCAATTCGCGCCGAACTCGAAAGCGCCATCAACGCCAGCGCGGATATCCGCGCAACCCATGATTTTCAAGAAGGTGTGACATCGTTCCTTGAAAAGCGCGCCCCAAAATGGTCAACCTGACGCGGCCAGCCGCTCTGATTTCATGAAAGAATACGCCGAAGCCACAGTTCGCGTGCGGTATGCCGAAACCGACCAGATGGGCGTCGTCTATCACGGAAATTATTTCACATGGTTTGAGGTGGGCCGCGTCGAGCTTTGCCGGCAACTGGGATTCGAATACAAGCAGATGGAAATCGAAGATGATAGCTTCATCGTTGTTGCCGAAGCGTCCTGCCGCTACAAGCGGCCGGCGCGTTTCGACGACGTGCTGGCCGTCCGCACGCGGGTCACGGAATCGCAGCGCCGCACCATACGATTCGGCTACGAAGTTCTAAATCAAGCTTCTGGAGAGCTGATCGCCACCGGTGAAACCCTTCACGTGATTTGCGATCGTTTGGGGCGCCCAAAATCGCTTCCCGAAAAATATCGGTGCTACTTTGAAGCAGACTCGCACCCTCGGCCCGCCGATTCGCGGGCCAAAATTTCTTCGACTTCGGAGAAAAAGCGATGAGTGCGCCTGATCCAGCCAAAATCGCGAGATTCCGCGAGAAGCTTCATCAAGAATGGACCGATAGCGAAACGACAGCGGCGTGGCGAAAATGGCGGCCGCAGATGTCCGCTTTCAGTCAAGGAGCAACGCAAGCGAACCTGCAAGCCGCGCAGCTGCGCCCGGGCATGTCTGTGCTTGATCTCGCCAGCGGCGTGGGTGATCCGGCGCTGGAGATCGCCGAAATCGTCGGCCCGAAGGGCTACGTCGTGGCAACCGACCTTGGCCCTGGCATGATCGGCCTCGCCGAAGAAATCGCTCGCGCGAAGGGCCTCGACCAGATGCAATTTCGCGTGGTCGATGTGGAAGCGCTTCGCTTTCCCGACGAAACCTTCGACGTCGTCACTTCCCGCTTCGGCGTAATGTTTTTCACCGACCAAGTGAAAGCATTTGGCGAATGCCGCCGCGTCCTGAAACGCGGAGGGCGTGTGGCATTCGTCGTTTGGGGCACAAAAGAGCAGCCGTTTCTCACCGCCACGATCGACGTTTTGATGAAATATGTTGACGCCCCTCCGCCAGATCCCGACGCGCCCCACGCATTCATGTTCGGTGAGCGTGGCTTGCTGACCCGCAAGCTGAAGGATGCCGGCTTCGCGGATGCCCGCGAGGAGATCAAAAACATCAGTGGACGCTGGACCGGAACTCCCGAAGAGTATTGGCAGCAATTCACGGAAGTCGCAGCTCCGTTTCGTCCCTTGCTTGCGAAACTCACGCCCGAAACCCGCGTCAAAGTCGAGTCGGAAGTCATTGCAACCCTTCGCAAATATGCGGAAGGCCGCGGCCTCAACATCCCGCTTGAAATCGTCGTCGGCACTGGGACGCGCGAGTGAGCTCGATTCGGATCGACGGCGAGCACCTGACCTTAGAAGATTTGTACCGAGTCGCGCTCGAATCCGCGCCTGCGGAGATCGATCCGGCTGCCCGCCAACGAATGTTGGCGTCGCGGCGCGTGATCGAGCAAGTCATCGAAGGCAATGCCGCCGTTTACGGAGTCAACACCGGCTTCGGCAAAATGGCGAGTACCCGCATTTCTCGCGATGAAATTCGTCACTTGCAGCTCAATCTCGTTCGCAGTCATGCCTGCGGAGTCGGCGAACCGCTCAGCGAGCCCGTGACGCGTGCGATGCTTGCGTTACGCGCCAATGCCCTCGCAAAGGGATTTTCCGGGATCCGTCCGATCGTTTCCGAAACGCTCTTGATGATGCTCAATCGCGGCGTGCATCCAGTAATTCCGGCGCAAGGCAGCGTAGGCGCCTCCGGAGACCTGGCCCCTTTGGCGCATCTCGCTTTGGTCGCAATCGGCGAAGGCCACGCGAATTACAACGGGCGTGCGGTCTCTGGCGCTGACGCAATGCAATCAGCCGGCATCGAACCTCTGGTTCTCGAGGCCAAAGAAGGCCTCGCGCTGCTGAACGGCACGCAGGCAATGCTCGCCCTGTTGAGCTTGGCTCTGCGCAACGCCGAAATCGCTCTTGCAACAGCGGACGTAGCCGCTGCTCTTTCGCTCGATGCTCTCCGAGGCAGCCCTGCCGCGTTCGATCCGCGCATCGCTCAGGTCCGTCCACATCCCGGCCAGGCAATCACCGCTCGCAGTATCGTCTCTCTCAATCGCGGAAGCGAAATCCGCGAATCCCATCGCTCGCCCGAAAAAGATCCACGGGTGCAGGATCCTTACAGTCTTCGCTGCGCTCCGCAAGTTCACGGCGCCGTGCGCGACGCGCTCGCTCAAATCCGCGCGACTGTCACAATCGAACTCAACAGCGCAACCGATAACCCGCTCGTTTTCGTCGACTCTGCTGAAGTGATCAGCGGGGGAAATTTTCACGGCCAGCCGCTCGCCATGGCCGCCGACCAGCTCGCCATCGCGCTCGCCACCCTTGGCGGGATCGCAGAACGCCGTATCGAGCAGATGACCAATCCTCAAACCAGCCAGCTTCCCGCCTTTCTCGTCCGCGAAGCGGGACTCAATTCCGGCTTTATGATTCTTCAGGTCACGGCGGCCGCTCTCGCCAGCGAAATGAAAGCCTTCGCCGCGCCTCACTCGGTGGATTCGATTCCCACTTCCGCAAATCAGGAAGACTATGTCTCGATGGGGATGAGCGGTGCACGGCGCCTCGCGCCAATGATCGCCAACCTCGAAAGAATCCTGGCGATTGAAATGCTCGCCGCATGCCAGGGAATCGACTTTCTCGCCCCGCTGAGGCCGGGTCCTGAAACTCGCAAGGCGTATCAGATCGTCCGCCAGCTTTCCAAACGCGTCGACGCCGACCGCTCCCTCGCGCCCGACATCGAGGCTGTAGCCAAGGCCGTCTCCGACGGCGCCTTCGCCGCCCTTCTGGGTTGATTAGAGGGCTGTAGCTACGTTCAACCATCCTTTCGGACATGCCCGCGATTTTGTCATTCCCAGGAGTGAGCAGACCGATTTTCGCGCCCATCGGCCTCGCGCCGCGCGAAAATCGGTCGCTTTGGCGAGCCACGAGGAATCTCAGCGCCGGAACGGCGGAACCCTCGAAGTTATTTCAGTCTTCCGCGATCCATAACACCCGAGTCGACGTGGCGGGAAAACTCCTACTTCGTCAGCGCTCGTTGCAAAAATTTACCGAACCGGTATCCCGCGATTTGGCTGAAAGGCGTGACTCCCAGCGAATAGTGCCCGCATGGCAGCGATAGCCGTTCGAATTCGATCAGCTCCTGCCGCAATTTTGCGATCAGCGTCTCCGTCAAATCCGGCAAAAACGTAGGATCGTAGCGGCCCGTGATCAGCAGGATTCTTTTCTCGCCGCCCTGCAATTTCGAAATATACGGAAACGGGCTGATTGGCAGCCAGAACGCCCGCAGATCCTCGATCGTAATTCCCGCGTCTCGCATCGGCTCCCACACGTTCTTCGTCGTCAGCCCTCTCGCCACCACGTCTCCGAAATATGTGGACGCGTGCAAATACGCTGCGGCGCGAATCGCCGGCTCGTGGCACATCGCGATGAAACCAATTGCCGACCCGATGCTCGTCCCCAAAATTCCGAGTCGTTCGTAACCCTGCTGTTCGAGCCATCTCAGGGTCGATCTCACGTCAACGACAGCTTGCCGCGCCGCTTGCATTGTCAGCCCGACGTTCGGGCCAACCATATGGTCCGCGCGCGGATGATCTGGAATGCTGCGCCGGTCGTGATACGGCAAACTCATCTTCACTGCCGTCATGCCTAGCCGTTGCAGCCAGCGGCAGACGTTCTGCTGCTCATGCCACTTGGAATTCCATTGCGACAGCACTACCACAGCCGCCCGTGGGGTCAATCGACGCGCGCGCGCGGCGAATACCTGCGCATGAACGCAATTATTTTCCCGCCAAGGAGAAACGATTCGGCTTGTGAACGTCAGGACTCCGTCGGTCAGTGCGTAATCATTTGCGGGGGCGCCGTCGTACCAATTCTCACTCGCGCGGATTGCTTCAGCGGCGTACTTCGCGAAATAGTCTCGGGCATGCGCCACATCGCCGTTCGCGTCCGCATGCTCCAGTCCCCAGCCAAACGGCAGATTCCGGCGATTCGGCTCCTGCGCCCATCGCATTTCCTCGTATTTGTGGATTTTCTTTTCGAGCCAGCTCGCCATCGCTACCATAAATATACAATGCCGCCGCCAATCTCCTTCTGGTCCAGAGCCCGCATCGACTAGAATCCATCCCATAAACAAGTTGCTTCGGAACGGTGGGGCTCCCCTGAAGCAATCTGCTCTGTCTTCTCGTCCGCGCCTTCTGTGTTTAATCTCTTGGGTCAAACATGGCAAATCGAGGCCCGCAAGACCGAATGCCCCTGCGAATTTACTCAGTTCATTTCCATATCGAAAATCGGTCTATTCCCTATCTCGGCTGGCACCAACGTTTGGTAATTTTGGATCGGGCCGATAATAACTTTGGAACTGCAACCCTCGGCCGTCGAAAGTACTCTTATCCTTATCGGCCAGGCCGCCGGTGCGGGACGCAGCAATTGGAGTTCCGGATGTTAGGACAGAAACCGTATTCATACGTATTTTCATACAAGGTGATCTTTGGTGATGCCACGATGCACACATTTTGAACGATTGGTTCTGGGCCTTTTATTCATCGTGGGGACTTGCCTCCTTGGTCCAACCGCCTCCCGCGCTCAGGTAAGCGTGCTCACGCAGCACTACGACAATGCGCGGACCGGACAGAACACGCATGAAAGAGTTCTGAACACAGCAAACGTTAATGTGGACCGCTTCGGCAAAGTTTTCGCGCGGCACGTTGCCGGCCAGGTCTACGCGCAGCCTCTGTACGTGCCGAACGTAAAGATTAACGGCCTTTCACACAACGTCATTATCGTCGCCACCGAGCAGGACATGGTCTACGCCTTCGATGCCGATTCCGACACTGGATCGAATGCAAATCCGCTGTGGGCCGTAAGCATGGTGGACGCCGCGCACGGTGCGCCTGGCGAGACGCCTGTAAATCTAACCAGCACTCCTTCGAAAATCAGCGGCTGCGCCGACCTGCAACCGTATATTGGAATCACGAGTACCCCTGTCATCGATCCCGCAACCCAAACCGTTTATGTCGAAGCGAAGTCGGTGAACCGAAATGGACGCTACTTCCATCGTTTGCATGCCTTGTCACTGCTGACCGGCGCGGAAAAGAAAGGCAGCCCCGTGCGGATTTCCGCGCGAGTGAAAGTGGCGGGACACTCGCTCTATTTTCAGTCGATATACCAGATGAACCGTCCCGGGCTCCTTTTACAGAACGGGTTGGTTTACGTCGCTTTTGCTTCCCACTGCGACATTGAGCCCTTTCACGGATGGCTTTTCGCGTACGACGCCAAGTCACTTGTGCAGAAAAGCAAGCTCGTGGTTACGCCGAAGGGCGGTCTCGGGGGGTTCTGGATGGCAGGCGCCGGAGTTGCATCGGATTCGCAGGGAAACATCTTCATCGCTAGCGGCAATGGCGCGTTCAATCCGACCAACTCTTTGGATGCCGACCTGGGCGACACTCTCTTGAAAGTCGGAGTGTCAAAGCGAGGCGACTTGACCCTGGTCGATTACTTCACTCCCTCCGATCAGCAGTGTCTTGAAAAAACCGATGTCGACTTAGGTTCGGGAGGCGTGGTTCTTCTGCCGGATCAGCCCGGGGAGCATCCTCACATTCTCATTCAAGCGGGCAAGGAAGGCATGGTCTACGTCATCAACCGGGATCAGATGACGAAAGACGATAGCCATTACGTTCACGATGATGCCTGTACCAGCAAAGATCCGGAGATCCTGGAAGAGGCGCCGGCCGTCAAAGGCTTGTGGAGCTCTCCCGCCTACTGGAACAACTTTATTTATTTCTGGGGCGTCAGCGACACACTAAAAATCATCCCGGTCACGAACGGCCTTCCCGATTTCGCGCATCCGATGACGAGCACCGTCACCATCGGATACCCAGGAGCAACGCCCGTCATCTCTTCGAATGGCACGAGGCCCGGTACTGGAATCGTTTGGGCGATCGATACTTCGCCGAGCAACGCAGGGCTTTCCGTGCTACACGCTCTCGATGCCACCACCGCCAGGGAGCTCTGGAATAGCTCCCTGGCGGCAACCCGTGACCAGGCGGGCGGCGTCGTCAAATTTGCTGTTCCCACAGTGGCGAATGGCAAGGTCTACGTCGGCAC
>JASHRM010000115.1 GCA_030037315.1 Candidatus Acidiferrales bacterium
CTTCACCGCAATTTCAGCGGTTTCGAAGTCTCGAATTTCGCCGACGAGGATGATGTTCGGGTCCTGCCGCAAGAAGGCTCGAAGCGCCGAAGCGAAATTCAGCCCGATCTGCTCTTTCATTTGCACCTGGTTGATTCCGGGCAGCTGGAATTCAACCGGGTCTTCAGCGGTCATGATGTTGGTTTCTGGGGTGTTCAGCCGCGCGACCGAGGAATAGAGCGTGTTCGTTTTTCCCGAACCGGTCGGGCCCGTTACCAGCACCATTCCGTACGGCTTCAAAATTTGCCGCTCGAATTTCTGAAGCGCCTCGGCCTCAAAGCCCAGCTTGGTCATGTCGAGGCGGAGATTTTCTTTGTCGAGCAACCGGAGAACGATTTTTTCGCCGAAGAGCGTTGGAACGGTGGAAACGCGGAAATCGAGCTCTTTCTTCTTCCCGTCCTTGAGGTACTTGATCATGATGCGGCCGTCTTGGGGCAGCCGCTTTTCGCTGATGTCCAGCTTGGACATGATTTTGATGCGGCTGGTCATCGCGTCTTTCAATTTCATGGGCGGCGCCATCACGTTCTGCAGCACGCCGTCTATGCGGAAGCGAACGCGATATTCCTTTTCGTAGGGCTCCACGTGAATATCGCTCGCGCCGCGCTTCACCGCGTCGGTGAGGACCAGGTTGCAGAGCTTGATGATGGGGGCTTCTTCAGCGGCCTTCGAGAGGCTTTCGAGGTCCATCTCAGCTTCTTCGCTGGCAAGCTCTAGGGCGTCCGTCTCCTCGCCCGTAAGATCCTTCATTACTTTGTCGAGTTCTTCGACGCTCTCGATTTCGCCGTAGAACTTGTGGATCGCTTCGCTGATCGCTGTTTCGGACGCGACCACGGGCTCGACGTTGAAGCCCGTCATGAACTTAATGTCGTCCATCGCGAAGACATTCGTGGGATCGGTCATCGCGATCGTCAGCGTGGAACCCACACGCGAAAGAGGAACAATCTGGTAGCGGACCGCCGTTTCTTGTGGCACCAGTTTGATAACGGTGGGATCCACTTCGTAAAACTTCAGGTTGATCGAGGGAACGCCGTACTGTCGAGAAAGGACGGCTGTAATGTCGTCATCGCTTACAAGTCCCATCTTTACGAGGCATGTTCCGAGACGACCGCCGTTCTTCTTCTGGTAGTCGAGCGCCTGCTTGAGCTGATCTCCTGAGATCAGGCTGTCTTTGACCAGAATTTCGCCTAAGCGAGAGGACATGAGTGTATTGTCGTGGTACTAGAACCCCGTGAGTTTGCAGAGTAGCACGCGGCCCCTAGGGAATTTTCTCCGAGCTGCTTGGTTCGTGGTGAATCAGCTAACATCTGATCCGCTTCAGCGATACCTGTACGGAAGTACAGGTCATTTTTTTGTCGCGACGCGCGGAGCACAGGCGGCCCTTTTTGGTCACTTGAATAGCTATCGGATGTAAAGCGGGAGACTTCAGGCAGGAATCTCGCTGATTCGTAACGCCGTTCCAAAATTGAAGCGAAAGAAATCGGAGTTCTTGACCCCCGGATAAACTGGACGCGGAACGGCACTGGATTCGTTCGCGGGGCTTCTGCTACGATTGCTTGCGCGGGCGGTTAGCTCAGCGGTTAGAGCATCCGGTTTACACCCGGAAGGTCCAGCGTTCAAATCGCTGACCGCCCACCATCCGAAATAAATGGCGCGGGGACGTAGTTCAGTCGGTTAGAACGCTGCCCTGTCACGGCAGAGGTCGCGAGTTCGAGTCTCGTCGTCCCCGCCATTCTTCCGCGGAATCACAAGATAGGCCCTTGCTGCGCTGATGAAGAAGACTCCGGAAGGCCATGCGATCTGGCCCGATGGCGAAGGACTTTCAACGTCGTTCGCGATCCTCCTTTTCGCGCTTGCGGCCTATTCCGCGCTCGCGCTTGTTGAGCCTCGAATGCCGTGGGCCAGGATGCAGGAATACGCCAATATTGCGGCGTCGATCGCAACGGGAGACGGCTTTAGTTCTCCCTATCCGCAGGCGACGGGCCCTTCCGCTCTTGAGCCGCCGATTTTCGCGTACGTTTTAGCAGGCATCTTCCGCATTTTCGGCGTGCTAAGCCTTGCCTCGTACCGCGTCGCCGTTGCCCTTAACGTCGTGGTGCACGCACTCAGTTGCGTTGTGTTGTTCTGGGTGGGAACGCTAACGTTCGATCGTCGCAGAGGACTGTATGCTGCGTTGGCTCTGGCTATCCTGCCGCTTCTAGCCTCCCCTATCGAACGATATTTGCCGGCAGGTTATCTCTTCATTCCTGCAAATCTGATCTGGAATCTCCATCTTACTGAGCTGGCTATTCTCGTCTTGGTGTGGCTGACGCTGCGCGACGTCCATTGGGCAGTGTACGGAGTGTTTTGGGGGTTCAGCGCGCTGCTGGATCCCACGGTTCTGGCGCTGTTACCGGCTCTCTGGACCTGGCGAATGCGGCAACGCTTGGACTGGCGCGGCCTTGGTTTGGCTGCAGCGACGATGGTCCTGCTGCTCCTGCCCTGGTTGGCGCGTAACTACATCGTTTTCCATCGTCCTGTATTTATTCGTGATGGTTTCGGCGTCGAATTGCGCGTCGGAAATATTCCGGGAAGGAAAGGCCTGTGGAGCCCTGAAGCCCACCCGGCAGTGAACATGGACGAGCGGAAGCGCTTCGTGGAGTTGGGCGAGCTCAAATATGCGGACGCATGCGAGCAGGAAGCCTTGCGGGTGATCCGGGCTCGGCCTTGGGAGTTCGTTGCGAACACCTTGCGGCGCATGGGCTATTTTTGGATCGGACCGCCGGTCACCACAAACCACCTGCCGAGGTTGCGGTATCTCAGAAACGTGCCAGGATTGACGTTCTGCCTGCTGACCTTGTGCGGAACAATTCGTGCGCTGAGAGCTGGAAATCGCATCGCGCAACTATTGGCGTCGATCTTTGTCTTTTATCCGCTTGTCTACTACATTACGCACACAGCGAACGCGCTCGGTTATCAATATCCAATCCAGCCGGAGATGATCCTCTTCGCAACGTCGGCCGTTGTATACCTGGCTTCGAAGCTCAACATCCATGTCCCTGAGCAAGTGCGGTTCGATTAGCTCAGATGGCGAAGGATTGGGGACGTCATTGGCAGTTCTCGTCGTGCTGGACGTGGCCTGGGACAAGCAGTACTGCTACAGGAAATTGCTTCGGGGGTCGTTTGTTTCTTGCTTTAACCAGAATGCTACGATACGCTTCGACTACTGCACGGGACAGAAACGTCCGGGACATAGGAGATCACATGCGGAAGATCTTAGGCATCTTCCTGCTGCTGTTCGCGTTCACCACAGTCGCCAGCGCCGATTCCTATACGGATGCGAACGGCACGATAATTTATCCTGATGGAAGTACGATCACTTCGGTCGACTACATTGCTCCAACAGCTAGCGATGGATACTACGGAGCAACGACGGTCAATTTTAGTTTTTCGGCTGGTGATGGAGGCGCAACAACCCTGCAACCAGAGGGCGCCGGAGTTTCCGGCAGCCTCATCTTCACGGAAGACGTTTCCAATGTCACTCTCGTTTGGGAAGAATCCTACGGACTGTATATGAACTTCTTCTCTTACGATTACGGAGAGCTAGGGTCCTTCACAGAGCCTGTGTGCACAAGCCCCACCCCCTGTTTCGGCAGCATCACCTTTGCTGACCCAGGATCTTTCGAGATGACGTTCACGACTCAAGGAAATGGTTATGCCACTGCCGGCTACGGAGGAGTTTCGGCGATTGCCTACACAGTGGCGCCCGAGCCTTCTATTGAGATTCTGCTACTCCTGGGTGTCGCGGGTATTGCGGCGCTAGGACTGACCTCATGTTGCCGGCCCTTGCTCGCCAAGGTTTTCCAGAAAGGTTGCTGACGGAGCGAAAAGCAAGCTTCCCGTGACGGCGCGGCTAAAATCTAGAAGCCGATCGTAGTTGCCGGGCGGCCGTCCGATAAACATGTTACGAAGCATCTGCTCGGTCGTTCGCGGAGTTCGACTGTAACCGATAAAGTAGGTTCCGAATTCGCCGCGACCGGGCGAACCAAAGGGCATATTGTCGCGCAGAATTTTGACCTCCTTTCCGTCTTCCACAATGGTGGTCAGGGCGCTGTGCGCCGACGTTGGCTTCACTTCATCGCTCAACTCGATATCGGAAAGTTTTTTGCGTCCTACGATTCGCTCTTGCTGCTCGACCGGGAGAGCATTCCATCGATTCACATCGTGCATATATTTTTGAATGATCACATAGCTTCCGCCCGCAAACTGCGGGTCTTCGTCGGCCACGAGCGCGGCATTTAGCGCGACGCCACCGCGCGGATTCTCCGTGCCGTCGACGAACCCAAGAAGGTCGCGATCGTCGAAATAACGGAAGCCATGCGTCTCATCAACCGTGGAAACCGCCGTTCCGATGCGCTGCATAATTTGGCTGACCAACTCGAAACACAAATCCATTCGCTTGGCGCGCAAATGAAATAGCAAATCGGCAGGGGTGGATACCGCGTGGCGCTCGCCTGCGCGTATCTCAGCGAAAGGATGCAGTTCGGCGGGCCGAGGCGCGCCGAAAAGTTTGTCCCATGCATCCGGCCCGAACGCCGCGACGCATGACAGGCCTCCTTCGATGCGGCGAAAATCAACCGCGCGAAAGATTCCGGGAAGATCGGCGACGAGCGATCGGACCGTGGAGTAGCTCGCGGGATCGGGCTTGATACATGCGACCAGAAATATCGCCGAGCTGGTAAGCGGTGCAAGAACAGGCTGAGGAATCGGTGCCTGTCCCTCGTTGCGAGTTGCGTTCATAAGGAAATTGTCGTCCCCGTCGTATGAGCTGGAATGCACTTAAATCGCGGTAAATCCTAAATCAGATTCCGGCCGGCCCCAAAGACATTCAGCGCCGTCCCGTCCCGGCGTACGAACCTGGCGCGAGCTAAGCTCCGCTACACGTAATTCCAACGCCAGCTCCCCGTTTTGCCCGATGGAGCAAAGCGAGCCGCCGAACGAGAGTACATCTAAGCGATTCGCATGGGCGCCAACTGAATCATGCGCAGCGAAAGGAGCAAGCTGTGGCCGAGAAATTACCCGAGGGTTTTCGCGTTGCGATCCTGGCAACGAATGGTTTCGAGCAAGCGGAGCTGGAAAAACCGCGAAAGGCGCTCGAGCAGGCTGGGGCTGAAACGATCGTGGCGTCTCCTGCACGCGGTTCCATACAAGGCATGAATCACGATGAAAAAGGCGACAAGGTGAAAGTCGATATGCCGCTTGCGAAACTCAAGGCAAGCGACTTCGATGCGGTTTTGCTGCCGGGCGGCGTGGCAAACGCGGATAAATTGCGCATGGAGAAAGAAGCTCAGGCGTTCGTGAAGGAAATCGATGGGGACGGCAAGCCAATCGCAGTAATTTGTCACGGGCCTTGGCTTCTGATCTCCGCAGGACTTGCGAAGGGACGCCAGTTGACCAGCTATTACACACTGCAAGATGACGTTCGAAATTCCGGCGCGAAGTGGACCGACGAACAAGTAGTCCGCGACAAGAATTGGGTGAGCAGCCGTAAACCGGACGACATACCGGCGTTTAACGAAGAGATGCTGGCGCTTTTTGCCGGGCGCGCGGGCAAGTCAAAGTCACGGGCGGCCGGCAGATAGTCGGAACGAACACGAGAGGAGAAATTTTTATGGCGAAAGAAAAATGCGCGCATCCGAACTGTAGTTGCGCAGCTCTGCCGCACCGCAAATATTGCAGCGCCCAGTGCGAAGCGATGGAAAAAACGCCTGACGTGGACTG
>JASHRM010000116.1 GCA_030037315.1 Candidatus Acidiferrales bacterium
TGCCGAGCTATCCGCCCAATCTTTCGGAGGCGGCGCGAAAAATGCTCGAAAAGCTGAGGGTCATAGTCTGGACCAGCGCGATGGTTACGGACGCGACAGCGGAATCCGTCACAGTTCGCAAGGGCGGCAAAATCGAGAAAATCCTGACACGCACGATCCTCTGGGCGGCAGGAGTGCTCGCCTCACCACTCGGCCGTCTGCTATCAGATCAAGCGAATGCACCGATGGATCGGGCTGGGCGCGTGATTGTCGAGCCCGACTTGACGATTCCTGGTCATCCAGAAATTTTCGTGATCGGCGACTTGGCGAATTACAGCCATCAGACGGGAAAGCCGCTCCCGGGTATAGCCCAAGCTGCAATTCAACAAGGCGCTTACGTTGCAAAAGCAATCGTTCAGCGATTGAGGGGCCGCGCGATAAAGCCGTTCCGCTATTTCGACAAGGGAAATCTGGCCGTCATCGGCAGAGGGAAAGCGGTTGCGGACTTAAACCGGCTGCGTATTTCCGGCTTTCCTGCGTGGCTGATCTGGATCTTCGTCCACTTGCTTTACATTGTTGAATTTCAGAACCGCCTGCTGGTCTTTATTCAATGGGGATGGTTTTACTTCACGTATGATCGGTCCGCGCGATTGATTACAGGGAAAAATCCTTTGCCCCTGGATCTATGAAATGCCCCGCAGCCGTTTTCAGTAGATCGTGAAGACGTAAAAGCTCGCAACGCCTAGCAGTACTCCAATCGCCGAACCTGCGATCACATCACTCAGGAAATGCATTCCAAGAACGATACGCGAAATCGCGATCAGACACGCAACCGCCAGCAGGGTAGTTTGCAGGTATGGATAAAAGAGTCCCAGGGGAACGGCTACGGCAAACGCAGTAATGGAATGCCCGGAGGGAAAGGAATATCTGTCCGGAGGCAGTATCGAAGCCCAGCAATGCGGCTCAATTTCGCAGGGCCTTTTTCGCCGGCTGGTTCGCTTGAGCGCGCGGAACAAAAAAATCGCCGTGACGGCGCTGGAACCGCCCGCCTCGATTGCGGCGAAGCGATGCACGCCACCGCATACAAGCAGTATCAGTCCGAACGCGTACCAGAGCCATCCATCGCCTCCGCGTGTCGCCGCAATCATCAAGACGCGAAACCATCGGGGAGCCTTCCAACGATGGACGCGCTTCATTAAGCGATAATCGTTGGTCTCGATCTGATGCCATACAGCGCGCGCGACAGTCATACAACCTCCTCCGCCGCAGGCAGGGGCGCGGAAAACCATTGACGGCGCTTGCGCGGCAGAGGCACGCCGAGAAGCACGGGCGCCCAGCGCCTCACAAACTCTTCCTCATCGCGGTAATTCCACATCGTAAAAACTGGAACCAGGAGCGCCAATGGCGCCAACGTCGTGGTCCAGCGGTTCTCGCGCATCATCTCCAACCCGATCAAGAACACGTCCCGTGTGAGCTTTGAGAAACAGCCGCTCTCACCCGCGGTTTTTCCGTTTCCATTCTTCAGGCCGGCGAAAAATTCTTCTTTGCTTCGCGCTTCGGCGACTTCGGTATAGACCGTCCCGACCGAAGGAAGTGCGTGGGCATCGCTGCCGCCGAGCGCGATTTTGTCCCAGCGCTTGGCGAGAAGCGCAGAGTGCGCGTTTGCGTTCTCCGGCATGTGGCCGTTATGTGTTTCCATCGCCGGGAAGAAGCCCTCAAACCAACGGAAATCGTCCAGCTCGCGCCTTCCCGTCAGGCTCGAGAAAACGTGGTTGATACTGAAGAACAGCCGTCGCTCGCTCAGGTACATCAGGAGCGCAACCAGATCGTTGCGGCGTCGCTGGAGCTCGACGTGCTGGCGCTCATGGAAGTCGTAAACCCCGATGTGGACTTCCGTACCGCTGGGCATCCGGCACGTCAGCTCCTCGCTGAGGAAGAAATTCGGATAGCGTCGAAGCTGTTCAGCGCCTTCGATCGAATCGTGGTCGGTGAGGGTGAAAAGGTCCATGCCGCAATGCTCGAGTCGCGCGTAAACTTCATGCGGGTCGCTATAGCTCTCGCGGCAAAAGCGACCGACGTGGGGTGTGGTGCATGGTCCTGAGTAATACGAGTGAACGTGCATATCGCATTTCACGATTTCCACATTAAATTCACAGCATTACTCACAGATGACTTTGTCGCTAAGATTCTGAAAACATTGGTAGTTAACTGATTCTACACGCGGTTGTGGATTTTAACCGGAATGTAAGAGTCCCGTAAGAATCACCCGACCTCTCCAGTGTGAAAATCGCCCGAGATGCACCGAATCCAATTCGGTTTCTTCGACGCGGGAGGCGGTCACAGAGCCGCAGCCACGGCACTTAAGACGGAATTGGCGACCCAGCAGCCTTCCTGGGACGTACAGCTCGTCAATTTGCAGGAGTTACTCGATCCCCTGGACATCCTGAAGAAGTATTTCGGGATTCGGATACAGGACTTCTACAACTCAATGCTGCGCAATGGCTGGACACTTGGCAGCCCCCAGCTCCTCAAGGCACTGCAGTTGGTCGTACGCATGAATCACCGCGCAACGTTGCGCCTCTTCGAAGAACAGTGGCGCAAAAACGATCCTGACATGGTCGTCTCTTTTGTGCCCCACTTCAATCTGGCGCTGAATCAAAGCTTCGCGAATGTATTTCCGGGCCGGCCATTCGTCACCATCCTGACCGACCTCGCGGACTATCCTCCGCATTTCTGGATGGAGTTACGTCCCCAATATTTCATCTGCGGCTCGGAATACGCCATACGACAAGCGCGATTCATGGGACATCCCGACGAGAAGATCTTTCGCGCGTCGGGCATGATTTTGAATCCTCAATTTTATCAGTCTCAAGTCGGTGACCGGTCCGCCGAACAGCAGCGATTGGGCCTAAAACCGGAGCTACCCACGGGACTGGTTCTCTTCGGGGGACACGGCTCGCATGTGATGCTTGAGATCGCCGAGCGGCTCGAAGAATCCAACCTCGACCTACAGCTGATTTTTATCTGCGGAAAAAATGAGAAGCTTGCCGGCGATCTGCGGTCGCAAAAATCGCGATTGCCTCGCTTCGTCGAAGGATTTACGTCGAACGTAAATTACTACATGCAGCTCGCCGATTTCTTTATTGGCAAGCCCGGACCAGGCAGTGTGAGCGAAGCGATCGCAATGCATCTGCCGGTGATCGTGGAATGCAACGCGTGGACGCTGCCCCAGGAACGCTACAACGCGCAGTGGGTCACCGAGAACCAAGTCGGCATCGTGCTGCGGAGTTTCCGCGAAATTGCTTCCGCCGTCGCGCAAATGATCGAACCGGGCGCGCTCGCCCGCTATCGAGCTAATACCGAGAGCCTCGAAAACCGGGCCATCTTCGAGATTCCGGCCATGCTCGAGCAAATCCTCGAGCTATCAAGTAACGAGAGGCCTGTCGAAGCTGGCTCGCTTTTCGCCAACCAGGCGGTCCCACCGGTCTGAACGGCACTTGCAACCGAAATCGATCCGCGCGATCTAATCAAATCGGTCGACAGTGGTTGTAGCGATATCAAACGGCTATATTAAATAGCCACGGCAACAACGTAACTGACAGGGGGTTAAGCGTCATGGCCAAGGCGACTTTCGCGGAAGGCTGCTTCTGGGGCGTCGAAGACACCTTCAGGCAGGTCAAAGGCGTCAAGGATGTAACGGTTGGCTATACAGGTGGCCATACCGTGAATCCCAGTTACAAGGAGGTTTGCACAGATAGAACCGGCCACGCCGAAGCCGTCGAGATCGACTTCGATCCTGCGCAGGTGTCCTATCCGCAATTGCTGAATGTTTTCTTCGAGAGCCACGATCCCACGCAACTCAATCGCCAGGGACCCGATTACGGCACGCAATATCGTTCCGCGATTTTCTTTCACGACGCGGAGCAAGAAGCGCAAGCGCGCGAAGCGAAAGCCGCTCGCGAAAAATCAGGCCAATTCAGGCGGCCGATTGTGACGGAGATCGTTCCAGCGTCTGATTTCTATCGCGCCGAGGAATATCATCAACGGTACTTCGAAAAAAACGGCATCAGAGCGTGCCATCTACCCGGAAGCTGATCCGGGGCATTTGGAAGCCGTCGAGCCACGAATCGATCATCGAAGCTAATCGACCGTCAAAAACCGGTCGATGACGCGCACCTCTCGCTCAATTGTGGTTTTTCGCTGCGGCATGGCTTTTGCACCCGGAATTTGTATGATGTTGCACGCTGATTTTCAGCCCAAAGTCGATGGAATGAATGGGTGCAAT
>JASHRM010000117.1 GCA_030037315.1 Candidatus Acidiferrales bacterium
CATCCGGAGCGCAGCTTCCTGTTGCCAGCTTTTGCAGGAAATTTGCGTACCGCGCGGGGCGCGGATGGGTTGGTAGCCTGCGATTTCGTCGGTGGCGAGCTTTACCATGTGGGCTCCGGCAAGGCATTATCCAGCAGCCAGTCGAGGATTGCGGTCCTGCATGCACCCATCTTAGGAAGACGATCTCACGGGCGCAAGTAGGTACGTAGCTGTGTGGACTTCGCTCCGGCAGATTTGTTCCTTAGTTCGACCAGTGTATGAGGAAAATCGCGGGCGATGCCGCTCAGTACTTCAAGGCGTGACCCTTGCGCAGCAAGGGCTGCTCGAAAAACCTCCAGGAGAAAGTGGCAAGGCCGTATGCGAGCACGGCTGCAAGAAGAGTCGCAAAAATAGTCGGCCAGCTCTTGAATCGAGGCAGCGTGTGGAACAACAGCTCGTGGCAGCCAAAATCCACGGCCTGATGGATGATGTACAGGCAGTAGGAAATTCGTCCCATCGCGGACAAAAACGGGAAGCGGCAGATCGTGGCCCAGATGCTGCTCGGCACCATGATGGCGATTGCGAGTGCGCTGGCATAAAAGACATCGATCACCGAATAGCCCCAGGAATACATCGTCAACGTGTACGGGAATGGCCTCCACACAGCGAGGTACAGGAAGGCGCAGAAAAGCAAAACGGAGACCCCATAGATCGCGGATCGATAGCGGTAGAACGCGGCTCTGCAGGCATCGCTTCTCCAGCCAATCGCCAGCAACACTCCCATCGCGAGAGCATCGGCGCGGCAAACAGTCAGCGAATACGGCGCCACAGGGTGCCACGGCACGTACTTGTGGATCAGGATGCGAAACAGGGGCGCGAAGGCAACCGCGGCGCCGAGCACGAGCAGCAGATTGCGCCGCGAAAAGAGTCGAACAATCGTCGGAATAATCAGATAAAACTGCTCTTCAATCGCAAGCGACCACAACGCACCCAGCCACGCCAATGCAAACGACGCGTGGTTCATCTTCACCGAATTTTGAACGAACAGCAGATAGACAGGGATAGAGCGAAGAACTCCGGGGCTGGATCGCAGAGCTTCGACAACAAAGAAAATGGAAATCCACAAGTAATAAAGGGGCACAATACGGAAAAATCTGCGGCCATAGAAGGTTTTGAAGTAATTGGGCGATTCACGAACATCCACCAGGATCCCGCCGATCAGAAAGCCAGAGAGCACAAAGAAAAGATCCACGCCAGACCAGCCGATGGCGAAAAATCCACGAAGCGGTGTGATCGTTCCACCACGAGGAACACTGACAAAGTGGTGGAGAACCACGAGAAGGATGGCGATGCCGCGGAGGCCGTCGAGCTCAGGAATGCGCCTGGCGGATTCGCGAAGCGCCCTTGGAGATTGACCTGGTGTTGCGCGGGTCTGCTCAGTTGCAAGCCTACCGGCAGTGAGCCCGGTTTCCACTTCAGCATTTTAGTACGGAACTCGAGCGGGCGCCTAAACGGCACCGGCTGAGCGCATGGGCGATTGCGCCGCGCGAGGGCGATGGGCTAGAGTGGCGCGGATGGGTGGAGAAAAATCGACGCTGGCGGAATGTTTTCTGGACGCGGTGGACCGCTTCGCGAATGCGCGTGCGCAGATGTATCGAGGCGCGGATACGTGGCAGTCCATTCCTGCTGCGGAAGTGTTGCGTCGCGTGGCCGGGCTCAGCGCCACGCTGCGCGAACTTGGAATCAAGTCGGGCGACCGAGTTGGGATTTTCGCGCCGAACTGCCCGGAATGGCACATCGCCGATTTTGCGACTCTGGGATTGGGCGCGGTAAGCGTGCCCGTTTATTTTCGGGAATCGCCAGAGCGTGTTGTCTACATTCTGCGCGATTCGGGCGCGCGAATTGTGTTTGCGGTGGGTGACGATCGCGCACAAGTGGTCCTGGCGCGTCGAAAGGATTTGCCCGATCTCGAAAAGATCGTCGCGGCGCGCGCGTCGGCGGAAATTCAGAAGGAAGTAGTGCGATATGAAACGGTGATCGCGCAAGCAGTCGACGCGCAAGTAATCGCCTATCGGCAACAGGCGCCCAAGGTTGATGCCAAGGAGCTTGCGACGATCATCTACACGTCCGGTACGACGGGTGAGCCCAAGGGCGTGATGCTAAGCCACGCCAACCTGACGTCAAATGCGCGCGGGTTTTCGGAGGATTTTGAGACGAAGCCCGGCGATATCGCGCTTTCGCTTCTGCCACTCGCGCATGTTTACGAGCGAACCGTGGATTACGGAAGCCTCTTTCGCGGCGTTTCGGTGGCGTACGTAGAGCAACCTGAAACCGTGTCGCAGGCTCTGCTCGAAGTGCGGCCCACAACCGTGTCGGCGGTTCCGCGACTCTACGAGAAGGTATATGCGAACATCATCGAGACAGGACACCGCATGCCCGGAGCCAAGAAGAAAATTTTCGATTGGGCGATCGAGACGGCAAGAGAAGCTATTTTGTGGCGCGCGTATGGAAAAAGCGCCGCGGTCGGCCTCAGGTTGCGCTGGCAGATTGCGAACGCGCTTGTCTATTCCAAAATTCGCGCGGGAGTGGGCGGCCGAATCAGAACTTTCAGCTCGGGCGGCGCTCCTCTGGCTCCGGAATTATGCGAATTTTTCTGGAGCGTTGGCTTGCCCGTGTATCAGGGCTACGGTCTGACGGAAACCTCTCCGGTCGTGACGTTCAGTTCGCCGAAGTCGAACAAGGTGGGAACGGTGGGCCGTCCGATTCCAGGCGTGGAGATTCGAACCGCACAGGACGGTGAAATTTTCGTGAAAGGTACGTGTGTAATGCAGGGTTACTACCATAAGCCCGAGCAGACGCGCGAAGTTCTGTCGGCGGACGGCTGGTTAGCCACGGGGGACATCGGGCGCATCGACGAAGATGGATTCCTGATCATCACGGATCGCAAAAAAGAGCTGCTTAAGACCGCGGGCGGGAAATTCGTGGCGCCCGCGCCGATTGAAAATCTGCTGAAAACCTCGCCGCTGATCTCGAATGCCATGGTCGTAGGCGACGGCCGCAAATTCGTTTCGGTGCTGATCGTGCCGAATTTCGCGGGCATTGAGGCGGAGGCGCGCAAGGCCGGTAAGGATTTTTCCACTCCGCAGCAGGCGATCAACGATTCATGGGTACGCGAATTGATCACGCAGGAAGTGGAAAGAGTTACAGCATCGCTCGCGCAATACGAAAAGCCGAAGCGATTCGCGCTGATCGAGCAGGATTTCACTTTGGCGAACGGTGAAGTCACTTACACACTGAAATTAAAGCGGCGCATTATCGAAGAGCACTATCGCGACACCATCGCGCGCATGTACGCGGACGTGGAAGAGCCGCGCCCTCAGCGAGCGGTCTAGCTCACGCATCTCGCGGTACAATCGGAGCGGAGAAATTCTATGAACGACCAATTGGTGATTGCGGGGCGCGCGTTTAGGTCGCGCCTAATCGTGGGAACCGGGAAATACCGCAGCTTTCAGGAAATGGCGCGCGCGCATGCGGCTTCGGGCGCAGATATGGTCACGGTCGCCGTCCGGCGCGTGAATTTAAGCGACCGGTCGAAGGAATCGCTGCTCGACTACATCGACCGCGACAAGATTTTCATCCTGCCGAACACGGCAGGCTGTTATTCAGCGGACGAAGCCGTTCGCACTGCTCGACTAGGGCGCGAAGCGGGGCTTTCGGAATGGGTGAAGCTGGAAGTAATTGGCGACGAGCAGACACTGTTTCCTGATACCGAGGGATTGATTTCCGCCACGAAGACACTGGTTAAAGAGGGCTTCCTCGTACTGCCGTATACGAATGACGATTTGGTAGCCGCGCGAAAATTGGTGGACGCTGGCGCAGCGGCAGTGATGCCGCTGGGCGCGCCGATCGGCTCGGGGATGGGGATTCAAAATCTTGCCAATTTGCGAATTTTGCGGGAGCGAATCACAGAGGTTCCGCTGATCGTTGATGCGGGGGTGGGGATCGCGTCCGATGCGGCCATTGCGATGGAACTGGGCGCGGATGGCGTGCTCATGAACACCGCGATTGCGGGCGCGCAAGACGCAGTCCTGATGGCGGAGGCGATGCGCTCGGCCGTCGAAGCCGGACGCAAGGCCTTCCTCGCCGGCCGAATCGAGAAAAAATTGTATGCGACGGCGTCGAGTCCGTTAAGCGGCGTTGTTCGGTGAGCCGCACCACGACATTTCTGCTGATCCTGGTGAACGCCTTCGTTGCCTTGATCTTTTATCGCGCGTACCAGCAGGGAATGCCCATGGGCCGCGTTCTGCTGTTTGGACTTGCGTCGCTGATCGCCATCAACGCCGCGGGTATCTTGGGCCGCAAGCTCGGCGAGGCCAGATCGAGACAGCTTGCGACGCGGCGGGCGCGCCGCAGGTAGTTTGCGAGAATCCTCAACGGAAAAGAATGTGCCAGGTGGTGTCGACCAGCGCGTGGATTAGCACGCCCGGAATGAGCGAGCGGGTTTTTATCCAGGCGTGTCCGTAGAACAGCCCGGCAATAATCGCCAACAGCACGTACTTCCAGTTCGGGAAGGGCGCGTGGAAGATGTGCGAAAAGCCGAAAATGATCGCGGCGACCAGAAGCCCCGCCCAATCGCTTTTCATGCTGCGGGAAAGCAGATTTTGCAGCAAACCGCGAAAAAGAAATTCTTCCGGCCATGCCGTGAAAAACAATATGCCGAGCGCGGAAAGCGGCAGCGCCGCGATGCCGGAAAGCCCGATGGCGCGAATCGGCGGTAGTGACGGGTTGTAAGTGAGAAAGTGCATCTTCATCCCAAGCGGAATCGCAATGGCGGCGAAAATCAGAAAGTGAAGCAGGAAATTCGCAAGAAACCCTCTTCGCCATTCGATCGCATAGCCGATTCCCTCGAGCCGAGGCGGCACAACGAAGGTTGCGATGCCAACGCTCACGGCCATAAGAATCGCAAACGTGTGCGTGAGAGGCGCCGGATACGAAAAAACATAATAGAGAAAACGATAAGGAGGCGGCAGCAAGAGCGGCACGGCCAGGCAAGCAAGCGCAATATAGTTTTCGACCGAAGCGCCCGTTTGCTTGCTCGCGGAAGCGATCAGCGGCGGCACGAGGGCATACACCACCACAGCAAGCATCACTTTCCAGCCGGGATTCACCGCGAGGCAGTAGAGAATCACTGCGCCGAGGGGAACAAGCGGAGCGAGCACGGCAGCGCGGCCGCCAAGTGATCGAATCACAAAATTCTGTACGCGAGGCGCGGCGAGGAAAAGATCGAACCCGAAAAGGATAGCTGCCACGGCCAGGGCGGTCGCGAAGCGTGCGCCGCTATAGCCTTTCCAAATGCCGAGAAACGCGACTGTAAGTACGACAACGGTCCAGACAATCGTGGCCGCGGCTACTCCCATCTGCTTCGTTTTTCCGCTAGAAGCCATGCGCCTAGATTTTACAGAAGAGTTTTGGCGTAATCGACGGGAAGCCCATACTTGATTTGCAGTTGTGGCTCGGCGATGCTGTCACGCTCGAAATACGATGCCGGAATACGGAAAACAACGCCTCGGTTACATCGATTGGATGCGGGGACTCGCGTGCCTGCTGATGTTTCAATATCACTGCTACGATTCGTGGCTCGGCGGCGCGGCGCGGCAGACGCGATTCAGCGGCTTATCGAAACTCGGCGGCACGTTGCCCGCGCCGCTCTTCTTGTTTTTGGCGGGAATTTCGTGCGCTCTTTTGAGCGACCGAATGCGGCGAAAAGGAGTGCCACTAGTCAAGATTGCGAAGACGTTCGTGCGGCGCGGCGCAGAAATCTTCGCGCTGGGATTACTCTTTCGCGTGCAGGAGTTTGTCCTCGGACAGCCGTGGGCGCCGTGGACGGACCTATTGCGCGTCGATATCCTGAATACGATCGGCCTCGCGCTCATCTTCATGGGAATTTTGTGCGGTGTTGCGCGGACGCTCGCGGCGAGCGCAATTTGGGCCGCGGTGGTGGCGCTGGCAATTTCGATGTTCACTCCGCCGCTGTGGACCACGTGGCGCCCGGATTGGCTGCCGTGGTATCTCGAATCGTATATCAATGGCGTGCACAATTTGCACGTCCCGCAACCGTGGCTCTTTCCGATTTTTCCGTGGGTCGCTTTCGCGTTTGCAGGACTTGCGATTGGCTCGATGATTTTCGGCGATTGGGCAGTGAAAAATGCGAGCCGAGCGCTGGCTTTGGTTGGCATCGCCGGCGTCGGTCTTTTCTTTCTTTCGCAATGGCTTGACTCGCGACGCATTCAAATCTACAGCGTTTACGATTATTGGCACACGAGTCCCAATTTTTTTCTGGCGCGCGTTGGGATCTTACTTGTGATCATGTGGGCGGTATATGCCTGGTGCCAGGGGGGATTGGGCGAGGCGGGATTCAGTCCGCTCATCAAGCTTGGACAAGCTTCCTTGCTCGTCTACTGGGTTCACATTGAGTTTGTCTACGGACGGTTTTCGATCCTCGCCAAACAGGCACAAACGATTCCCGCCGCGACGCTTGGCTTTCTCGCGATTCTGGTTGCGATGGTCCTGTTGGCGACAATGCGAATTCGCCTCAAGGGGCACGGCGCCGAGATTCTCGCGTGGTTTCGACGTTCGCCGAAGCCGGCTCCAAATACCTAGATTGGCAGGATGTTGGTGCTTTGATTAACGAGGGGGCTGTGCAGCGGGCGCTGATGAGGGCTCGCCGGATTTAGGCGGGATCTTGAAAATGTATTCGCCGGGGCGCGCCAGCCCCATTTCTTCCCGCGCGATTTTTTCGACGGCCTGAGGGTCCGACTTCAGCGATTTGACGTTTTCCTGCAGTTGGCGGTTCTCCTCGTTGAGCTGATTAATCTCCTGGCGAACGCTCGCGGCCTCCTGCTCGGCGCGGCGCATGGCCAACACTCCATGAGTGCCAAAAATATCCTGGAGCAAAAGCAGCGCGAACGCGGCGATCAAGAAGCGGTTCATGTTGCGCCGAATGAATTCGCGCAGCTGGTCGACAAACGTATTGGGTTGTTCGTTCATTGAGTAATCCAGGCCCGCGCTTGCTCGGCCAGCTTATGGGCTGCAGCCTCGGTCGTGGCCTCGGTGTAGATTCGCACGACTGGCTCTGTTCCCGAAGGCCGCATCAAAACCCATGTTCCATCATCGAGAGTGAGCTGCAAGCCGTCGATTCGGTCGACTTTCGTGACGCGATGGCCCGCGAACTCTTTGAAGTCGCCCTTCAGGCGCTGCGGCAGCTTGGCCTGAACCTCGTCGGGAAGGTGAAGGTTCTCGCGAACAGGCCAGAATTCGCGACCGATGCGGCGGAAAAGATCGCGCAACTGATCTCGCAATGAGGCTTGCCTGGCAGCAATCATTTCGGCGACAAGCAGGCAAGCGAGGACGCCGTCTTTTTCCGGCAGGTGACCGCGAATCGTCATTCCGGCGCTTTCCTCTCCGCCGATGGCGATTTTGTTTTCACGAAGCAGTGGACCGACATACTTGAATCCCACGGGCGTCTCATAAACTTGCACACCATGCAGCTTGGCGACCGCATCGATCAAATGAGTGGTGGCTACGCTGCGGTGCGCGCCAAGTTTGTAGCCGCGAGTTTCGAGTAAATAATCGAACGCAAGGCCGAGGATGTGATTCGGCGAAACGAACGAACCGTCGCGATCGACGATGCCGAAGCGGTCCGCGTCGCCGTCGGTGGCAAGGCCGGCCAGCGCTTTCTTTTCTTTCACGGTTTGGATGAGCGGCTTCAGATTTTCTTCGGAAGGATCGGGGCCCGTGCCATCAAAGAGCACGTCTCGGTTCGCACGAATCTCGGTTACGGCGATTCCGCTATCGTGGAGAATTCGATCGAGCCAGCCCGCGCCGCATCCGTGAAGCGCGTCGCAAACAAAATTTCCCTTCGCCTGGCGTAGCGTGTCGAAACGGATCACTCTGTGCAGTTGCTCGAAGTACGGCTGTCGCGGCTCGATCGATTCGAAATTGTTTTCGATCTCGTGATGTTGAGAATCACCATCGGGAATCGCCGCGGCGCGCTTCTCGATGTCCTTCGTAATCTCAGGCAGCGCCGGGCCGCCGTCAGGCCCTGAAAATTTCAGCCCGTTGTATTCGGCGGGATTGTGGCTGGCCGTGATGTTCACGCCCCCATCCAGCTTGTCGTGAATGATGGCGTGCGCGATGGCGGGAGTGGGAGTTGGGCCAGGGCAGAGAAGCACGCGGCAGCCGTGGGACCTCAATACTTCGGCGGAGGTCAGCGCAAATTCCGGCGAAAAAAATCGCGTGTCGTAACCGACGATCACTACGGGCGCCTTTTTCTGAGCGAGGACGTGCTGGGCGATCGCTTCGGAGGCGCGGCGAACTCCACCGAACGTAAAATCCTCGGCGATGATTCCCCGCCAGCCCGAAGTCCCGAAGTGAATCGCTTGGCTAGTCACGGCGCGGTATTGTATCTTGGCGCGCGCGTCGCGCGTATCAGGTTTTCGCGGTAGAACGCATCCGAAGAGTAAAGTTTTTCGATGACTGACAAAATCGTTGTGCTCGTCACGTGCGCTTCGGCGCGGGAAGCGGAAAAAATCGGCCATGCGCTGGTCGAACAGGGGCTGGCAGCGTGCGCGAATGTGATCCAATCGCCGGTTAAGTCCGTTTATAGATGGAAGGGCAGGATCGAATCAGCGCGCGAATTCCTGATGGTGGTGAAAACCGTGCGTTCCCGGTTCGTTTCGCTGGAGCGTACTATCAAGGAACTGCATAGCTACGACGTTCCCGAAATCCTTGCGCTACCGGTCGTGGCGGGCTCGCGGAGTTATCTCGAGTGGATCAGCGAGTCGATCGGGATACCCGGCCCCACAATTCGCAAGCGGGCTTGAGCGGGCCTCGAAATTGGAGTACAAGGGTGGCAGCATGAGAGGGAACCCGCCTGTCGGCCAACTGTCTAAGCTTTTTTGCGTGGTAGCGATCGGCGTGGCTCTGGCCGCGGTGAAAATTCCTCCGCTTCTTGCACAGGATAACTCTCAACCTGCGACATCATCTTCCGGAAGCGATTCAACTCAGGATTCAGGAGAAAAAAAAGACGCGGTAACGCCCGGAATGACGCGGCTGAGAATCCGAGTGACTACGGACACTGACAAGGCGATTCCCAATGCGAGCGTTTACGTCCGATTCAACACGCCGGGCGGTTTTTTGCATCACGATAAGCTGGCGGAGATGAATTTCAAGACCAATCAGGACGGTTCGGTAAGGGTTCCCGAGGTGCCCCAGGGAAAAATCCTGATTCAGGTCATCGCAACCGGATGGCACACATACGGTCAGTGGTATGACGTCGAGAAAGATCAGGAATCCATCAACATAAAGCTCGTCCCGCCGCCTCACTGGTATTAAAAAAGCTTCTGCTAGGCTCCCATTGCGGCGAATTCTTTCCCTAACTGAGATTTGTCTCTAGAAAATTATTCGAATCCGAAAAATATGCGTGACAAAGATAATATTCGGGGCTCGCTTTGCACCGGATTTGTGCAAAGAGGATTAAGTGTCGTAATAATGCGGGTTTTCGATTCGCCGATCGCGCTTTTACACATGGTTTTCCACAGAACTGTTGAAAACTTTCATCGAACATTCATCGTTCGTAGTACGAAAAGTAAAGTGGCGTGCCAATTGCCTGGATCAAAGTTTCCGCAGGCGCGGTTGCGTTCGCAAAAGCTTGGCGGGATCAACGTGATACCATTTTCTGCGTTTGCCTGACAATTCCAAGTCAACATGAAGGAATTAATTCTCAATGCGGACGACTTTGGCCTCACGCAGGGCGTGAACGAGGGCATTGTACGCGCTCATCGTGACGGAATCTTGACCAGCGCCACGCTGATGGCCACCGCCAGCGCGTTTGCTGACGCTGTAGAGCGCGCCAAAGCTCATCCCAAGCTTGGCGTTGGCTGCCATTTGGTCCTTACAGGCGGCCTCGCAGCTGCTCCGCCGTCGCAAATTCCGTCGCTTGCCGATAAGAACGGTCGATTGCCGGAATCCCTTGCCGCGCTCGTGTATCGAGTGAGTTCGGGAGCGGTTCGCACACGCGAGATGGAGATCGAATTGCGAGCTCAGATCGAAAAAATCCGCCGCGCCGGAATCGAACCGACTCATGTGGATACGCACAAACACACGCACGTGCATCCCCGCGTTATGAGAGCCGTGGGAAAAGTGACACAAGAGCTGGGAATCAAGCGCATCCGCAATCCGATCGAGAATTTGCGCGATTCGTGGCGTACTGCTCGGCGCGAACATGTGCCTCTAGTCAAGAATATGGCGGCATCGGCAGCGGTATGCTCCGTTGCGGCGCAGTTCCGCAGGCTTGCCGCGCAGTACGGTTTGCGTTCACCCGACCATTTCCTCGGATTGGCAATCACGGGCGGGACGGGCGCTGTAGCTTTGCGCCGCCTGATAGAAGAACTCGCCGACGGCCGGACGGAAATCATGCTGCATCCCGGCCTCTACGACCGCGATCTGCAAGAAACAGGCTCGCGTCTGCAACAACACCGGGAAACGGAGTTGAATGGCCTGCTCGCACCAGAAGTCCGGCAAGCCGTAATCGAAAACCAAATTCGGCTAATCAGCTATCGGGAACTGGAATGACGCCCGTGTATGGTGCGACACAGTCCTAGACCGCAGCCGAAGATTCATTTTAGAATCGTCTGGCATACTCCGCCATTTAAGCACCACCTCAGGGGGAAAAATGAAACTAGCAACTCAGTACGGGATGGCCGCGCTCTGTTTGCTTTTCATGGCAGCCGCCGCGAGCGCGCAAATGGGCATGCGCCAAACTCCAATGCCGCGCGGCATGCTGAATCCGGTGGTTGGAGCCGGAGCCGCGTATGACATCACGTCTTCAGATGGCCGCAAGAGCAGCATCGAATTCACGATTGTCGGAAAAGATTCAGTCAACGGCAAAGACGCTTACTGGATGGAATGGACGACGAATGCGGGGAACGGCGAGGTGGTGATGAAAGTCCTTACCTCGTTCGGCGAAAGCGGAGGAACGAGCCGCGTGATCATGCAGATGCCAGGGCGGCCTCCGATGGAGATGCCTTCACAAATGACCAGCCGAATGGGAAACCAGAACGCGCCGACAGACATTCGGAATTCGATGGAACATGTCGGCACCGAAACCATCACAGTGCCCGCCGGCACGTTTTCGTGCGAGCACTATCGAGCGAAGGATGGTTCCGGCGATACATGGATTAGCACAAAAATAAGTCCGTTTGGCGTGGTGAAGCACCAGGGCAAGGACGACTCAATGGTGCTGACGAAACAAATTACTGACGCGAAAGACAAGATCGTGGGCACACCGCAGCCTTTCGATCCATCATCTTTCATGCAGCAGCACTAAACGCAACTCAGCCGCCGTCAGCTATTCCAAATCAGGCGGCGTGACTTTCGCGATCCAGGAGTCGTAGTCGGATGCATATCCGACTCGCTCCTGGAGCTTGCGAACGCGATTTTCCAGCGCGGTAAATTCAGCCGGTGCCAGGGCAGGCAGTGTTTGAATGCGCTCGCTGACGGCTTGAGCCTGGCCTGCAGCTCGTGATTCGGCCGCGGCGTAGAATGCCGATAGTTCGCCCTTACCCGTGATGTAATTCTCGATCAGATGATTCGTTACCTTCTGGCTGTGGACGAGGGAGACGCGGATATTCCCTTGCCCGGTAACGACGTTGCCCACCCCGAAGACGTGCCCATGTGGCGCGTAACGCGGCAAATCCTCACTTGTGAAGGTGTAGTAGTCGCCTTTCATCGCCACGCCAGGCAGAGCTTCTGGCACAGACCCAATCGACGAGATCACCAGCGGTGCGCGGATCTCTTGTTCCGAACCGGGAACAGGCTCGACGTTCCGTCCTGAAGTCCTCGTTTCGACGACTTTGAGCCCGGCGAGCCGCCCGTCTTCGACCAGGAAGCCGACGGGAAGCCTCCGCTCCTGAAAGCGAAAAAGATATTTCTCGCGAGCGAGCCGCAGCATTTTTTGCCGCACTTGCTCGGTTTTCGCAATCTGGTTGGGAGTAGGATTATCTGGCGGATGTGCAAGCGGCATATCTGGCTCTCGCCGGCGGTAAATCAGCAAGCACCCTTTCACGCCGAGGCTCTCTGGGCGGATTCCGTGCGCTTCGCACGCGGAGGGAATGCCTTTTTCGAGGTCGTGCATGCTCACTTGAACGCCGTGCTCGCTTAGCGCGCGTTCATAATTTTCAAGCTGAAGCACTTTCACTACGTCGATCGACGCGAGCCCGCCCCCCACGACGAGCGTTTCATCGGGCGTTCCGTAGCGCGGGCCTCGATAATCGCGCTCATTCTTGTGGTTGTACCAATAGATGAAAGGATTCTGGTAGACGAGACCCTTGTCCACATAATCGCCCGCGCCGGGTACGCCGAGATCGCGGTCGCGCCACGCGCCGTTCGCCAGGATCACTGCGGAAAAGCCCCAGTTGCTGCAGAGATCCTGAAAATCGATATCGCGGCCTATTTTGGTGCAGGGTATGAACGAAATTCCGGGCTTCTTCAGGCGTTCATCGATGTGATGATATTCCTGCTTGCGTTGCTCAACGTGCCATCGCGGCAGCCCATCTTCAATTTTGCCGTAGGGGCGCTTATTTTGCTCGATGACGGCCACGCGAATGCCGCGTTCAGCGAGCAGTTCAGCGGCAACCGATCCCGAAATAGCCGCGCCGATTACAGCGACAAAATGTTGTCCGTTCTCTGCCATTCGGGCACCGGAAAGCGCGTGGATTGTACACCGGCCTGCGAATTTGTGGCGCGCTAGTCCGCAATCGCCTCGATCTGCTATATTGCGACGACTGGGGAATTTTGGGAATGCGCTGCGCCAGATGGCTCTGGCTAGACGCAGCGAAGGAGACAACGCGATGCACGTCGGCTACGGAGCGGGCCTTCAGCACTTGGGCGGTTACTCGGACCGGCAATTCATGCTGGAAGAGTTGGGCAATTGCGCGCTGGCGGAAGAGCGAGGGTTCGACTCCGTCTGGGTGACTGAGCATCATTTCGATAGCTACTCGATCAGTCCCGATCCATGCCAGGTGCTTTCTTATATCGCGGGGAAGACAAAACGCATAAAAGTGGGATCGATGGTGATCGTAGTGCCGTGGCACGATCCGATTCGACTTGCCGAACAAATCTCGCTGCTCGACCATGTTTCAAACGGACGCTTCATTCTGGGATTTGGCCGCGGTTTGGCGCGCCGGGAATATGAAGGCCTGCGAATCGACCAAAACGAAGGCCGCCAGCGATTCGATGAATACGCTCAACTGGTGCTCGATGCGCTGGAAAACGGCTACATGGAAGGTGGCGCGACCGTAAGGCAACCGCGGCGCGATATCCGCCCGCGGCCATTCAAATCATTCAAGGGCCGTTCGTTTGCGGCAGCGGCATCAACGGATTCCGTGCCCGTCGTTGCAAAGCTCGGCCTCGGGATGCTGGTGATCATTCAAAAGGCGTGGAATCTGGTGACAGCCGATTTCGAGCGTTATCACAAGCTATGGGCGCAATTTCATCCGGGCACCGAGCCGCCCAAGCCATTTTGCAGCGGGTTTTGTTTTGTTGACGAAAGCGAGGATCGTGCCGAAGAGTTGGCCCGTAAATATCTCGCCGCCAATTACCGTGAGGCGCTCGACCACTACGAAATGTTCGGCAAGCATTTCGATAAGACCAAGGGCTACGAACGCTACTCGGATCTCAGCAAGTATCTGAACGAAATCGGCCAGGACAAGGCCGTCGAAGATTACATTCAGCTAATGGCTTGGGGCACGCCACAGCAAGTTCTCGAAAAATTCGAGGGTTACAAGAAGCTGACCGACATGCAGGGAGTCATGCCCAACTTGAACTTCGGCGGCATGCCTCACGAAGAAGCGCAACGGAACATCGCCTGTTTCATGAAGCACTGCCTGCGCGAATTGCAGAGCTGGCCCGCAGCTACGCTCGGAGAACCGAAGGAGTTGGCGCTGTCAGCAGCGTAGCGAAATTTCGCTTTAGTCGTGCTGCGGCTTGAAGTAAAGCGCGGCCAATCCGGGCAGACGCACCTTGATCGAATAGGGGCGATCGTTCCAAGGAATGGGTTCGGCTTGCACGCCACCTGCGTTTCCTACGTCCGTGCCGCCGTAGAATTTCGAATCCGTGTTTAGTATTTCGCGGTAAAACCCCGCCTTGGGAACCCCTACGCGATACACGTCACGCACGACCGGCGTGAAATTGCAAACCGCGACGATGAAATCCTGCTCGTTCCGGGCACGGCGTAAGAATGACAGGACACTGGTCGCAGCGTCGTTGACTTCCAGCCATTCGAATCCGGCCCACTCGAAATCCACTTCGTGAAGCGCAGGCTCGCCGGCGTGCAGGCGATTCAAATCCCCATAAAGCCGCTGAATGCCGCGGTGCGGCGCTGAATCTTCGAGCTGCCAATCGACCTGGCCGCCTTCCCAAAATTCATTTCGCTGGCCGAGCTCACTGCCCATGAATAGCAGCTTCTTGCCCGGATGAGCGTGGAGATAGCCGAAAAGCAGGCGCAGATTGGCGAATTTCTGCCAGTCATCGCCTGGCATCTTTTCAAGCAGTGCCCGCTTTCCGTGAACGACCTCATCGTGCGAAAGCGGCAGAATAAAATTTTCGTGGAAGGCGTACAGCATCGAGAATGTGAGTTTCGCGTGATGGAATTGACGATGAATCGGATCGAGCGAGATGTACGAGAGCACGTCGTTCATCCAGCCCATATTCCATTTCAAATCGAATCCGAGTCCGCCAACGTATGTGGGCCGCGAGACGGCAGGCCACGACGTGGACTCCTCAGCGATCGTCAATGCGCCGGGATGGCGCGTGTGCAGAACTTCGTTTAAGCGCTTGATGAACGCGATCGCGTCCAAATTTTCGCGACCGCCGTATTTGTTGGGAATCCATTGGCCCGGTTGCCGCGAATAATCGAGGTAAAGCATCGACGCGACCGCATCGACGCGCAAACCGTCAACGTGGTATTTGTCGATCCAAAAAAGCGCGTTCGACAGCAGAAAATTCTGCACTTCGTTGCGCCCGTAATTGAAAACCAGCGTGCCCCAGTCGGGGTGGGCACCCAGTCGCGGGTCCGCGTGCTCGTATAGATGAGTGCCGTCGAAGAACGCCAAACCGTGCGCGTCGCGCGGGAAATGCGCGGGAGTCCAATCGAGAATCACGCCCAACCCAGCTTGATGGCAGCGGTCCACCAAAAACATGAAATCGGCTGGCGTGCCAAAGCGGCTCGTAACCGCGTAATAGCCGACCGTCTGATAGCCCCAAGAAGCATCGAACGGATGCTCCATAATGGGCATCAACTCGATGTGGGTATAGCCCATCTGCTTGACGTAAGGAATCAGCTGGTCAGCCATCTCCCGGTACGTGAGCCAGTGGTGACCCTCTTTCAGCTTCCAGGATCCCGCGTGCACTTCGTAAATTGACATGGGCGCGTGCAGCCAATCCGCCGACTCGCGCGCCGCAAGCCACTCGCCGTCGTTCCAATCGTAACCGTCGATATCGCAGACGACCGACGCGCTTTTCGGCCGCATTTCAGAGGCGAAGGCGTAAGGATCCGCTTTCAAGCCGAGATGGTTTTCAACGCGTGAAAGGATCTCATATTTGTACAGCGCGCCTTCAACAAGCTCGGGAATGAAGATTTCCCAGATTCCACTCGCGCCGCGATTGCGCATCGCGTCGACGCGCCCATCCCACGAATTGAAATCGCCAACTAGGCTGACGCGTTTCGCATTGGGCGCCCAAACCCCAAAATGCACGCCGCGAACGCCGTCCACTTCACGCAGATGTGCTCCCAACTTTTCGTAATTTAGGTAATGCGTGCCTTCGCCAAACAGATAGAGATCGTAATCGGAAAGCACCGGCGGAAATGCGTACGTGTCAAAAGATTCGGTTTCGAAGCCGTTCTCGAACTTATAGCGCAAGCGATAGGCGGCGGGCGCAACCGGCAGCGCCGCGCTGAGTCCGATGCGCTCGGCCGGCAAAATCGCCTCAAAAACACCATCAGGATGAATTTTCCGGGCGGTGAAGGGAACCCTCGGCGCCTGCCACAAGACCGTTACTTCGCTGGCGCCGGGACGGAATAGGCGGACCGCCAGCTCCGGCGACGGGCCGCCCTCCAGCCAGTGCGGCCCCAGTATCTGGAAAAAATCGGAAAAGTCCCCGCGGACTAACGCATCGACGCTTGCACGGAACGGATCGGAAGTCGCTTCGGTGGTTGCGTTATCGATTTTGCTCATGCCCGCGCTCGACCAAACAAAACGTTACCCAGCTGCTTCCAATCTTACCGGAGGTGACCTGAGCGCGATATACACACTCGGTAGTACTCTCGCTTTTCTGCACTTTCGCCTCGCCGTCCGCAAACTGATGCAAACGAGGTCGAAAAACCAAAGGCGTTACTCCCCATCAGTACGAACGTACTATTGTGGCAGACAAGCCTCTTTTTTATAAAAGTCGTGGGGTTGTTCGCGGCAATTTCGCCGCTCCATCTTTAGCCGTACCCGACATATGTCGAGCAGAATATCCACGCTTTCACCAAAGCGACGCGGCTCCTCGCGCTCAACGCGCGCAAAAAACGTGGAGAAGGCGAAGCCTGACTCTTCGGCAAAAGCCAACCGCGCATTCTCAGGCGCCAAGACGGCTCCGTCTGACGCAAACTTTGAGCTGCTTTTCTCAAGCAATCCGTATCCGATGTTCGTCACGGACACTGAGACGCTGCGCTTTCTTGAAGTAAATGCGGCCGCCGTGCGCGCATACGGCTATTCCCGCGAGGAATTGCTTCAGATGCGTGTAACCGACATCCGACCTCCGGAAGATGTCGAGCTGCTGCTAAAGGATATTGCCAAGACCGGAAAGAGTCCCAGGGGCGTGGGGCAGTGGCGTCACCGCAAAAAAAACGGTGAAATTTTTGAGGTTGAGGTAACGCGGCAAAACATTCCGTTCGCCGGACGCGATGCGGCGTTGTCAATCGCCCTCGACGTGAGCGCCCGCCGCGCCGCCGAGCGCAAACTCACCGAGCATACCGCGTATCTCCAGGCGCTCACCGAAAACAATCCGCTCGCGCTGATCGCCGTTGATAGCAACCGGCGAGTTCAGATGTGCAATCCGGCTTTTGAGAAGCTCTTCGGCTTCACGCTCGCGGAAATTTGGGGCAAGGAACTCGATTCGCTTTTGGCTCCGCCCGACGGTCGCGAAGAGATGGTCGACCGCCTCAACGAGGTGATGCACTCCGTCGTTGGCGCGACGGCGCGCAGGAAACGCCGCGACGGGTCGCTGGTGGATGTGCGCATCCTGGGCGTGCCGCTCATCGTAAGCGGCAAGCCAACCGGCGCCTTCGGCATGTACGAAGACATCACGGAACAACTGAAATCTGAGGAAGCGAAACAGCGCGCCGAAGAACGATACCGGCGGATCTTCGAAAATGCAGTCGAAGGATTCTTCGAATCCACGCCCGACGGGCGCTTTGTGGCCGTGAATCCGGCGATGGCGCGTATCGCTGGATATTCTTCGCCGGCGGAAATGATCGCGGGTGTAAAAGATATCGCCACTCAGCTTTATGTGGATCCCGCCGAACGCAAGGAAGTGAAGCGCCAGCTGGAAACGCAGGGAATCATCGAGAATTTCGAATGCCACATGTTGCGAAAAGATGGCAGCCCGATGTGGGTTTCTCTGAATGCCCGCGCCATTCGTGACGAAAACGGAAAAGTGGTCAGCCATGACGGCACTGCCGAGGATATCACCGAGCGAAAACGATCCGATCTTGAACTCCACGTCACGGCTGAAATCATCAACGCGGTCAGCGTGACCGACAAGCTCGACGACCTATTGAAGCTGATTCACGGCGCTTTGAGCAAAGTTCTAGACGCGAAGAATTGCTTCGTTGCGCTTCACGAACCATCCACAGGACTGTTCCACTTCCCATTCTTCGTGGACGAATACGACTCGCTGCCCGATCCCCAAGCCCTGCACATGAGCTGCACCGCCTATGTTTTTCGCAGCGGCAAGCACATGCTGATCTCGCAGAAATACTTCGAGGAGCTGGCCAAACAAGGAGAAGTCGAGCTCGTCGGAACGCAATCGCCATCCTGGCTGGGTGTTCCCCTGCGAACGCCGGCAAGCACGATTGGCGTGCTCGTGGTTCAGAATTACCATCAGGAAAATGTTTATACGGAGCGCGATCTTGAATTCCTCGGGTCCGTCGGAGGGCA
>JASHRM010000118.1 GCA_030037315.1 Candidatus Acidiferrales bacterium
ATGCCGGGGCGACCTTTGACTGTATTCAGGGTGAGAACCCGGCCCTGCGTTTAAATCTTTACCCTACGATCCCAGTGCGAACCAGAAACGCGCGGAACTCCGCTCAGGATGACAACACCGGGTCAGCTGCGCGAGACGGCCACGGGGCCCCGGGCGCCCGCGGCTTCCTTGATCGCGGCGGCTTTATCGGTGCGCTCCCACGTGAAACCCGGCCCAGTGCGGCCGAAGTGGCCATATGCCGCGGTCGCGCGGTAAATCGGCCGGCGCAGATCGAGCGCTTCGATGATGCCCTTGGGCGTCAGCTTGAAGAATTCGCGAATCAGCTCGGTTATCTGCGAATCCGGAACGGTTCCCGTGCCGAACGTATCGCACATCACTGAAACCGGCTCGGCAACGCCAATCGCATAGGCGAGCTGAATTTCGATTTTTCGCGCCAAGCCGGCCGCGACGATATTTTTTGCGATGTAGCGCGCCACGTAGCAGGCGGAACGGTCCACTTTCGAGGGATCCTTGCCGGAAAAAGCGCCGCCGCCGTGGCGTCCGTAACCGCCGTAGGTATCGACGATGATTTTGCGTCCCGTAAGACCCGCGTCGCCCATCGGACCGCCGGTTACGAAGCGGCCGGTCGGGTTCACGTGAATTTTCGTGGTCTTGTCAAACATGTTGGCGGGCAGAACCGGCTTGATCACTTTTTCGATCACGGCCTCGCGCAGATCGCTGCTGGAAACTTTGTCGCTGTGCTGCGTGGAAATCACGACGGTGTCGACACGCTTTGGACGGCCATTTTCGTATTCGATCGAGACTTGGGATTTTGCGTCTGGCCGGAAAAAATCGACTTCCCTGGCCTTGCGGACTTGCGCGATTTTTTGCGTGAGCTGGTGGGCCAGCTGGATGGGCATGGGCATCAGTTCCGGAGTTTCGTCGCAGGCGTAGCCGAACATCATTCCCTGGTCGCCCGCGCCGCCTGTATCGACGCCCATGGCAATGTCGGGCGACTGGCCCTTCACTGCGCAAACGACGGCGCAGGTCTCCGCGTCGAACCCGTATTTGGCGCGGTCGTAGCCGATGTCGGCGATCACTTTGCGGGCGATCTGTTCGTAATCCAGGCAGCCGCGCGCTTCTTTCTTGATGGTGATTTCGCCCGCGATCACGACAAGACCGGTGGTTAACATCGTCTCGCAGCCAACACGGCCCATTGGGTCGTGAGCCATCACCGTATCAAGTACGGCATCGGAAATCTGATCCGCCATCTTGTCGGGATGGCCCTCGGTTACGCATTCTGAGGTGAAAAGGAACTTCTCGTTATGTGCCACATGTCCTCCGGAGGAAAGCGGGCGATCCGCTAGCTACAGTTTTCTCGAATTCGAAACAAGAAACGCTAGCATACGGCTGCTGACAGGTCAATTACATGCACCCAAAGGGGTTAAATTCACACCCGAACGGCTAGATACGCGGCTGAAAAGCGCGGCCATGGCGAGCCGAAAACGCAGAGCCGACGAAGATGGGGTGGGCATCTTCGTCGGCTCTATGTGCTGCGTTCGCGGCGAGGCGTGGGTGGTTCGCGCTCGCCGCAAGCAGGACATCTAGAACATAAACCGCACAGCGAATTGAATCTGACGTTGGCCGCCATTGGTCCCCGGCGTGGTTGCAGCGAGTGCAGTCGAAGGCGTGTAGCAAGGGCCAATAACCGGAGCACCGAGTACCTGCGACGGGTTGCAGATGATGCCGCCAGGGCTGGTGGCGGTTTCGGGCAAATACGCCGCTGGATTGGAAAGTTGCGAATAGGAATACCCATAAAGCGCAGCACTCGAAGGCGAAACGGTGGCTGCAGTGCCCATGAGGTAAACCTGGTTACCTACAACGAAGTTCGGGTGGTTCAAGATATCGAAAAACTCCGCCCGAAGCTGCACGGTAAGCCGCTCGTTTATCTTCGTGTCCTTAAATATCGCGAAGTCGAAGTTGGCGAAATTAGGGTTGTTCAGCGAATCGCGGCCGGAGTCGCCGAGGCTGCCAAACGGAGCAAACACGTAGCACTCGGGATTCCACCACTCATCGTGTTGCCTCACCATCGGATCGCAGCCGGGAACGAGTTCTGGGCGCTCGCCTTCGGTGGCGCCACCCGTTTGGGATTGGTAGAGGCCCCCAAACATGGTCTGGACGTTAAATGGGAGGCCAGTATAGGCGCTGACGATGGGACTGACTTGCCAGCCGTCCTTCAACCGATTGCCGTGGAGCGGTATCTGGTAGATGGCGTTCGCACTGAACACTTGGTTCGAGCTGAAGCTGCATGGACCACGATCGAGGCTGGGGTTGTAAGCATCAACGACCGCCCACTCGCCCTGTTCCGTGCTGATGGTTGCTGAGGCATCATCCAAGCACTTGGACCACGTGTAGCCCGCATTACCGACCAGGGATTTGGCGAACTGCCGGCTCACGGTGACCTGCAAGGCGTTGTAGCTGGAATGGGCTCTGGGCTCAACCGCTTCGACCGCCTGGAATTTGGGATTGACGTGCACACTGCCCGTTGACGGGTTGACTGTAAACGGGTTGGTCGGCGTGCCGGGCGCTCCGGCTCCGGTAGCGGTGGGGTAGTTTCCGGTTGCGAGTGCCGCCGCCTGCTCGCTGGGCGTCAACATGGAATAGGAGAGCGGCGGGTTGGCGTCAATCCAAAAGAACAGGTGATTGCCTTGGGAGCCGTTGTAGCCCACGGTCAGCACGGTACCGTGCCCGAGGTCGCGCTGGATATTCAGGTTGTACTGCATAACGTATGGCGCTGTGTCGACGTTCTGCTGAATGGCGTAGTACCAAGCGATCGAACTCGATGCCGGAGCGCCACCTATAAGCTCGTTGGGACTGGTGGGTAGAGCTGGGAAATCCGTGTCGAAGAAAAGAAAGAACAACGGCTCATTCGGGAGAAACGACGTGTTGTCGAGGGCGTAGGTGCGCGCGGTAACGGGCTCATGGAACATGCCAAATCCGGCGCGGACGGAGGTCTTGTGATCGCCGAACGGGTCCCAAGCAAGGCCGAAACGTGGATCGAAGTTCTTGAGATTGGGATTTTGGGTAAAGGGATGCTGCGCGGTGACGAAGCTGTTCTCGGTCGTCGTCGGCGCAGTTAAATTGTTGATGACGAACACGGGCTCATGGACCGTCGTCGGGTTGCTGGCCCAGTCGTATCGCAAGCCGATGTTCAGGGTAAGCCTCTTGGTGATTTTCCAATCGTCCTGGATGTATGGCTCCAGCCATGTTTGGCGCCAGTAGCGGAGGGGGTTGAAAGGATAAGTTTGTCCGCTCGGGGTCGTATAGCTGTAACTGGGAGCGGCTCCGCACACGCACAACAGCGGGTCGCCATACAACGAGCCTCCCAACGGCGTTCCGGGTACTGTGTTGCCGCTTAGGTCTGCGAAGATCCACGCGCCGCCGGGATATTGGTCCCAATACTGGTTCAACTCCACGCGGGTTACGGTGGCGCCAAAGCGGAGACTATGCGCACCCAAGGAGAACACGACGTCATCACCGGCGCTGAAACGATTCGTAACCGGCCGACTTGGACTCGTAGGCGAGGGACCCAGCGCGGAGAGATTCTGGCCAGGAGTAAAGTCCATATCCTGCAGGCCAGGAGCTGACTGCAGAGGGGGTGCCGCAGCCGCGCCCCCGTTGGTCGTCAGCGTATAAAACCGGACGAATCCGAAGCGAGCTTCATTAAGCATCCTCGGCGAAAACGTATGCCGCTCCTCGAGGGTGATGTACTGGTTGTGCTCGTTGTCGACCTCGGGATATCCCGGAACCGGAGTGTACACGTAGGGGAGAACCTGATAAGCCCTCTCTATGTGGTATTGGCCGAACAAGCTATCCTGCTGGCTAAAGACGTAGTCCACGCGTCCAAGCACGTAGTCCTCGTTGCCGATCTGGAGGTCATGTGAGCAGAACAGGCCGGTGCCCGGCAGAAACTGGACATCGATAACATTGGGGCATTGAGTCGCGCTTTGGGCCAGCGGATACAAGCCGAATATGCTTTCCGTCAACGGGCTTATCGGCCCGTAAGGACCAACCCACGTGGTGCCGTTGTAGGTCATGCCGCCGGCCTCGAACAGGTCGGGCAACGATGTAGGCACGATCGCGCGCGAGGTCTCACCCGTGCCCGAGCGCAAGCCCTCATAATTGACGAAGAAGAAGGCTTTATCAGTCTTGATTGGCCCCCCCAGCGAGCCGCCGAAATTATTCCTCTTAAAGGTCGGTTTCTGCCCGGGAGCGTCGAAGTAGTTCTTCGCGTCCAGGACGCTGTTGCGGAAATATTCGTACGCTGAACCGTGAAAGTTATTGGTGCCCGACTTGGTGACTGCGTTGACGGCCGCGCCGGTGCCACCGAACTCGGCGCTGTAAGTGTTGGTCAAAACCGAGAATTCTTGGATGGCCTCCATTCCGAGCGAAGTCCCCTCCACGCTGACCCCGGCCCCATGGTCCAGCGGGTCGGTGATATACGTGTTATCGAGCATGTAGGCCAATCCCACTGGCCGCGAACCGGAAACGGAATAGTTGGTCTGTTGGCCGTAGACCGTTGGCGACTGACCGCCGCCACCAGCGCTCGCAGCCACTGTAGCCACGCCCGGTGCCAAGCTGAGCAAGTCGGTGAAATTGCGACCGTTGGAGGGCAGATTTTCCATTTGATTGGGGGCAATCAGAGTGCCCACCGCAGCGGTTTCAGTATCAACTCTGGAAGCGTCGCCCTCCACTTGGACGACTTGCTGGGAGCGGCCCACCGACAGTTTGAAGTCGAGGATCGGCCGCGCACCGACGCTCAACACGATATTGGTTTGCTTCACTTCCTCAAAACCAGACTTCTGCGCCGAGACCTCGTAGGTGCCGACCTGCATTTCTGGCAAAACGTAGCGTCCCTGCCCGTCGGTAACGGCCGAGTAGCTGACGCTCGTGTTGACGTTGGTCGCTTCGATTTTCGCGCCAACGATCACCCCGCCAGTGGCATCCGTGACGGTTCCAGAAAGTGTGGCTTTTTCCACTTGGGCCTTCAGGTTGCCGGCAATGAGGACGCTCAAGAAAAGTAAGGCCAAAACCGTCCGAAACGCGGCGCGAAGCAAACTTGAGCCATGAAGCGAATTGCCGCCCGCAACAACTCGATTGTGGAAGGACATTTTGCCTACCTTTCTTGATCTTATGTGCATGCACAACCCCGGCGCACGCATGGTGGGAATGCACTGCGATACTGACTTGGCCGCGTTCTGGAGAACCCTGCGCGAAACCCGAGACCTCGCCTCCTCGGTGTCGTCACGCAAATCGGGAATGCCTAGCATCATATCGGGCTAGCCATTACCCCCCGGCTTAAGTACACGGATAGTTTCCGATTGACGCGGCTTTTACTACCCGGTTGGAGGGATTGTCAAGAAGAATGTGCACGCACACGCATGCATTTTGGACGGGCGATCCACTTTGCGGCTCGTTCTGATCAATTCCTGGGGCGCGCTCAGGCGGCTTCGCGGCGATAGAGGAGGTAGGCGCGAATGAAGGGGTCGATGTCGCCGTCGAGGACTTTGTGCACGTCGCCGCGTTCGAATTTCGTGCGGTGGTCCTTGATCATTTGATACGGCTGCATCACGTAGGATCGGATCTGGCTGCCGAAGCTGATTTCCGGCTTCGACGCGTCGAGCTTGCGGGCCTCTTCGCGGCGCTTTTCGAGCTCGACTTCGTAGAGTTGCGAACGCAGGAGCTTCATCGCGGTCTCGCGGTTTTTGTGCTGGCTGCGCTCGTTCTGGCATTGAACCACGATGCCGGTAGGAATATGCGTGATGCGAATTGCGGTCTCAACCTTATTAACGTTCTGCCCGCCCTTACCACCCGAACGGTAGGTATCCACGCGCAGATCATCGGGATTGATGGTTACCTCGATGCGGTCGTCGATTTCCGGAATCACAAACACGGAGGCAAATGAGGTGTGACGCCGCGCTTGCTGGTCGAATGGCGAAATACGAACGAGCCGGTGCACGCCGCTTTCGCCAGCCAGCATTCCGTAGGCGTTCTCGCCTTCGATCTGCACGGTGGCGGACTTGATGCCCGCCTCTTCACCCGGGGTCGATTCAAGAACGTTGGCGCGAAAACCTTTTCCCTCCGCCCATCGCAGATACATGCGCAAAAGTATTTCAGCCCAGTCCTGCGATTCGGTGCCGCCCGCGCCTGGCTTGATCGTGACGATTGCATTGAGCCTGTCACTTTCGCCCGCGAGCAGAGTTTTCGTTTCCAGGCCGGAAACGTATTCGTCCGCGAATGAGAGCTCTTTGGCAATGTCTTCGAGAATCGATTCGCGTTGCGCGTTATTCGACTCTTCTTG
>JASHRM010000011.1 GCA_030037315.1 Candidatus Acidiferrales bacterium
ATCCGATATTGTAATCGTCCCTTCGACTCCGTCGAGGCGATGAATTCTGCGATTCTCGAACGACTGAACAGCGCGGTAAAAGCAAACGACGTGCTGTATTTTCTCGGTGACTTCTGCATCGGTCCAAAAGCGCGTGCGCTCGAACTGCGACGCGAAATTCGGTGCAAAAAGATATTCGCCGTGCCGGGCAACCATGACAAGGATACGCGCAAATTGACCGAGGAGTTTTCTTGGCTTGGCGATCTAGCCGAGGTCTCGATCAACGGCCAGCGAATCGTGCTTTGTCACTACGCAATGCGTGTTTGGAATCATTCATCTCACGGTGCTTGGCACCTGTACGGACATTCCCACGGAAGGTTGTCAGCGCCCGACAGTTCACTTTCGATGGACGTTGGCGTGGACACGCACGACCTTAGCCCTTGGTCCTTCGACGAAATCCGAGATCGGATGATCGCGAAAGCAGCGTGAACTACCGAATAGAACCGGAGTATCGGTCGGCGTTACAATGAATCCGAAGTTGGGGAATCTGCTTTTCGCTCAAAAAGCACCCTTAGGGTAGAGCATCGGATTCCGGTGCTCTACCCGAAACAACTCCGCACCAGCACCTTCCGTACGTGAATTCACGACCCTGGCTACTCTTAAATGCGCCTAGTCAGGAAGCAGTTCTTGCATCCTATGCTCGTTTAGGCATAATATGGAAATGACGGCATTGTCCAGAATCAAGCCGGTCGTCTGGATTGGCACCACCAAGGCAGACCTTACTTCCTTTCCAGAGGACGTAAAGGACGCGATTGGCTACGCGCTGTACGTCGCGCAAGGTGGCGGAAAGCACGCCGATGCCAAGCCGCTAAGGGGCTTTAGCGGCGCGGGCATCCTGGAGATCGTGGAAGACCATGCCGGCGACACATATCGCGCCGTGTACACGGTTCGCTTGCCGGGACGCATATACGTCTTGCATGTGTTCCAGAAGAAATCAAAGACGGGAATCAAGACGCCGAAACCTGAGATTGAGCTAATCAAATCGCGTCTCAAGCGAGCCGAAGAAGAACATGCCAGATGGCAAGAGGCTCAAAAGGGGTAAGAGAAAATGAATAAGAAAATTGCGGTCGAGGAAGGCAGCGGCAACGTTTTCGCCGACATCGGCCTGCCCGACCCCGAAGAACGCCTCGCCAAGGCGGACCTTGCGATCCGTATTAGCGAAGTCATTCGCGCGCGGCGACTTACGCAAACTCGCGCTGCCCACATACTGAAAATCGATCAACCCAAAATCTCGCGCCTTTTGCGGGGTCAGCTTTCGGGCTTCTCGACCGAACGTCTCATGCACTTTTTGACTCTGCTCGGTCACGATATTGAGATCACCCTAAAGCGCGCACCTCGCTCACGTCGCCAAGGCCATCTCCGAGTCGTCGCGACGATGTGATCTTTTCTCGCCACAAGCCCCCCTGCTAACTAACTAGTGGCGGGGATTCCACTCTCCTACTCAGTTTGCGCGGGCCTCGTTCCCGAATCTGTTTCAATATCATTGCCCAGAGTTGCCAGGGTCCCAGGTTCGGCGACTACGTCCGCCACAGTAATTGTGCTCCTCACCAAAACGATTCCAGGAATGCCCTCAGGATAATCTTCAGTAACAAGCGGGATCTGTTCGGTAGGTTCAGAGCTCTCCGCGAACATTTCGCGTAGGATATTCCCGAACAGTTCGTATTCACGAGAGGCAAAGATGCAATTGCGACTCACGTCGCCGGCAAATTCCATCAATTTCTCGGCATAACCGTACTCTGCCTTGAATTCTTCCATCGACACAGTGGGCTCAACAGACCCTCTTGGGCCATTCGAGCGCTGCAACAACGATGGACGTTTACACCCATCCTGTTTCCGAATCCGAACGCGATGCGGTTGCGAAATTGGGCGAGGTATTGTTCCCAACTGTTCCCAACTTGCACCACGATGAGCCCTGAGCTGCCTCCAATTGGCTACGTCAATGAACGAGCCTTACTCGGAGCCTTGCCATGCTGCATGCGATTCGCCAGTTCACGCCGGATGTGAGGACGCAAATTGGACGGCACTGAGGAAGACTCGGCAAGCACGCGCAGATCCGTCGTCGAAATGCTGGGCAAAAAGGCGATTACTCGCGCGAGAGGCGCTTGCGAATTGCGCAGCAGGGCCAACCGCACGCTATAGATACTGGACCAGCGACGATGTTCGGCAATGGCGGCCACGACGCGCGCCGGGAGCATAATTCGCGCGAGCGCCCTAAGCACTTGCCCTTCGCTGAGGAACGGACTATCGAGCACCGTGGGGACGACTTCCGGACTTGCGTCCACAAGCAATGCACCGATGATGCGGACCGATGCGCGCCGGGCAAGCGCCATCTTCTGGCTGGGTGGCAGTTGGGGGAGTTTAGACAGGACCAGGTCCTCGGCCAAGTGCCGCAATGCAGGCGCACCGGAGGGCGAGAAGGTCAATTGGACCTGGTCGGCCAAGTAAAGCTCGCGAACAAGACGAAGGCCGAGTGTCTGCGACAAGTGCGGATGAAAGGCTAAACCGCGCCGGACGCGGTAGCTCGTCATCCACTCCTTGTGACCTGCGATTTCTTCAAGGAAAATACTCGACAATTCCTTACGCCCGAGCAACAGACAGAGGTGACTTTCGTCAAAGTGGGGATTCTCCAGTAGGGCGAACAGAACCTCCTCACGATTCTCATGGAGGAGAGAAGAAATCTGTTCCTGCGGAGCGGACCGAATGCTTTCCCGATCGATTTCGAGTTTGCCATCCATCGACTTAGCGCCAGTCATCCAGCAGAAACATAGGAGACCGGCACAACGCGTGCTATCGCTGGGCTCGCCGCATAGAAACATCCTAAATCCGACGGACATAATGGGAGGTAAAGTTTAGTCAGTGAATTTCCTATCAGGCACAGGACAGTCTTCGATACCCCGCACATTTGATTGACTTTTTGGCCGTTCGAAGTATCATCCTCTCGATCAGGCCAGGGAGTTCGGCCTTAACCGCTGTCCCTCTTAAGCCGGGACGGATGATGACTCCTGACAATAGACTATTTGTCGCGGAGTCATGTTTGCCCGGCGGCGAATCCTGTCACAGAGTGCTTGCGAGATACGATGGAAAAGCCTGTGCGTTGGCTCCCGTTGAGTTCACCTTCTTTCTTTCCGATTCGCCACCGTTCTTACGATCGATTTTCTCATTGTTACGTTTGGGCAGATATCAGTAAAAAACGCAGTCCACGGTTGTTTGTTTGTACGGCCTTACGTTCCACTCATACAGCAAGAGAGAACGAACGCAGCGGCGCGAAGGACGGTGCGCCTACGTGAGCCCCGAATCATGCAGCCACTACCAAGGAGACTGGGGGCATGACGTCACAACCGCAATTCAGCGAAGCTCACCGGACGGCAAGAATATACGACGGAAGCAGTGAGTGTTATAGAGATCACCAAAGACGGCAGCTGGGGCAGAACAGTGCGCCTTACTGCGTGCAATTTGTGAGCGGCTCGCGCAAGTTCTTTGGTAATGGAGATCCCGAATTCGTAATCCACCTTGCCGATGAGAGGGAATGGGAAAACATATCGCACGCGGACGCTTATTCAGCGGCGCTCGCATTCGTCAACGGAAAAGCGACGATTACGGGAGATATGGTTGGGGCCGTCCGATTCTACAAATCGTATTCGCGGCCCGCGTTACACCGATTACTGCTGACGGCGGCCGCGCTCTATACACCGACTAGTCTGGAAACCTGGGTGCAATCCAGGGGAAGAGCCGCCCAAAACATTCGTTTCCACTACGACCGGTCGAATGAGTTCTATCATCAGTTTCTCGATTCACGCATGGTTTATTCGTGCGCGTATTTTGGAGAAGGAGTTTCGTCCTTGGAGGAAGCACAACTTTCAAAGCTGGAACACATTTGCCATGGCTTCCTCGAGACTTAACCTAAATATGTCGACCAATACGGATTTCGACACTCTTCTTTCGCCACGGCTCTTTCTGCAAAGCAGGCTCGGTGAACTTCCCAACCGCGACCTACTGGAGGCGGAAGAGAATTGGTGGAAGAAGGACGGCAAGGGCATAGGTGAAGCCGTCGACCGGGCAGGTACTCCATGGCTGCGAATGTTTGACCGGTTCGGAAAGCGTGTAGACCAAATTCTCTTTCCGCCCGAATACTTCGCGATGTTAAGAAGGGGCTATCGTGCGGGCGTTGTCTGGCGTCCGCTCGATCAAAAATCGCTGATTCCCACCTACCTGCTGATCTACATTATTTCACACAACGAGCCGGGTATCTGCTGTCCGTATACGGTATCGCTCGGGACGGCCGTGCCGCTTGTGAAATACGGAAGCGCGGAGCTGCAAGGACGATTTCTTCCTCAATTATTGCGAAAAGACGATTCCGTGTGGCAGGGCGCGACGTGGATGACGGAGATCAAGGGCGGTTCCGATCTGGGGGTTGCGGTGGAAACGATCGCTCGAAGGTCCGGCGATCGATGGTTGTTGACCGGCGATAAGTATTTTACGAGCAACGTGGGTGCCGAACTGGCCGTCGTCGCCGCCAGGCCTGATGGCGCGGCCACGGGAGTGCGCGGGCTCGCCCTATTCCTTGTGCCGCGCTATCGGGAGAGCGGTAAGCTCAATTATTTTATTCGCCGGCTGAAGGACAAGATCGCGACGCGCTCCGTTCCAACGGGAGAAGTGGAACTAAGAAACAGCGAAGGGTATCTGCTTGGCTCGGAGGACTCGGGAATTTATCAGATCCTCGAAGTCCTCAACCTCTCACGGGTGGCCAATAGCGTGGTGAGCGTGGCGCTGGCGCAACGCGCGATCGCGGAAGCGCTGACTTTCGCGGAACGCCGTACGGCGTTTGGCAAAAGCATTCTCGATCATGCACTTCTTCATCGACAGTTCAAAGATCGCTTGAGCATGCTTCGAGCAGCTTTCGCGCTGGCTTGGGAATCCGTCGAGCTTCTGAACGAGGTTTGGATGCAACGTCCGCCATACTCGGATCGCTATCACTTATTCCGCTTGCTGGCACATCTCGCAAAATATTGGACAGCCGAGTTCGCTGTGGACACAGCGAAATGGAACATGGAAGTACACGGCGGCCTCGGCGTTCTGGGCGAGTACGGTATGGATCGCTGGCTTCGTGAAGCAATGATTCTCGCGATTTGGGAGGGGACATCGCATCGGCAAATACTGGACGGGCTCGAGGTGATGGAACGTAAGCAAGCCCACCGGATGTTGTTCGAGCTGCTTGCTGCCACCATTGGGTCGACGGAAGACTTGCAAGAAATGAAATCGCGTGTCGAGCAACATCTTCGGCTTCCCGGCGAGGAGCGGGAAGCTGCCGCTGAGCCATTATTCAGAAATCTGGCAGAATTTGCTGCCAAGGGTCTGGCTCGCAAGTATTCTCGTCAGGAATCTCGCAATGATCCGGGATGTTGATTCTATCGCGGCGTCTGTTTTCGAGGTAAGCCGAGACGGAGCATGGGAGTAGACAGAGCCGGCCCGAGCCGAGCGGAAGAGTCTTGATCCATTCGAATAGGTCTCTACGTGATTGCTGACAACCTCTCGGCCCATAAGACCGGGCAGGTCGATGACTTTCTGGATCGACATCCGAAGGTTCACCTGCACTTCACCCCGACCTACTCCTCCTGGCTCAACCAGATTGAACTCTGGTTCGCCAAGATCGAGCGCGACGTCATTGCGCGCGGCGTGTTCACGTCGTTGGCCGACTTGCGGCGAAAGCTCATGAAGTACATCCGGCACTACAACAACGTGCCAAAAACCGTGAAGTGGCGCTACTTCGATCCTACGCGCCGCATCACTTCCAGTTCAGCCGTTACAGTCCACTAGGAGAATAGAAATGACGATTACACTTCCCAAGATTGGTTCCGTTTCCACCGAACCTTCGCGCAAGACAATATATCACTTCAGTTCGGAATCGGTTTCTGAGGGTCATCCCGATAAGGTTTGCGATTACATTTCCGATTCGATTCTCGATTCCTATCTTGCCGCTGATCCCAACTCCCGCGTCGCCTGTGAAACCCTCTGCAAACACGACACCGTGGTTCTCGGCGGCGAGATTACATCAAACACGGACTTGGACCATGAGCAGATTGCTAGGCAAGCGATTCGGGAGATTGGCTACACCGATCGCTCGGTTGCTTTCAGCGCGGACAGCGTACGCCTTTTCGCTATTTTGACCAAGCAGTCTCCAGATATCGCACAGGGCGTCGACAAGAAAACGAATACGGCGGGCGAGCAGGGAGCTGGCGACCAGGGAATTATGTTCGGTTACGCAACCGCCGAGACTTCAGAACTCATGCCTCTGCCTATCCTTCTCGCCCACCAACTCACGCGAGGCATGGCGCAAGACCGAAAGGACGGCAAGTACAATTGGCTTCGTCCTGACTCGAAATCGCAGGTCTGCGTTTTCTATGAGGACAATCAACCCACCTCCGTGACTGATGTCCTCGTTTCGACACAACACAGCCCCGACGTTAGTCAGGAAGATATCGCCCAATACGTTCGAGACACGCTTGCACCACGCGTTTTCGGCAAGTGGTTTCACGACGGCATCCGGTTCCATGTGAACCCAACGGGCAGTTTCGTGCACGGCGGACCGTCAGCTGACTGCGGTGTAACCGGCAGAAAGATCATCGCGGATACGTACGGAGGCGCAGCGCACCACGGCGGAGGATCGTTCAGCGGAAAGGACCCGTCAAAGGTCGACCGCAGTGCCGCATACTTCTGCCGGTATGTAGCGCGACAAATCGTCAAGGCCGGGATCGCATCTAGAGCCGAGCTCCAGGTGGCCTACGCTATTGGGATTGCTAAGCCGTTTTCGGTCCGAGTGAACACGTTCGGCACAGGCGATGAAGAAGCGGCGGCCGATCTGGTGCGAACGTTCGACTTTAGGCCTGCTGCCATTATCGAAAGACTGGATTTACTCCGTCCAATCTACCGGCAGACGACAAACTACGGCCATTTCGGTAAGCCCGGTCTGCCGTGGGAATCGTGATAATTCGCGAATGCCCTTAGTCCGCCCGAACGGATCCCCGACACACTGGTACTGCCGCGCACGGCGTACGGGGCGGGAGCAAATGTTACAAGCGGTTATTAGGGGACGTCACTGAACTCGGCATCGGTTCTGGAATTTTGCACACGACTTCGTCTGTTCCTGATCGTTTCGTTGTTTTGCGCTGTGTGATGTTCACTGCAGATTAGTCCTCGATGGGAAGATAGCAAGTAATGCGAAAATCGCTAGGCCAATCGACAACTCCGTACGCATCCCCCCAGATGCCGTCAAAGATACGTCCGTTTTCGACTGCAACCCAATGCCAGCGGGATGACCGGCTGGAATGCACCTGTGCTATGGCGAGCTTGGGCAAAGTTCGAGGGTCTTTCGCAGGAATGCAACGACAAGGACACAGATAGCCGTAATGATCAAGCACCCTGGCCAGTTCACGCGTGGAAGCCTGATGACTGTGGCCGACGCGCTCCACAATCTCGTCGAATGGGCGCCCGGTTATGACAGCGATCGCGACTTGGCCAGACGTGCGAGTTCTTGGGTCTTGTCTACACCAGCGGCGCATTCCATCCCTCAGAGTATCTGTTGCGCGTGATTGTGGCCGAACGACTCGTTAGGCAGTCAGGCATACTGACCAGACGAGTTTTTGTACCACGACGAATGAGAGAGTCTACAGAGGTATCTCTTCCTTTAGGTGTCCACTTAGTTCAAATGGACACCTAAAGAAGACAAAAAAGCGAGTCAACGTGGCTAAACTCCGTCCCATCGGCTAACATTCATGTTTGGTGTACGAAATATGCTCCCCAATCGCTTCAATCAACAGGCTATTACGCGCTCTCAGTATTCGGGTCGGTTTTCATGCCATGGCTGATGACCGCAACAGCTGATGTGATTGCGGCGAGGATCGACGTAATTAAGCCCAGGTAACCACCAACCACGATAAGGGCGTGCAAGTTTCCCCAATTACCGATTGCTAGAGCCAGCAAGGTAAGCCACAGCCCCAACAAGAATAGGAAGCGGACAATTCCACTCTTGAACGAGCCGAACCACACATAGCAAAAGAACACAGCCCAGATAAACTCAAACCAGCCGGCATAGCTTCCTGGGTCCGGGTTACCACCACCAGCCTTCGAGGCCATCAAGTAGCCGTAGTCCGCCCAGAACAGTCCGGAGCCGCCGAAAAAAATGATGGCATCGAGCGTTCGGCCTTGGAGGAATGACAAAATTCCCATCACCCCAAGTACGATACCGAGAGGGTAAATAATCGTCTGGCCGTGCTGATAGAGCGTTGAGAACCAGGACGCGTTAGGCATTGAAATCATCCAGCCGGTCAGTGCAAGACACATATATCCAACCGTTGTGGTAGTGACTGCTTTTGATTCGGTGTGCATTGTCGATTCACTCCTCCTGTCAGATTTGGTCTCCTAGACCTCGGGCCGCCGTCATCTCGACGAAGGAATCGGAGCGCGCCGACTACCGTTATTTCGTGAGGCGGTTCACTCGCTCAAATTGATCCGGGCCGATTCGCCCTCGTCGGGAAATCCAAAGTTCAAACTCTAGCCTGCGTCTGCATTAATGTTCAGGGATCGCGGCACCGGGATGACAAGCCTCCGTGACAAAGATCCCCTTGTCAGGAGTCATCATCTGTCCCGGCTTAAAGAAGAGGGGCAGCTGTTAAGGCCGTACTCCTTGGCCAATCGCCGAGATCATACTTCCCGAGCTGATAAAGTCAATCTAAATCTTTGGTTTATCGAGAAGGGAGAAAGAATTCTTCGCCCAAATTGGAAGGTGCTGTCGAAAAGTTGAGGGCAGCCAAATCGAAGCAATAGTAAAGGCGACGCGTGCGAATCTGAAAAGGCCTCTCGCCGCGCCACGGGAGTTATCCATCTCGTACTGAATGCGAATCATGGGCACAACATAACAACGTCTAACAGAGTCCACATTGACTACCGGCGCGGGCTCGTTTGAACCTCTGTGTGTTTGTTAGCTAGGTCCTCTAGATTTTTCAATTGTCCTTCACCGCCGATCACGATTAGGCAGTCTCCGCCACGAATGAGGGCATCGAGTGGCGGGTTAAAAATCAATTCCCCATCCGACCTCTTGACGGCCAGCACGATGACACCGCCTTGTCGGTGAATAGCGGAATCGGCCAATTTCTGATTCGCTAGCGGGGATCCCTCAGGGACTCGAACTTCTCCGATTTCTATATCCAAGCGCTCTGTCCCAAAAGCGGCATCGATGAAGTCCAGAACGCCGGGGCGGAGCAGCAGCTGAGCGATGCGGTGGCCGATAAAGTGATAAGGCGACAGCACTTGGGAAGCCCCAGCGCGCAATAGCTTTGGAATAGCCTCCTCTTCAGCGGCCCGCGCGATGATTTTCAAATCCGGATGAAGCCCCCGCGCCGTCAGAATGATATAGAGGTTTTCAGCGTCCGAGCTGACTGCGGCGACGAACCCGCTTGCTGTGTCGATATGCGCCTTCCGCAGGTTGTCTTCACTGGAAGCATTTCCAATAATGACGGGAATCTTTTCGTCGTCAGCCCATTGGGCTCGGACCGGGTCCTTGTCAATGATGACGCAGCTCTGTCCTCGAGCCCGTAGTTCTCGCGTTACGGTCCGACCGACTCGGCCCGCGCCACAAATTATGTAATGACTGGAGAGCTTTGCAAGTTCGCGTTCCATTCGTCGCCGACCGAGGGCCTTCCCAAATTCGAATTGTAATAACGCCTGTGATACCGCGGCAATTGTGAAACCCACTGCAACAACGGACGCTAGAATCAGAACGGAATTAAATATCTTCCCCACGCGAGTGAGTGGGTGGATTTCTCCATAGCCAATAGTGGTCATCGTGGTGAGGGTCATGTAGAATCCGTCGAACCATGACCAACCCTCGATAATATGGAATCCCGCCGTGCCCATCAGGACTATCGCACCAATCAACGCGAGCCCCAACGAGATACGATGGCGAATATTCATTTAAATTCAGCAATCCCCAAAACACCTAGGCGACCTGCGGTCGGCGTTCATCCACCCACTTCCAAAAACCAGGACTTAAGCAGAGGTTGTGGATCTCTTCCAGAGCGAACCGTCCAGTAGCGCCCGTCTCTTTCGCATCATCTGAACAACGCAAAGACGGCCTGCCTGGGAAGCGCTCTTGAGTCGCGGCGGGCGGCAACACACCTGGAAGACCGAATGTGACGCTGCCGGCTCACTGCGTCATTGAGGATTCTCTTGTCTTGACAGCCAACGAGAAGGCACCTGGCGCTCCCAGCAAGAGTTGCCTCTTCTAGGAGTCATCTTCCCCAGTAGGGGCGGTCCGAGGTCGGACTCCAACACCGGCGCTAACACTAACGAAGTCTTTCGTCGGAGTCAATCAGTTGCTATCAAGGTCTAGTCGTCTGTTCATCGCGCCGTGGTTGCGCCGCTCGACGTTTCTTATGCTAGCCTGCGACCAATGTCGAGTCTGTACTCGTGATGAGCCAAGTTCTGCTGCGCTTCGAAATCGCGCTAGCGCTCGTGTTTAGATAATGTGGCACATGTCGCACTCTCGAACGGAAGGGGATGGCGGGAGCGGAATTTGTTTCGGCCTCCCACACAACATTCCGACTGACTTTCCTGGAGGCACTATGAATATTCGGAGGATTGTTTTAGACGTTGACAAGGCAATTGCTCGCCCAACGCTGATTGAGATCACACAGGCGATCGAAGCGGTTCCTGGCGTGCATGGTTTGAACATAACCGTGACCGAGATCGATATCGAGACTGTCGGCACGAGCGTGACGATTGAAGGGGAAAGCCTAGATTACGACGCCCTCGTCAAGGCCATCGAAGCCACTGGCGCGGTCGTTCATAGTATCGACCAAATTATCGCCGGGACGCAGATGGTTGAATACTTTTCGAGAAAACGATGAAAGACATTCGTGGGTTATTTCGCTTCGGCGTGCTCTTACCGATCGTCCTTGGGTTATCCGATGGGATTTTAACCGCGCTCACCCTCGCTTCCGGGCACTTGGTGTCGAACGAAAAAATGACCATAAGCTTGTCCGTTCGGATCGCGGTGGGTGCGCTTGTGGCCGGAGCCTTCGTGTTCTATGTGTCTAGCTATGCTCGCCTGCGAGGTGAGCTAATCCATGCCGAACGGGAGTTGAATTTGACGGCGCACGGGCAACTCGCATCGTCACGCCTGGGCCGGGCCGTGGTTATCGAAGCGTTTTTCACGACCATACTTTCTAGTGCGGCGGATTTCTTTGGAGCGCTGATCCCCCTCCTGACTGGCGTTTTGCTTCCGCAATCTGGCTGGGGGGCGGTGGTTGCATCTCTCATTTTGCTGGGAATTTTGGGACTGGTCCTGGCCCGTTCCGTCCACGGCAGCTGTTGGCTGTGGTGTATCGCCTTAGTTGCCGGAGGCATCGTTTTGTCGATGATTGGTGTGAAGCTTCGGATTGTGTAACGTCATAGGTGCCGGTCATGCGGCGACGATTCCAAAACCAAGCCAAGGTTCTTCTGGCGACTCGCGACCCATAAAAACACCGGAACCGCGCAGATTTGAGAAAATCTTCCGGCAACTGGAGAGAGTGAATCCCAGTGCGGCACACAGTCTGGAAGAAGGCCTGGAGGAAACGCTGACGGTGCATCGGCTCGGCGTGGGGGAGTTGCTGCGAAGAAGCTTGGCCACAACCAACCCCATCGAGTCCTGCCTCTCCACGGTAGAACGGGTGGCCCGCAACGTGAAACGCTGGCACGGCGGTGATCAGGCACTGCGCTGGACGGCCACCGGGTTGTTGGAAGCAGAAAAGAAATTTCGGCGGGTGAAAGGCTTTCGCGAACTGGCCGCGCTGCAGCACACACTCAATCCGTCGTTGACGCAGCAAGCTCAGGTCGCGTAACGTGCAGCCAGTCGAGAGTCGCTGCTTTCAACCAAACCCGGGGACAATTTCGCAAAGAAACTCAGCACCCCAATAAGGAGCACGAAGCGCATTGCGATTCGGCCATTTGCAGTGCTCTCAGTATTCGCAGCCATTCCATTACGGTTCATAATGTTTTTACCTGAAAACTTGTTGCCGAAGGGCTCTGTCCCACCCTTTTTGCTTTGCCCGCCTCGGTACCCGTTTAAGTCAGTGATCTTCTCTTAGCCGCAATCTTGCCATGCCAGATCCGTTTGATGAGTTCACGGAGGATGTGGAGACGCAAATTTGACGGTGTTGAAGATTTTTATCGGGGGGCAGGAGGACAGTTCGCTCTGGGGATCAATTCCCGGCAAGATTAGGAGGATCTGATTGATCGTCATCGAGCCATTTCCGGAAACCAGGATGCAACGGTAGGGTGTGCATTTCTTCCCATGTGAACCATCCGGTAGCGTCCGTCTCACGAACGCAGAACGCGTCAAACATATGATCGACATCGACAGTAATGATGTGGAACTTCCATCCGGCCCCGCAATCTTGCACATCGATTCCCGCTATTTGGTAAGTGGGGATCGGACCGATCTCCTCCTCCGCCTCTCTTCTAGCTGCCTTTTCGGGTGATTCCCCTTCCCTCATTGCACCACCGGGTATGCCCCATGTGGCTCCATAATCCGCCCATCTGGATCGCTGGTGGAGTAAGTAGACGGCCTGTCCTTTAGCCGGCACGTACCGAAAAAGAAAGCCCGCACCGCCGTGTGCCCCCCAGTGCACATGGCCATCTTTGCAGATCGTCCAACGGTCTGTAGGTAACTTCTCTTGAGAACTCATTCTGTTGGTTTGCGCGTTCGGTTCCAGCCTAGGCCACTATGTGCCGATCAGCATTGCACATCGGTGTCCTAGCGGAAAAGTCTACATTCCTGAGTGTGTCCTTCGGCCTCGCGCTTCAAAGAATTTACGGCTGCCCGCCGGCGATCGAAACGCTGATACCGATTTCGTTCTGGTCCGGAATCCGTTTCCTCTTTAGCGGACCTCGAATATCTGTCCTTAATTCGAGAGTGCGAGATCGAGATATTCAGACGAACTGGAATAGCCGCCACTCACGTAAGCGCGATTAGCTCGTAGAGCTAGCCGCCAAATTTGTCGGTCGCCGCGACTAGAGCGCGACTGTTCGGCGGATCGAAGGCACTATGGCCGCTGTCTGGCGTAATGATGAGGTCGGCTTCTGGCCATGCACGATGAAGTGCCCATGCGCTTTCCATGGGGCAGACAACATCGTAACGGCCCTGCACGATCACTCCTGGAATATGGCGAATACGCGAGGCGCTGCGCAGTAATTGGTCATCGGCTTC
>JASHRM010000119.1 GCA_030037315.1 Candidatus Acidiferrales bacterium
AGAAAGGCGGTGGTAAATCTGCTGCCATCGAGGCTATGGGCCTTGGCGTAGCGATCGAGGCCGCTGACGATTTCGTTCAGCGTTGCAGGCGTCGCGGTAAGGGCCCGCAAGCTCGCTTGAAATGTGGCCATCAGTAGCGCAGCAGGCACGCTCTTTCCCGCGACGTCGGCGACGGCGATGAATAAAGGGGGGCGGTCAGCGCCGGCTGGCGTCGCCGGCCTGATGAAGGCGTCGTAGTAATCGCCGGCGACCGTGTTCTGTGGCCGCGTGGCAAAGGCCATGTCGAACCCCCAGACTTGAGGAGCGTGGTCCGGCACAAGCCATTCCTGGATCTCGCGGGCGATCTCCAAGTCACGTTTCATGGTCACGCGGTCGGCGAGCTCCAGCGCGAGAAGCAAAAACAGAATGAGGGCACTAATGAACGTGAGATCTAGGGTGGTGTGTTGCTGTCCGTTTCTGATGTCGGGGTGAAAAACGAATAGAATGATTGCAATTAGGAGAAGCACGCGCCGCGAGGGCGTGAGCTTCATCAACATCGCCTGGAACATCGCCCAGATGGACCTCAAGACCCGGCGAGTGCCACGCGTTTCGCTGTGAATCTCGTCCCAGTCGACGTCTTTCGAATAGAGGGCGTAGGTGGCTTTTGTTTCCGACTTGAGCTGTCCCCAGAGCTGATCGATTTGCTGGCCTTCGGTTACACGCGCCCAAAATTGGCCGATCCGGCCGCGGGGTTTTGAGGCGGATTGCGTCGAATGTGGAGCGCTCGTCATGAAGTCTCTATCGTGTGCCGCCGCACGCTACTCGTCATGGCCGGAATGCGCCAGGGACCCTCCCAGCTGCACTTTTGAAAATCCGAATCGGTCGCGCAAGCGATCCGTAGCGCGTGCGAGTCGTTCGAGTCTCTCGCGTCTGCCTGGATCGAGCAGATCCAATTGGCCGGACGCACTTGAAAACGAGGAGAGCGCGATGCCGACCAGACGCAGCATTGCTGTGCCATCCCACGTGCGCGCGAAAAGGTCGCTCGTCGACTTGAAGATTATCGAATCTAGATCCGAGGGTTCGGCAAGTGTGTGATTGCGCGTAATCGTTTTGAAATTCGCGAAGCGGAGCGTGAGAGTGATGGTCCGAGCATGAAGGGCCGCATCGCGCAGACGCTTCGTCGCCTTTTGGCATAGATGACTCATCGTCGATTGAAGCTGCTGAACGTCATTCGTATCCTCGCCGAACGTGCGGTTGTGCGAAATCGATTTCGGTTCTGCATCGACGAAAAATTCGTAGGAATCTATGCCTCTGGCTTTGCGATAAAGGGCCGTGCCCCAGCGTCCGAAAGTTCTTTCTAGTTCCTTCAGCGTGTGGACCTGCAGTTGAGCGACGGTTTCGATACCGAGATTTTTCAGCGCGGCCTCCGTCACCTTGCCAATTCCTGGGATTTTGCGCACGGGTAGCGACGCAAGAAACGCCGTTTCGCCACCGGCCGGTACCCACACGAGGCCGCGCGGTTTAGCCTGTTCGCTGGCCACCTTTGCAACTAACCTCGACGCTGCCAAACCGCCCGAGCACGGTAGATTCGTGGCCAACGTGATTTCGCGCAGCAGCTTGTGAGCAGCTGGGAGCGGGGGGCCATGCATTCTGGCAGTGCCCGTGAGATCGAGATACGCTTCATCAATCGATGCCATTTCCACAATCGGCGAATACTTGGCGAGGACTGCGGCAACGCGATCGCTCCAGTGGCCGTACAGATCGTGGTGGCCATCCAGAAAGACTGCGTGCGGACACAACTTCCCAGCTGTGCGCAGCGGCATCGCGGAGTGGACTCCGTAACGCCGTGCCTCGTAACTCGCCGATGTGACCACCCCGCGTTGATTGCGCTGGCCTCCGACGATAACCGGCAGGCCTTTCAGTTCGGGCCGCGCCAGCAATTCGACCGAGACGAAGAATGCATCCATATCAATGTGCAAGATGGACGCGTTCGAATCGATGGCTGGCGGAAGAGCCGTCTCGCGTCTCGCGCGGTATTGAGCCAACTTCGGCATGCCAGTCAATATAGCCTTCGATCAAGTGTAATGCGAATTCGCGTTCCCCGTGTGTTTCCCGTGAATTCGGGCCTCCACGAGGAGAACTTTAACAGGCGGCGATTACAGCGCAGAAGAATTTCCCTGTGGACCTATGAACCGCCGCGGAAGTATTAAGCTAGCTGTGCGGCGAGAACGCGTGGGATGCCTGCCAAGTCATCGGTGATCTTGACGCGAGTCCAGTCAGGTCGGGCCGAAAGCAAATCGACAACGTGGGACGCGGAACTGTAGCCAAGCTCAAGGACCAAAATGCCTTTGTGATTCAGCCGCTCCGCGGATTGATCTATCAAACGCGCGTAAATTTCCGAGCCGGCAGGTCCGCCGAAGAGGGCAGCGTGCGGCTCATGGTCCCGCACTTCTCGCGGAAGCGCAGGCGCTTCATCGCGGGCGACATAGGGGGGATTACTTATGATGAGATCAAATTTGGGCTCGCGGCTGGGCTCAAATGCTGTGAGCAGATCTGTCTCAACGAAATGAATGCGATCCGCGACGCAGTGACTCGCGGCATTGCGGCGCGCAACGGCGAGAGCGTCAAAAGAAACATCCGTCGCGTAAACGTTCGCGTGCGGCAGTTCACGCGCGAGAGCCACTGCAATGCATCCAGAGCCGGTTCCCACATCCACTATTCGCAAGGCGGGACTTGGCACTCCAGTTCGCATGTTGATCTTGATGCCGCGGGCCCCGAGGCGCTCGAGCGCGACCTCGATCAAGTGCTCGGTTTCCGGACGCGGTATCAGAACCGCAGGCGTTACTTCAAATTCGAGCCCCCAGAATTCCTGTTTGCCGGTTAGATATTGTGTTGGCTCGCCCGCCGCACGGCGTGAAATGAGCGCGAAGTATCTTCGCAACGCGCCGGCATCGATCGGATCTTCCGCGTGAGCATAGAGCCAAGCACGATCACAACCGAGAACATACATCAGCAGCAGCTCAGCAGCTAACGTGTGCGACGGCACATTCGCGGAACTCAGCCGCGCCATCCCGTCTTTCAAAGCGGCGCGGATATCCGGCACGATGGTTTTGGGCCAGCTGATTAGTTCCGTCATTAGGGCTACCTATTCGGGACTTAATTAAGCTCTTGCTTGAGACGCTCGGATTCGAAGTGCGTGACAAGAGCGTCCACGAGGGGGCCGAGCTTCCCGTCCATAGCTTCGGTCAACTGGTGCACCGTAAAATTGATCCGATGATCCGTGATTCGATTTTGGGGGAAGTTGTAGGTGCGGATTTTCTCAGAGCGGTCACCCGTCTTGATCTGACCGCGCCTCTCGGCAGCCAACTGTTGATGCTGCTTTTCTTGCTCCATTTCATAGAGACGCGAGCGAAGAACGCGCATCGCTTTTGCGCGGTTTTTGATCTGCGACTTTTCGTCCTGCTGCGAGACCACCAGTCCGCTGGGGATATGCGTAATGCGTACGGCGGAATAGGTAGTGTTCACTGACTGGCCGCCAGGGCCTGAGGAACAAAACGTATCGATGCGCAAATCCTTGGGCTCGATCTTGATATCGATTTCGTCGGCTTCGGGAAGCACGGCCACTGTAGCAGCAGAGGTGTGGATGCGGCCTTGTTGTTCAGTGGCGGGAACACGCTGCACGCGGTGGACACCGCTTTCGTATTTCAGCTTCGAATACACCTTCTCGCCCTGGATCGACGCGACAATTTCTTTTACGCCGCCCACGGGCGATGGAGAGCTTTCGAGCACCTCCACCCGCCAGCGCTGCGATTCCGCGTAGCGTGAATACATCCGGAAAAGTTCCGAAGCAAAAAGCGAGGCTTCGTCCCCGCCTGTACCTGCTCGGATTTCGAGGATTACGTTCTTTTCATCATTGGGATCTTTCGGGATCAGCAGAATCTTTACTTCCCGCTCGACTTTATCTCGGCGAGACTCCAAATCGCGCAATTCGTCATGAGCCATCTGCTTCATCTCGGCGTCATCTGACTCCGTCGCGAGTTGCTTTGCACCGTCGATTCCCTTCGCAATCTCTTTCCACTCTCTATACTTGGCGACGATCTCGCCAAGCTCAGAATGTGCTTTGGCAAGCTTCTGGTAGCGCGCAGAATCGTCATGAACTTCCGACGACGAGAGCTCGCGCGTCATTTCGTCGTAGCGACCTTCAATTTGATCAAGCTTTTCAAATAGTGTCAGAGTGGCCATAGCAAAGCCTCAGTACACCAACAAGGAAATTGAAGAAAAAAACAGGGAACTAACAGGCAACGCCCTTAGGCAGAGCGGGAGAGAAACGAGCTAATAAAAAGAAGCAAACATTGCACTATTCGCTCCGTGAAGCATAGCGGCCGGAACGCCGAGAGTCAAATCGACGCCTTAATTCAGGATCTCCGAGACTAGCTGAGTCACGTGCTCGGCTATCGCCGGGGCCGAAGTGAGACCTGGCGATTCGATTCCCATCAGTTGAAGAACACGCGGAAATTCCGGGTCCCGCTCGATAATGAAGTCCACAATGCCCGTGCCGTGTTCGTGAACGTCAGGCGAAGAGGGAGGAATCAGCTTTGGACGGATGCCCGAGTATGCGAGTACGAAATCGGACCGCTCGATGCCCGGCAACAAGATACCGGCGGCGCGAGCGAAGTCATCCACGGGCTCACGATCGCGTTCGTAATCATTCTTATCTTCTATATAACGCGCGGTTGGACCTACAAGGACGCTGCCCCAGAGAGTTTTCGTAAGGTGCGTCCCAAGACTAAGCCCAGGTGCGTGCGGCAACGGATAAACCAGACCGCGGACCCAATCTTGTTTCGCACGCACCAATTCGCAATATTCGCCGCGCACGGGATAGATTTTGTGGCGCGCCATATTCGAGCCGATCATCGCGGCAATATCATCCGCAAAAAGCCCCGCGCTGTTAACCAGGCAGTTCGTCTCGATTTCTCCGGCGGCGCTCGTCACACGTATTCCGTCCGGGATGGTTTCCAGGCGCTCGACCTTGGCGTGATTCAGAATGTGCGCTCCTCGATCAGCAGCCACACGGGCAAACGCTTTAACGAGATCCTCGCTGGATAAAATTCCTGTTGATGGAACTTCCAGAGCGCAACAGCCCTCGACATGCGGCTCGCGGGCGCGCATGGCCGGGCGATCAATGATGCGCAACCCTTCCACGCCATTCGCCTCACCATTTTTCATCAGCGCGCGCAGGTCATTTTCTTGTTCAGGGGAGGATGCCACGACAATTTTCCCAATATTTTTGTGAGGCACATTCTGCGCCCTACAAAATTCATACATCAGGCGGTTTCCTCGCACACAGTGCCGCGCTTTGAGTGAACCCGGCGGGTAATAAATCCCGGAATGTATGACGCCGCTATTGCGCGTACTGGTGAGCATGCCCAACTTGGGAAGAGCCTCGAGCACAAACACGTCCTGCCATCGTGATGAAAGCGCATGCGCAATGGCACAGCCGACGACGCCCCCACCGATGACGACAACGTTCGCGCGATCCATATCGTTTTTTTTTGATGGCCGAGAGAGTTTTGTGAGCCGGCCTCATCAGGTTACCGCACATCCGTTTAAGTTCACATTGGAACCGTGGCGACCTGTCCTTTAGGGAAACTAACTCGAAAATTAGCCATGTTCGGAAACGAAACAAAACCAGTTTCGCCTCGTTCTGCGGACAACCTGTAGTCACAAAGTGCCCTAAATACGGGCTGAAAATGCGCACCAGGGAAATTAGGGCAGGTATTTTGTGGCCGCACGAACAGTTCGCATTTGTTGCCCTTTCTTTAGCCGTCCGTCCAGTAGAAACACGCCGTCGCGCGTTTCTAAACTGCCCGCACAATGAAAACGGACGCACGAACCTGCCACTTGAAAGTTCTACACGCGCGCAGCCATCAAATGGTGTTGCTGGTGGCTGGCATCTTGGCCATTGTATCGTCGTGCTTCACGCTCTCTAGTTGCGCCAGTTATGGCGCGTTCCCAACCAGGCCTGCGGAATCTCACACGGGTGTCCTCTCAACAAACACCTCTTCTGTGAATTTCGGCAGCATGGTTGTGGGAACTAGCACGACCCAGAGCGTCTCCATTACGAACACCGGAGCGGCGACGACGGACATTTCGAGCATCACCGTTTCAGGCGAAGGATTCTCGCTCGTTGGATCAGACGCTGCGGTGTCGCTGCCAGCCGGCCAGACCGCAGTGTTCGTAGTGAAATTCGCGCCGCATGGCAAAGGGCAAGCCAACGGGGCCCTGACGTTCGGGAGCAACGCCTCGAATTCGAATGTAACGCTGCCCTTGAGTGGAACGGGCACCCAAGGGGCTCTCTCTGCGAATCCATCCGCTCTCAATTTCGGTAATGTCGGCGTCGGCCAAAATTCCTCATCGGCTGTGATCCTTACGAATACAGGAAACGCATCGGTTTCCATTACAGGCTCGGCAATCAGCGGCGCAGGTTTCAGGATGTCGAACTTGGCGGCTCAGACTTTGAATCCGGGCCAGACGGCGTCTTTTGGCGTGACGTTCACGCCACCAAACACCACGGCACAGAGCGGAAGCGTATCGATTTCCGATAGCGAGGGCGCACCTCTCACGATTGCGCTGAACGGCACAGGCGTCGAAGGTGGGTTAAGCGCCAATCCGTCCAGCGTTGGCTTTGGGAGCGTGACGGTTGGCCAAAATTCTTCGTCTACTGTGACACTGACAAATTCCGGGACGGCTTCGGTCGCGATCACCGCATCGAGTATTAGTGGCGCCGGATTCACGATGTCCGCACTGGCGGCACAAACTCTTTCTCCGGGGCAAACGACGTCCTTTAGTGTCACGTTCACACCGACAAATGGCAATCAGGCAACAGGAAGCGTTTCAATTGCGAGCAACGCTTCGGGATCACCTCTGACAATCTCCTTGAGCGGTACGGGTGCGCAAGGCGGCCTTAGCGCAAGTCCTTCGAGCGTAAGCTTTGGGAATATTGACGTTGGACAAACATCGTCGACGACGATCACGCTGAAGAATTCCGGAACCGCATCCGTGTCGATCAGCAGCTCAAGTCTGACGGGATCTTCCTTCTCGATGTCAACGCTGGCCGCTCAAACACTCGGCGCTGGGCAGACCACTTCGTTTAGCGTGACGTTCAAGCCGACGAGCGCCGTATCAGCCACCGGTAGCGTTTCGATCGCAAGCAACGCACCAGGATCACCGCTGGCGATTTCCTTGAACGGAACAGGAGCACAAGCGGAGATTGCTGCAACGCCGGCGAGCGTCAGCTTCGGAACTGCAACAGTTGGCAGCAGCAATTCGCAGTCTATCCAGCTAACAAACAGCGGCAATGCGACGCTCACGATCTCGCAGGTTTCGGTCTCCGGAAGCGGAATGTCGCAGACAGGACTCTCGACACCCGTGACGATTCCAGCCGGCGGCAGTACGAGCTTCGATGCAGTGTTTGCCCCTACGTCCGCCAATGCGGCAAGCGGCTCGATCACGCTGGCGACGAATGGAGTGCCTTCCTCGCTGACGATCAGCTTGTCGGGTACTGGCGCCGCCTCGAATATTTCACTGGGAGCAACTCCCACAAGCTTGAGCTTCGGCAGTGTGACTGATGACAGCAGCAGTTCACTGCCGGTCACACTGACCAATAATGGAAACTCCAATATAACGATTTCCGGCGTCACTACGACCGGCGCCGGATTTTCAACCAGCGGCGTTTCGAGCGGCACCACATTGACGCCCGGTCAGACGGCTACCCTAACCGTAAAATTCGATCCAACGAGTGGCGGAGCCGTGTCCGGGGCAAACGTGACGATCACGAGCAACGCAGCAAATTCGCCCACGACGATTGCGTTATCAGGGTCTGGAGCTCATAGCGTTGGGCTGTCCTGGAGCCTTAGCAGTACAAGTGGATCGCAATACAATGTCTATCGCGGGACCGCTTCCGGCGCTGAGGCGGCAAGCCCGATCAACAGCTCGGCAATCTCTGGAACGACCTTTACAGATACGAATGTGGTTTCGGGCCAGACGTATTACTACGTCATCCGGGCCGTGGACTCGAGCGGCAGCAGCGGGAATTCGAACGAGGTGAGCGCAACGATTCCGACTCCCTAGGCTCGCCGCGATATCGAGGCCTTGGCCTTAAAATGTCCTGCACTTCGGCCAGTCTCGCATTGTGTTTCCTGGTACAGGTGCAACACCTGTACTATGTGTGTACCGAAGTCCAGTGGCGACTCTGCCGAATGTGAGCCAAAATCCGGCTTCACCGTCAGGAGCCGCCTATTTTGCTTCGCCGTCAGGATTTGCAGACTATCTCTGCACGCCGCGATGGCGCAGTCCGGGCGATCAATGTCTTTGGTACCTCACTGGCTCTCTTAGCGCTTTTCGTTGCTACAGGGTGCGGACTTTCTGGGTGGCCTAGCGTCACGGAAAAGAGTCCCACGCAATCTGACGCTCACGAAGCGACGCTCACCGCCAGTTCCACGATCATCAGCTTTGGAAACGTCGCTGTAGGAACGTCTACCTCCGAATTAGTTACGCTAACCAACACCGGCGACGCAAACGCGAATATTTCGTCGATCAGCGTTTCTGGAAAAGGATTCACCGAAAGTGGAGGACAACAGGTCACGCTGGCACCGAATCAGTCCGTGACAGTGTCTTTGAACTTCAATCCAAGCGCGGCTGGAACGGCGCAAGGAAGCATGTCTGTTGACAGTAACGCCTCAAATTCACTGTTGCAGGTCAGCCTCACGGGCACCGGCTTCCAACCAAATGTGCAACACTCGGTGGCCCTCAGCTGGCAGGCGAGCACCTCGCAGGTTCTCGGGTACTTCGTCTATCGCGGGACGCAGACGAACAATCTGTTGAAATTGAATGCATCCATCGATGCGCAGACAAGCTATACGGACAGCACCGTCGCAGGGGGGCAAACTTATTTGTATGCGGTTACATCGGTCGGCGTAAACAACGTCGAAAGCCAACCTTCCGCGCCCGTCAGCATTACCATTCCTGCCGAGTAACAGGGGCTTTCATCGCGCATGTACCGCCCGGACTCGGTTTGGTGAGATGAAGTTCCCCACTGCCCGCAGCTCTACTTCGATTTTCTGCAAGAAAGCTCCGTTATGACGGCCTATGAAGACGACCCAAATCGTCGCTCAGGAATTGATCGCAGGGAAGCATCCCGGTTTTCGTAATACTTTGCGTAGTAAGTGCGATAATCGCCCCCGCGAACTCCGGCAAGCCAATCCGATCGGCGTTTGTACCACTCGATCGTCTGGCGCAATCCTTCGTCAAGCGAAATCGACGGCCTCCAGCCAAGTTCAGTTTCTATTTTGTCGCAGCGCAGCGCGTAGCGCCGGTCATGCCCTGGACGATCTTTCACGAATGCCAATGATCCGTCCGCTTTCCCCATCAAGCGCAATACACGCCTGGCCATCGTCAGATTGTCGATTACATCGGATCCACCGATGTTATATACCTCGCCCACGCCGCCGTGCTCAAAAACGGCTAGGATGCCGCGACAATTGTCGTCGACGTGCAGCCAGTCGCGTTGCTGTCCGCCGTCACCATAAATAGGCAACGGCTTTCCGTCACAGGCATTCGTGATCATCAGCGGCAGAAACTTCTCGGGGAATTGATAAGGGCCGTAATTGTTCGATGAGCGGGTGATCAGCGCCGGGAATCCGTAAGTCCGAACGAAAGACAGCACAAGCAAATCAGATGCCGCCTTGGACGATGAATACGGGCTGCTCGGCCGGATGGACGAATTTTCGGTGGCAAATTCCCCCGGCTGCAAGTCGCCGTACACTTCGTCGGTTGAGATATGCAGAAATCTTGAAATATTCAGCTTCCGCGCCACTTGCAAAAGCACGAACGTCCCTTTGACGTTCGTTTCAATACACGCCGATGGTTCATAGATGCTGCGGTCGACGTGCGATTCCGCAGCGAAGTGCACGACACCATCGCAGCCAGACATCGCTATCTCGACGGACGCCGGGTCGCAAATATCCCCTTTGACGAAACGATAGTTCGAATTGTCGGCAATCGAATCGAGATTTGCGAGATTGCCGGCGTAGGTCAGCTTGTCGTAGCTGACAATCGAATAGCCGCGTCCGAGACCCAGCACATATCTGGTGAAGTTCGACCCGATGAAGCCAGCGGCGCCGGTGACGAACACTTTCATCTGGCCACATTGGGCACTACCGGCAACGCGCGGCCGGCCTTTTGATCCGTCGAATAAGACAACACCGGTTTAGTCATATGCGGTAGGAGGTGTTTACCGGCGACCCGGGTTAGTGGATTTAGCCTGCTGCCCGTGCCGAGGGCAAGCATGACACCTTTCACACCCGGTCGGACCTCCCGAAGTTGGCTGAGAAGCGCTGCGCGCAGGAAAATCTCGCGAAGCGCCAAAACATGCCGATGATAACCTGCCAAACGCGAAAACCGCGAGTGCTTTCGATCACATCGGGGGCACCAAGGGAGAGGGCTCTAGGCCGCTGGGCAAGGCGGTCGGAGGCCCTGCGGGTAAAACGATTGCCCTCGACGAGGTAACCAATTTCACATAAGTGTTAAATTCGTGGGGTTTCCGGGTTTCGTACCAGCTGTGCAGCGATAAATCCCGCTAATCCATTGACCCGGAGCTCTGTTCTTGCGAAAGTCTTGCATAATTTGGCACGGAAGTTGCGATGACTACCGCAAATGATCGCAAATAATAGACTTATGACGTCCTGGGCCCTGCGCTTCGCGGGCGTAGCTTTGGTTGCCCTCATAGCTGTCTCTTGCCTGCCCTCGTCTTTGCAGGGACAAGTCACAGTCACTCAGGAAAGGTATGACAACGGACGGGACGGAGCAAACCTTAGTGAAACCATTCTGAATACCTCCAATGTCAATGTGACCCAGTTCGGCAAGCTCTATAGCTACGCAGTCGATGGCTCGATTTATGCGCAGCCCTTATATGTGCCAAGCGTGAATATTCCGGGGCAGGGCGTTCACAACGTCATTTACGTCGCAACGATGAATGATGAGGTGTATGCGTTCGACGCTCAGAGCAATGCGGTAAACGGCGGCTTGCTCTGGTACGTGAATTTCACAAATCCGTCTGCTGGCGTAACGCCCATACCCATCGTGGATATCGTTAATTCCAACAGCCTGAATATCGTGGGGAACGTCGGGATTGAGAGCACGCCGGTCATCGACACGACGACCAACACCATGTATCTCGTCGCGCGCACGATGGAGGTCTCGGGATCGACCACAAACT
>JASHRM010000120.1 GCA_030037315.1 Candidatus Acidiferrales bacterium
CGCTGCGGATTCGCGCGACTATGATTTTGCGGCGGCAGCGCTGAAAGCGCTTGGCGCGCGCTCAGTGCGGCTGCTTTCGAACAATCCCGACAAGATTACGCAGCTCGAAGGCGCCGGAGTCCGGGTGTTGAAGCGAGTCCCCTGTCGGCCGCGCACCAGCCACCATTCTCGCGCGTATCTGCAAACGAAACAGGACAAAATGGGACACATGTTGGCGCGATAAACGAATCGGCGATCACAAGCGCGCCGGTAATTCACACCGATAACTGAGCTTTACTCGAATCTCCTAACCCCCGCCGACGAAGTGCACGATTTCGAAATTGTCGTTCGCGCGGACTTGGGTTTCCCGCCATTTGGCGCGTGGGAGGATGTCGCGATTCAGCTCAATGGCGACCCGGTCGCGGCGCACGCCGAGATGATCGAGCAGCGCGGCGACGTCGAGGCCGTCAGGAATTTCACGGGGTTCGCCATTTATGGTGATGGTCATCGATGAGTGAATTCAGTCGCGCCTGGCAGGATGCCAAAAGAGAGATCCTCCAGACGGCCCAATACAAAAACGCAGCCTTCATGATGACGACGCTCATCGCGTCGTCACTTTGCCCGTGAGCGCATGGCGAATCGAAGTTCGTCCTTGGCGGATTCTTTTCGCACCTGAATCACCAGCGCGAGGTCGCCCGTCCCCAATGGCGGCAGCGGAAATTCGATTCGGGCGCGGCCCTGATCATCGCTGGTGGCGAGATGACGGGAGCTATCGGACGCGCCCTCGATCGAAGCTTCAATCTCGGCGCCCGCTTCAGGGCGATTGTCCACTTTACGCGCAATCTCGAGCTGCAACGAAACGTTGCCCGCCGAGAGCCACGACTGCGGGTTCAGGAGTTGCACCTGGATTCCTCCTGATTGCGCGGTTTGCTCGGCAGTGGCGGCGATTTCTTCCGCAATAGCGCCGCCGCGAAGGTCATCAATCACGATGCGATGCTGGTTTTCGACGCGTTCGTGCAGCGCGGACGGGCTGAAATCGGACGATTCGGCAAATTCGCGATAGTTGAAGGACCTGCGATACACCACGCGGCCATGCTGGTAGACGGCCGTATCGATCACAGGATGCGCCGGGCCTCGGTCTTCCGTCTGGACGTGATAGACGCGATCATCCACGTGCACGTCCGTGTTAAATCCGGAGCTCATCGAGCCACAAATCCTCTAGGGCGCACCAGCAGACATGCGCGAGATTGCAGGGAGTTCATTTGACCGATGTAAGACCGGAAGTTATTATAGCAGCGCGAAGAAAATGAACGGCAACTACCTCGATAGTTACGCCCCGCTTTTGCTCATGTTTATACTGGCCGCAGGTTTGGCCGGGGTTCTCATCACCGTATCGACAATCGTTGGCAGGCACAAACGGACGCGCGAAAAAGATCAGCCCTACGAGTGCGGAATTGCTCCGACGGGTGACGCGCGACATCCCTTTTCGGTGCATTTCTACATGGTGGGTTTGATATTCATCTTGTTCGATATCGAAGCCATCTTTCTTTACCCCTGGGCGCTCGTCTACAAAGACCTGAAAGTGTTTGGTTTTGCGGAGATGCTGCTCTACATTATCATCCTGCTGGTTGGATACATTTACCTCTGGAAGAAGGGCGCTCTCGACTGGGACCGCTGACCGCCCATCCGGAATCGGACGAATAGTGGACTCACAGGAAATCGGCAAACATCCTGTAGTGCAGAAACTGAAGAGCTGGGACGGACAGTCAGTCGCCGATGTCATTGAGTTTCGAGGCGAAACGACCGTAATTGTCCCTGCCGCGCAGATCTTACGCGTCTGTCAGTTTCTAGCCACGGAATCCTCCCTGCGGTTTACGTTTCTTTCGGACCTTACGCCCGTTGACCGATTTCCACTTGAGCCCCGTTTCGAGCTGAATTACCACCTGCTTTCGATCGAAAACAAACAGCGCGTCCGCTTGCGCGTGAAGCTGCCGGGAAAAGATCCGGCGATCCCATCCGTGACGCCGGTTTGGCCGACCGCGAATTGGCATGAGCGCGAGGCTTTCGATCTTTTTGGCATTCGATTCCCCGGACACCCGGACCTGACGCGCATCTTGATGCCGGACGAGTGGGAAGGGTACCCGTTGCGCAAAGATTATCCGACTGAGGGAATTCGCTAGCGATGCCGGAGCCGTACACACTTTCGCACGCGACGATCGAGACCGCCGCCGGCCCTGCGGAGCCGATGGTCCTCAACATGGGACCGCAGCATCCCTCCACGCACGGCGTTCTGCGCGTGATTTTGGAGCTGGATGGCGAAATTGTCCTTAAAGCGAAGCCGGTCATCGGCTATCTGCACACAGGAATCGAGAAATCCTGCGAGTCGAAGACCTATTCGCAGTGCATCACGCTCACCGACCGCATCGATTACCTGGCGCCGCTCTCGAATAATCTCGGATTCTGCCTCGCCGCGGAAAAGCTGATCGGAATCGACGTGCCGAAGCGCGCACAATACATCCGCGTGCTGCTGACGGAACTAACTCGCGTTTCTTCGCACCTGGTTTGGCTGGGGACGCACGCGATCGACCTTGGCGCGATGTCCGTATTTCTCTATTGCTTCCGCGAGCGCGAAGAAATCATGAAGATTTACGAGTACGTTTCCGGCCAGCGAATGATGACGAGCTATTTCCGCATTGGCGGACTCGCACTCGAGCCGCCTCCCGGCTGGCTCGACAAAGTGAAGCGCGTGATCGATGCGATGCCGGGGCACATTGACGAATACGAGGATCTGCTGACAGAAAACCGCATTTGGATTGGACGCACAAAAGGCATTGGAATGCTCTCGGCGGAAAATGCGATTGCGATTGGCGCATCGGGCCCGCTGCTGCGCGCGAGCGGCGTGGCGTACGACGTGCGCAAGGCCTTTCCGTATTCGAGCTACGACGAGTTCGATTTCAACGTGCAAACAGCGAACGGCTGCGACTGCTACGCGCGATATCAGGTGCGTGTGGCGGAGATGCGCGAGAGCCTGAAAATTATCCGCCAAGCGATGGATAGAATTCCGGCGCAAGGGCCGTTTCGCGCCGAACTGCCGGGCATCATTCCGCCGTCGCGCGAGGAAATGAAGACCTCGATCGAAGGCTTGATCTACCATTTTAAAATTTTCACCGAGGGATTTGCTCCACCCGCGGGCGAGGTTTATCAGGCGATCGAATCGCCGCGCGGCGAGCTGGGAGTTTTCATGGCGAGTGACGGTTCACCGAGGCCTTACCGCGTCAAGTTCCGGACACCGTCATTCATCAACTTGCAATCGCTGCCGATGCTGTGTGAAGGCCGCTTGATTGCGGATGTTGTCGCGTGCATCGGCACAACGGATATTGTGCTGGGAGAAGTGGACCGCTAGTTAGCGTTCCGTAATTGCTTCAGATCAGGGCACGACGTTTACTCTGAGGGCCGAAGAGTCAGCGTACCGAAACACCGAATCATCCGGGGGGATAACCCCTGATGCATGAGGGGCAAAGAAACCGCGTCATGCAACTGCCGCCGCAACTGGACGAAAAATTCAAGCAGCTTCTATCGCGCTATCCCGTAAAGCGATCGGCGCTGATTCCGATGATGGTGTACGCGCAGGATGAATTCGGCTACCTGGGCGACGAAATCCTCGACGAGATCGCGACGCGCCTTGACCTGCAAAAAGTGCAGGTGGAAGAAACGCTTGCGTATTACTCGATGCTGCGCCGCAAACCTGCCGGGCGCTATCACATCCAGGTGTGCACCAACATTTCCTGCATGCTGCGAGGCGGGAACGAACTTTATGCGCACGTGCAGAAGCGGCTCGGGATCGGGAACAGGGAAGTTTCCGAGAGCGGCACGTTTTCGCTGGAAGAGGTCGAATGCATGGGCGCCTGCACGGGCGCTCCGGCAATTCAGGTGAACTACGACTTCCACGAAAATCTCGATCCCGACAAAGTTGACGCGATTTTAGAGCAATTGGAGGCCGGGAAAGTCCCGAAGCCAGTGCCCGTAATTTCCGGCGCATTACACGAGCGCAATAAAGATGAAGTGGTGGTGATCAGCAAGCGCTTCGGCATTCCGGATGCGAAGAAAATCGACGCCTATCTCAAGAACGACGGGTACAAGGCGCTAAAGAAGGCGCTGACGCAGATGACGCCCGACGCAATCATCGAGGAAGTAAAGAAGTCCAATCTGCGGGGGCGCGGCGGCGCGGGATTTCCTACGGGCATGAAGTGGGCCTTTATTCCCAAGGATTCGCCGAAGCCGAAATACGTGCTTTGCAATGCAGATGAAAGCGAGCCGGGCACGTCGAAGGACCGGCCGTTGATGGAGCTTGATCCGCACCAGCTGATCGAAGGCATGGTGATCGCCGGGCGGGCGATCGGGTCGCATCAGGGCTACATCTATATCCGCGGCGAATATCGCTATTTGCTCGACATCATGGATGTCGCGCTCGCTGAAGCGTATGCGAAGAACTTTGTCGGCAAGAATATTCAGGGCGCGGGCTTCGATTTCGAAATTAGCACGCACACTGGTGCGGGCGCGTATGAGTGCGGTGAAGAATCGGCGCTGATGGAGTCGCTCGAAGGCAAGCGCGGCTATCCGCGCATTAAGCCGCCTTTCCCTGCCACCGTTGGTTTGTACGGCTGCCCCACGGTTATCAACAACGCGGAAACGCTCAGCACCATTCCGGCGATCATCAACGGCGGCGGCGAATGGTATGCGGGCCTGGGCGTCCCAAAAAATGGCGGGACGCGCCTTTATTCGATCTCCGGACACGTAAATAAGCCTGGAATCTACGAATTGCCGCTCGGCTATCCGCTGCGCAAGCTGATTTATGACGTGGCTGGCGGCATGAGAAATGGCAAGAAGCTGAAGGCCGTGATTCCCGGGGGAAGTTCGTGCCCTTTGCTCTCAGCCGAAGAAATTGATGTGCCAATGGACTACGATTCGGTGGCGAAAATCGGGTCGATGCTTGGATCGGGCGGCACGGTCATCATGGACGAAGATACCTGCATGGTCGATATGGCGCGCCGCATCATGCATTTCTACGCGCATGAATCGTGCGGGTGGTGCATTCCCTGCCGCGAAGGCACGACCTGGCTGCGAAAAATGCTCGATCGGTTCCATGAAGGCGCGGGGCGCGAGGAAGATATTCCGCTGATCGACGAGCTTTCGAAAAACATGCTGGGCCGGACGTTCTGCGCGTTGGGCGACGCGGCGGCGCTGCCGACGATCAGCATTGTGAAAAAGTGGCGGAACGAGTTTGAGGAGCACCTGAGCGGCAAGTGCCGGCACAAGGCTGCGGACGACGTACTGGCGGTGGCGCATTAGCGCCGTTGCAGTGGTTAGATTCGCCTAAAAATTTGGGAAGAGCATGACGGAACAAAAACAGATCGCATTCACCATCGACGGGCGTCAGGTCACCACGACCGCGGGCACGCTGGTAATTGAAGCGGCGAAGACACAGGGGATCGAAGTCCCTTCGTTTTGCTATTACCCCGGCCTCGCGCTGCAGGCTGCCTGCCGCATGTGCCTGGTGGAAGTCGAGAAAATGCCGAAATTGCAGACGGCGTGCACGCTCGTCGCGACAGACGGCATGGTGGTGAAGACCAGCACCGATCAAGTTCACAAAGCGCGCAAGGACATGATCGAATTCCTGCTCTCGAATCATCCGCTGGATTGTCCGGTGTGCGACAAGGGCGGCGAGTGCGAATTGCAGGACATGACTTTCCGCTACGGACTCGACAAGACCCGGTTCATCGAAGAAAAGCTGCACTATCCCGAAGAAAAGTGGTCGCCGCTGGTTTATTACGACGCGCCGCGCTGCATCCTTTGCTTCCGCTGTGTGCGCGTGTGCGATGAAGGGATGGACGTGAAGGCACTGGGCGTCGGCTCGCGAGGGGTGCAGTCGGTGATTCTGCCGAACGAGCCCGGCACGCTGGCCTGCGAAGAATGCGGCATGTGCATCGACATTTGCCCGGTGGGAGCGCTGACGAGCGGCACATATCGCTATCAGACGCGGCCCTGGGAGATGACGTACGTCCCAGAGCCGTGCGCGCACTGCTCGAATGGCTGCAAAACCACGCTGAGCGTGCGCAACAACGAGATTTTGCGCGCGAATAACCGCGACCATTCCGGATTCAACGGCGAATTCCTCTGCGCGAAGGGCCGGTTCGCATTCGATTTCACCAGCAATCCGGAACGCGTACGCCAGCCGCTCGTCCGTCGGAACGGAAAGCTCGAACAGGCGAGCTGGGAAGATGCGCTCGAAGAAGTGGCGCGCCGATTGAAGCAGGTTCACGGCACGCACGGCGGCAGCGCGATCGGCGTGATCGGATCGAATCACACGACGAACGAAGAAAATTACCTGCTGAATCGCTTTGCGCGAGTCACGCTAGGCACAAGCAACATCGATCACCACCGAACCGCGGATTACGCGGGACTCGCAGCGGCGCTCGGATCGCGCGCAAAGGAGTCGCTCGCGACGATGAGCGACGTTTACAACGCGCCTGCAGTCTTTCTGATTGGCAATGACGTGACGAATCAAAATCCGCTGGTGGCGTGGCAGATTCGCACGGGAGTGCGGCATCACGGGCTGCGACTCTACGTGCTTAACGGCGCTCCCAGCAAGATTCATCGCCAGGCGAAAATCGCGGTCGAAGTGCCCAAAAGCAGCCTGCTGGATGCAGTGCAATACCTCGCGAAAGAAAAGGGGCAATTCGACGCGAAGGTCACCGAATCATTGGTCGGGCTGAAAGCGGCGCTCGAAGCGGAGAAAGATATCGTTGTGATTTTTGGGGCCGAAATTCAGGGCGCGGCGATTCGTGAGCTCGTTTCGCTGGCCTCGCGTTTCGGCGGCAAGACAAGATTTATGGCGCTCGGCGATTATTCGAATTCGCGCGGAGCCGCCGATATGGGCGTTTTGCCGAATTGGCTGCCGGGTTACGCTCCTCTCAGCGATGCATCGGAGCGCGAGCGGTTTGGCAAACTTTGGGGCGGCGAGATTCCGTCAACGCCCGGGCTGAATCGAAGGGAAATGGTCGAGGGCGCGATAAGCGGAAGGCTCAAGGCGCTTTACGTGGTGGGCGCGAATCCGCTGAAAACGTTTGGCGCTGCCAATCCGGACCGAATCGCAGGGCTCGAACTGCTCGTCGTGCAGGATATGTTCCTCACGGAGACGGCGCGGCGCGCGGATGTGGTGCTGCCTGCGGCGTCTTCGTATGAAAAAGAGGGCACGCTCACGAACACGGCCGGCGAAGTGCAGATGACTCATCGCGCGATCGATCCGCAGGGCCCGCGCAGCGATTTCGATCTGCTGCGAATTCTTTCGCATCAATTGGGCATGCTCGGGCTCGGAGCGCCCATTCGACTGCGCACAGCGGAAGCTGCGTTCGATGAGATTCGCCACAATGTGAATGGCTACGACCTTTCGCAGGTGAATTTGCTGGCGGGCGGATCGGAAATTGCGACGCCTGGATTGAAAAACGCGGAAGCTCCGCAGGATTTGCCTGCGGGCGTAATTTTCTCGTCGAACGATTTTCTCTTTACGAGCGGCACCCTGGGTCGCTACTGTTCCAGGCTCACTTCCACACACGAGGCAAAAGAGAAGCCGTGGAGTTCATCTCCCAGCACCCAGTCCTGGTGGCATCGATAGTCAAGATTGCCGTCCTGCTATTTATCGTAATGACGGCATTGGCGTATCTCACCTGGATGGAACGGAAGCTTATCGCGCACATTCAGTCGCGATGGGGCCCTTACTACGTGGGCGCGCACGGTTTGTTGCAGCCGCTGGCCGACGGACTAAAATTCCTTTTTAAAGAGGATGTGACCCCGCCGGTTGCTGACAGGCTCGTTTACACACTTGCGCCATTTCTGGCGCTTACGCTGGGCCTGACCGCGATTGCGCTGATTCCGTTCGGGCCGCCGTCGATTCCCTTCCCGTTTCTGCGCGGGCAGGAGGCGTTTTCCGTTGCGGATGTGAGCATCGGGCTGCTTTTCGTTTTTGCGATCACGTCGATAGGCGTGTACGGCGTGGCGTTGGCTGGATGGTCGTCGAACAGCAAGTACCCGCTGATGGGCGGCCTGCGCAGCTCGGCGCAGATGATCAGCTACGAAGTCTCGCTGACGATGTCTGTGGTGGGCGTGGTGCTGCTGGCGGGAACGTTCAATTTCAACGAAATTATTTCCGGGCAGCAAGGCTATTACCTGCATTTCATTCCTCGCTGGCACGTGGTGCCGCAAATCGTCGGATTCCTTTGTTACCTGACAGCGGCGATTGCGGAAACGAACCGAATTCCGTTCGATTTACCGGAGGCTGAGACGGAACTGGTCGCCGGCTTCCACACCGAATATTCGAGTTTCAAGTTCGCGATGTTTTTCATGGCTGAATACGCGAACATGATCACGGTTTCGTGCCTGGCGACGATCCTGTTTTTTGGCGGCTGGCTCTCGCCATTTCCGGAAAGGTGGGCGTGGCAGCTCTTTTTGCCGGGCGCGGGGCTGATTTTGCTGGGTATCTACTGCGCATACGACACGCTGGCCGAAATGCGAGGCATCGCGCGGATTCAGCTTTCGGTGGTGACGCTGCTGTGTTTGGTGGGCGGGGCAATCTGTTTGTATCCGCCGGTTGCCGCGGTGATTCAGGGGCCGTTCTGGTTCACGACGAAAATCCTGATCATTCTATTTTTTTATATTTGGCTGCGCGGCACGCTGCCGAGATTTCGCTACGACCAGCTGATGTCGTTCGGCTGGAAACTACTGCTGCCTGTCTCGCTGGCCAATCTGGTGGTGACGGCGGCGTACTTCGTCTTCGGTTGGGTGAAGCACGGATGAGCCTGCCGTTTTTGATCTTCGCCATTTGCGCCATTCTGGCGGTTGCGGGCGCCATCCTGCTGATCGCGGCGAAGGAACCGATTCACAGCGCACTTGCGCTGATTCTGGTGATGATTTCGCTGGCTGTTTTGTACCTGCTGCTGGGCGCACCGTTCATCGCGGCCGTGCAAATCATCGTCTATGCGGGCGCGATCATGGTGCTGTTCGTTTTCGTGATCATGTTGCTCAATATGGGCGTCGAGGAGCGCACGAATTTCAGCAAGCTAGCGAAATACGCGGGCGTGCCGCTCGGCGTACTGCTGCTTTTCGCCATTGCGCACTTTCTGGCGCACTCGTCCGCGGGCACGGCAATCGCAAATGGCGCAGCGGGAACGGCGTCTTCTTCGACGCGGGACCTTTCGACGCAGCTGTTCCAGCAATATCTATTTCCGTTTGAGGCGACTTCGATTTTGATTTTGGTCGCGGTCTTGGGCGCGCTGGTTTTAGCGAGGAAAGAATGAATCTGAGCGTCGTTCCTGTTTCGTACTACCTGGTTTTGAGCGCGGTGCTCTTTGGACTGGGCGTGATCGCGTTCGTTTTCAAGCGCAACATCATCACGATTTTTATGTCGATTGAATTGATGCTCAACGCGGTGAATCTTGCCTTTGTTGCGTTTGCGCGGGCGCATAACCATCTCGACGGCCTAGTTTTCGTATTCTTCGTGATTGTGGTTGCGGCGGCGGAAGCGGCCGTGGGCCTGGCGATCGTGATCATGCTTGCGCAAAATCGCCAGTCTCTTAACGTGGAGCGCGTGAATCTGCTGAAGTTCTGATGCCGATACTCGATCATCTTTGGATCATTCTCGCGCTGCCGCTGGCCGGTTCGGCGATCAACGGCCTACTGGGCAAGCACTGGCCGCAGAAAGCCGTGAATTCTGTAGCAATCGGCTCGGTCGCCCTCACTTTCCTTTGCGTTTTGGAGCTCGTTCGCGAATTCGCGCAGCTCTCGGCAAGCCAAATTCCCTATTTCGGCCGGTACTTCAACTGGATGGTGGCCGGCGACTTTAAGGTCGACTTTGCACTGCAGGTGGATCAGCTCACCGTGGTGATGTTGCTGGTGGTCTCGTTTGTGGGCCTGCTGATTCACATCTATTCCACAGGATATATGGCGCATGAAGGCGGCTACTACCGATTCTTCAGCTACCTGAACCTTTTCATGTTTTTCATGCTCACGCTGGTGCTCGGCGCGAACCTGCTGGTGATGTTCGTGGGCTGGGAAGGCGTGGGTCTGTGCAGCTACTTGCTGATCGGGTTCTGGTTTCTGAAGAAATCGGCGGCGGACGCAGGCAAAAAAGCGTTCATCACGACCCGCGTCGGCGATTTCGGGTTCACGGTCGGCGTGCTGATGGTTTTTGCGACGTTTGGGTCCATTGATTTCGGCACAATTTTTCAGAGCGTGGCCACGCATCCGGTCTCCGAAGCGCTGCTAACCACGATTTGCATCCTGCTGTTTACGGGCGCAGTGGGCAAATCGGCGCAGTTGCCGCTTTACGTCTGGCTGCCGGACGCGATGGAGGGTCCAACACCCGTCAGCGCGCTGATTCACGCGGCTACGATGGTGACCGCGGGCGTTTACATGGTTGCGCGCATGCACCCGCTTTTCTCGCGCGCGCCAATTGCCATGTTGATCGTGGCGATTGTGGGAGCGGTCACGGCATTTTACTCAGCAACGATCGGCCTGGTGCAGACCGACATCAAGAAAGTTCTGGCGTACTCGACTGTGTCGCAGCTGGGCTACATGTTCCTCGCATGCGGCGTGGGCGCGTACGCGGCCGGGATTTTTCATCTGATGACGCACGCATTTTTCAAAGGGCTGCTGTTCCTCGCGGCCGGCAGCGTGATTCACGCGATGGGCGGCGAGCAGGACATGATGAAGATGGGCGGCCTGCGAAAGAAGATTCCGGTCACGTACTGGACGATGCTGATCGCCACGCTTGCCATCGCCGGAATTCCAGGCTTCGCCGGATTTTTCAGCAAGGACGAAATTTTGGACGCGGCCGGCGCGGGCCCGCACAGGAATTTCATTCTGTGGCTGCTGGGATTGCTTGGCGCGGGGCTGACGTCGTTTTACATGTTCCGGCTCGTATTCCTCACATTTTTCGGCAAGCCGCGCTACGACGAACATCACGTGCACGTACACGAATCACCGAAAAATATGACGATTCCGCTGATCATTCTCGCGTTTTGCTCGATTTTCGGCGGCTGGTTTGCAGCTCCACATCTTGTTGGACACACCGAATACTTCGAGCATTTTCTGCACCCTGTTTTCGCCTCATACGCTGTGCCAGCGAGCCCAGAACAGGCGGCATCGCTCGCGGGAAATCCCGGGCCGGAAGGCGGAATCGCGCCGAGTCCGGCGATGGAATTTCTGCATGCGATCACCGGCTGGCCGGTGATTGTTGCACTACTCGGGCTCCTGCTTGCGTGGTGGATGTACATCAAGAAACCGGAGGCACCGAAGCGATTGGCGGAGAGTTTGCGCGTGCCGTATTTGGTGCTGTTCAATAAATATTACGTGGATGAAATTTACGGCGCGCTGATCGTTACGCCGCTGCTGTGGATTTCGCGGAATATTCTCTGGCATGGGATCGACGAAGGGATCATCGACGGCGTGGTGAACGGAACAGCGAAAGTGGCGCGCGGGTCCGGCGGCGAATTACGGAAAATCCAGTCGGGCAACACGCGCACGTACGCCGCGTGGATGATCCTTGGCGCGACGGTGATCGGATTTGCCATATTGATCGTAGGGATCGCGGGAAGGATGGGCCACTAGGATGGCGACTCATCCGCTGCTGACCGTCATCACGTTTTTCCCGGCGCTGATCGTGCCGGGGCTGTTGGTGTTGCGCTCGGACGATCACGTCTGGATTCGCCGCATCGCGCTCTGGGCCTCCCTTGCGGAATTCATCATTTCGCTGTTCCTGCTTCGCGGATTCCGTCCTTCCAACGGCGGCTATCAATTCGAAGAGATGCACGACTGGATCTCGGGCTGGAATATTTCCTATCACGTCGGAGTCGACGGGATCAGCCTGTTTCTGGTGCTTCTCACGACTTTCCTGACGCCGCTGGCGATACTTTGTTCTTGGAAGTCGATTCAGGAAAACGTTAAGGGATTTTTCGTATCGATTCTGGTCATTGAGACGGCGATGATTGGCGTCTTCGTGTCGCTCGATCTTTTTCTCTTTTTCCTCTTCTGGGAACTCACGCTGATCCCGATGTATTTCATGATCGGGATGTGGGGACATGGGCGCCGAATTTACGCTGCGGTGAAATTCATTTTGTACACGATGTTCGGCTCGATCCTGATGCTGGTGGCGATTCTGTGGCTCTATGGCCTGTCGAATGCTGCGGGCTCTCCCAGCTTTGATCTGCTCGATATTCAGCATCTCCTGACCTCAAAGCAAATCGTGCTTGGACCGCACACTGAATTGCTGCTCTTCCTGGCATTTTTCCTGGCGTTCGCGATCAAAGTGCCGCTTTTCCCGCTGCACACGTGGCTGCCAGACGCACACACGGAAGCTCCCACAGCAGGCTCGGTAATCCTGGCGGGAGTGATGCTGAAGCTAGGGACGTACGGCATTCTGCGGTTCTGCGTGCCGCTGTTTCCGGATGCCGCGCGCGCGGCCGCTCCCTATATCGGCGTGCTCGCGATCATCGGGATTGTTTACGGCGCGCTGGTTGCGACGGTACAGCATGATTTGAAGCGGCTGGTTGCGTATACGTCGGTAAGCCACCTTGGATTTGTCGTGCTCGGGATTTTCGCTTTCAACTCCACGGCGATTCAGGGCGCGATCTACCAGATGCTGAATCACGGCGTATCGACGGGTGCGCTCTTCCTCGGCGTTGGGATGCTTTACGACCGGCGGCACACGCACGAGATCAAGGAATTCGGCAGGCTGGCGACGCC
>JASHRM010000121.1 GCA_030037315.1 Candidatus Acidiferrales bacterium
GCCAGATCTATACGAAGATGGAGAAGGAAACGGCCTTCCGTGAAGAAGTGGCGGAGCGAATTGGCATCGGTTTTGACCTGCCGAAGCCCGCAGTTGTTCCAAGTGTTCCAAGAAATGCGGCCGAAGTCGAAGTCGAAAATGCGGTGGAAGTCGTAGTAAAGTAATGAGGTTAGAAACAGCGCGCCCGTAGCTCAGTCTGGATAGAGCGTCTGCCTTCTAAGCAGAGGGTCGCCCGTTCGAATCGGGCCGGGCGCGCCACTTCAATCGAGCTCACGCCCTAGCCAGGTCGTAGCGATCGAGGTTCATCACTTTGTTCCACGCGGCCACGAAGTCTTTCGCGAACTTCTCTTTTGAGTCGTACGTCGCATAGACCTCTGCGAAAGCGCGCAGCTGCGAGTGCGAGCCGAAGATCAGATCGACGCGTGTGGCGGTCCACTTCAGGTCTTTGGTCTTCCGATCGCGCCCCTCGTATACACCGGTGGAATCAACGGGCTGCCAATCCGTTTGCATGTCGAGCAGATTGACGAAAAAGTCATTTGTCAGCTTCCCAGCTTGTTTCGTGAACACGCCGTTTTTCGCTTGTTGGGCATTGGCACCCAAAACGCGCAAGCCGCCCACAAGCACGGTCATCTCCGGCCCGCTTAACCTCAGTAACTGAGCGCGATCCACTAAAGCTTCCTCTGGCGCCATAAGTTGCGTGCCTCGGTAGTAGTTGCGGAACCCGTCCGCGCTGGGTTCAAGAGGACCGAAGGAAGCGGGATCCGTTTGTTCCTGTGTCGCATCCATGCGGCCCGCTGTGAAGGGAACTTGCAGGTCGATGCCTCCATCCTTGGCGGCTTCCTCGATTGCCGCGCAGCCGCCGAGGACGATCAGATCGGCAAGTGAAACTTTCTTGCCCTTCTCGGCGGAAGCGTTGAACTCCTTCTGAATGTTTTCCAGTTCCTGCAGCACTTTGGCGAGTTCCGGTGGATTGTTCACTTCCCAGTCTTTTTGCGGAGCCAGCCGAATGCGCGCGCCATTAGCGCCGCCGCGCTTATCGGAGCCGCGGAAGGTCGATGCCGACGCCCAAGCAGCCGAAACGAGCTGCGACACGGAAAGCCCGGATCCGAGGATTTTGGCCTTGAGCGCACCAATATCTGTCTCGCCGATCAGCGGGTGATTGACGGCCGGAATCGGGTCTTGCCAGATGAGCTGTTCTTTGGGCACGAATGGACCAAGATAGCGTGTGATCGGACCCATATCGCGGTGCGTTAGCTTGAACCAGGCGCGGGCGAATGCGTCCGCGAACTGGTCCGGATGCTCGTAGAAGCGTCGCGAAATCTTTTCGTACGTTGGATCGAAGCGAAGGGAAAGATCCGTCGTGAGCATCGTCGGCACATGCTTCCTGGAGGGGTCGTGGGCGTCCGGGACGGTAGCGGGCGCGTTCTTTGCTTTCCATTGAAAAGCGCCAGCGGGACTCTTCGTTAGTTCCCATTCATATTTGAAGAGATTTTCAAAGAAATGACTGCTCCATTTCGTCGGAGTTTGGCTCCAAGTGACTTCGGGGCCTCCCGTAATCGTGTCGCCGCCGAACCCCTTGCCATATTTGCTCCTCCAACCGAGACCTTGATCCTCGATCCGCGCGCCCTCCGGCTCCGGGCCGAGCAAAGACGGATCGCCAGCGCCATGCGTCTTGCCAAAGGTATGCCCGCCTGCGATCAGGGCCACGGTTTCTTCGTCATTCATGGCCATTCGCGCAAAGGTTTCGCGGATATCGCGAGCCGCTGCCATGAAGTCAGGCTTGCCGTTGGGTCCCTCCGGATTCACGTAAATGAGTCCCATCTGGACTGCACCGAGGGGCTGCTGCAACTGCCGCTCGCCGCTGTAGCGTTCGTCCCCCAGCCACGTCCCTTCTGGACCCCAATACAGCTCCTCAGGCTCCCATGTATCCACGCGGCCGCCGCCAAAGCCGAACGTTTTGAATCCCATCGATTCCAGTGCGACATTGCCGGCGAGAATAAAAAGGTCTGCCCACGAAATTTTGCGCCCGTATTTCTGCTTGATCGGCCAGAGCAGCCGGCGCGCCTTGTCCAGATTTGCGTTGTCCGGCCAGCTATTAAGCGGAGCGAACCGTTGCTGGCCGCCGCCTGCACCGCCGCGGCCATCTGCCACGCGGTAGGTGCCCGCGCTATGCCACGCCATGCGAATCATCAGGCCGCCGTAATGCCCGAAATCGGCCGGCCACCAATCCTGTGAACTTGTCATTAGCGCGTGCAAATCCTTAATCACCGCATTGAGGTCGAGGCTCTTGAATTCTTTGGCGTAGTCGAATTCTTTGCCCATCGGGTTGGACTGCGGCGCGTGTTGATTGAGAATGTGAAGATTCAGCTGGCTGGGCCACCAGTCACGATTACCACGTCCGCGTGCTCCGTGAGCGACGGGACATTTCGCTTCGGTTGAACTGCCGGAAACGGACGCCGATGTTGCTTTGAGTTCTTTCTCCATCTCTTATGCTCCTTGGAATGAACCGAAAATTCTCGCGGTCACTTCAGCAAACAATGCAACGGCTAGCGAGCAACGCGCCGCGCGGCACACTTGGTGCAAAGCCCCCGAAAATTAACTTCGCATTCGCGAAGAACTCTCTTGCCCAGCGACCGAGATGCGGGCTTGGGCACGTCGTACCAATCAATGTCTTCAACATTGCCGCATCGATCGCAGATGAAATGGTGATGCCGCATGCCTTTCGCGTCATACCGCGCCGCGCGACCTTCCATGGCCACTTCACGCACTAAACCCGCCTGCACCAAATCTCGAAGGTTGTTATAAGTTGTAGCTCTTGAAGAACGCGGGTCAACACGGTTTACGGCTTCGAAGATCTCTGCGGCAGTTGGATGGCTATTGTGTTCCATCAAAAATGCCATGACCGCGTAGCGCTGCGGCGTGCACCGCAACCCACTCTCTTCCAACGAAAGTCTGATCGCTTCTATATCCACAACCAGTTTAGAATATATCTAATATGATATTTTATCAAGACAGTTTGCGGGATTCTAATGCCGAAAAAATCCTTGAGCTTCGATGATGTCTGCGAGATTGCCAGAGCGCTGCCTGGCATTGAGGAAAGCGGAAGCACGGGCCGCGGTGCATCGTCACTAAAAATTCACGGGAAGCTGCTAGCGTGTCCGGCACGTCACAAGTCGGCAGAACCCGATTCCTTGGTGGTCAAAATCGGAATCGATGAACGTGCGAAGCTGATCGCAGAAGATCCCGCCGTCTACTATGTGACGGATCATTACGTGAACTATCCGAGTGTGCTGGTGCGGCTGTCTCGTATTCATAGAGACGCGCTCCGAGACCTGGTCGGCATGGCGGCGCAATTTGTGAGCAGGACGACCAAAGGCAAGAAACGGAACATTCGGCGCGGGTGCGTTTAGGACTGCCACGCCCATAGTCCACTCTTGAGGTCAATCTGGCCAATGAAGGTGTAAGTAGCGAATTACTTTTGCGATCTTTTTTAAGTCCGCGATGAAGCGCTGCATTTCTTGCGCACGCGCATTGTCATCCGGCGCACGCAAAATCGAGGAGGGGTGCACTGTCGCCGCTACAAATGGCGCAAGCTTCGAATCAATGAATTCGCCGCGATGCTGCGTGACTCGAAATTCTTTTCCTAACAATGCTTGAGAAGCGGTAGCACCCAGGCAAACAATGACGCGGGGTTTAAGTCTGTCGATTTCGGCGTCAAGCCACGGGCGGCACGCGGCGATTTCGGCATTGCTCGGTTTTTTGTGGATGCGCCGTTTGCCGCGCGGCTCCCAATTGAAATGTTTCACGGCGTTTGTCACGTAAGTTTTGCAGCGATCGATGCCGGCCTCTTCGAGTGCTTTATTGAGCAATTGTCCTGCGGGACCGACGAAAGGTTTTCCAGCCAAATCTTCCTGATCGCCCGGAACTTCCCCCACAAACATCACCTCGGAATGTGGTGCGCCTTCGCCGAAAACGGTTTGCGTGCCGCGCTTCCATAAATCACAAGCTTTGCAGTTTTGTGAAATTTTCTTGAGGCCCTCAAGGGTAGGGGTCTTTGGGATTTTGCTCTGCGCCGGATCTTCGAGATCTTTTTGGTCGAATAGGTTCCCCATGTTTGTTGGACGAAAGGGCCTTTCACAAGGTCATCGTCCGAATCTTGACATACAGCCCTCAATGAGCGACCATTCGCTTAAGGCGAACAAAAAGCGAAAATGAAAACTGTTTACTTACGCTCAGAACTTCAATCCAAGCTTGCCGGACGCGTCGTAGCACCGTTCATTTACCGGGACCGCAAGCTTGCGGAAACCGTTTCAATCGGGATTCCGGAAATCGATGCAATTGCGGGAGGCTTGCCGCGCGGCGGGCTGACGGAAATTTGCGGGCCTCCCTGTTCCGGGCATACGAGCGTGTTGCTGGCGGCGCTGGCGGCTCGAACACAAGAATCAGAGGCATGCGCTCTAATCGATGCGCAAGACGCTTTTGATCCTTACTCCGCGGAAATTGCTGGAGTGAAGCTGAGGAACCTTCTTTGGGTTCGTTGCCGGAATGCCGATCAATCTTTGCGGGCCGCGGATTTGCTTTTGCAGGCTGGTGGGTTCGGGCTGATCGCGCTAGACCTAAGCGATATTCCGATAAAAATCGCGCGTAGCATTCCTCTGAATGCGTGGTTTCGTTTTCGACGGACCATCGAAGATACCTCCACGATTTTTCTGCTACTCGATCAAGAATCGAGCGCCAAAACATGCGCTTCGCTCGTTTTGAAACTTGGCATTCATTCGGCTTCGTGGGAAACGACGTCAAGAAATGGCAACTCGCATTCCGTCGTCCACCTGGTGGACGGCCTTCAAGTTCACGCCGAAATTCTGCACTCGCGCGTAAAGCCTGTAACAGAGATTCCATCGCGCGTATTCGCTTCCAACGTAATTCATTTTGAAGATCATTCTCATGCGAATCCTGCCACAACTTTTGAAACAAAAATCAGACGCGCTCTTCGAGGGATTTGAACTGCTGAATCAAGGACGAAACCCGATTCATAAATGAAAAGTTTCACCGAAACGCTATTTATTTCGAGAGCAAGATCGTTATGGCATTTGCAGCAATTCATATCCCCAATTTCTCAGTGCAAGCAGCCATTCGCATGGAGCCCGCTTTGCATGGCGCTCCCATCGCGCTTGTGGATGGCGCTGCGCCCACGTGGAAGGTAGTCGCTGCCAATCGGCAAGCGCTCGATGCGGGCATAGAACTTGGAATGACCCGCACAGCTGCGGAGCAATTCGAATCGATCCGAATTCGTCTTCGCTCCGAAGCACATGAAAAATCCGCGCATGCTGCTCTGCTAGATCTTGGCTGGTCTATTTCTCCGCGGTTGGAAGATACGGCGCTGGATACGATTGTCGTCGACCTGGCGGGGCTTTTTTCTTTATTTGGCGCTCACAAAAATATCGCAAATCAACTGCTTCAACGCATTGCTGCGCTTAGCCTGACGGCACACATCGCTGTTTCCTTTAACATAGAAGTTGCAATTCATGCTGCGCGCGGATTTTCTGAAATCACGTTGATCCCTCAAGGCGAAGAATCGCAGTGTCTTAGCAAATTGCCGATTCGCGTGTTTGATCCCCCTCCTGAAATATCGGAAACACTGGAACTTTGGGGAGTGCGCACATGCGAAGCGCTTGCGTTTTTGCCGGTTCTTCAGCTTTCCGAACGCTTGGGACAAGAAGGCGTCCGATTGCACGAATTGGCCAGAGGCGCCAGCGTGCGCTCGATGATTCTGGCTGAACCGGGAACCTGTTTTGAGGAAGAGATGGAACTGGAGGATCCCGTTGAAGAGCTGGAACCCTTGTCATTTTTGCTAGGGAGATTGCTTGACCAGCTCTGCGCTCGATTAACGGCGCGCTCGCTGGCGATTCAGATCATCCGAGTGCGGTTTTCGCTCGATCCTGCTGGCAGGGAAGATATTCAAATTCGTAAGAAGCCATCTCTGCAAAATCAGCTACAGAATTTTGAAAGAACGATAACGCTGCCTGTGCCTACTCGAAGCTCGAAGCTGCTTTTAAATTTGCTTCGATTGAAATTGCAAAGTGATCCACCAAAAGCGCCCATAAAAAAAATCCATCTAGATGTCGAGCCCGCTAAACCTCGCGCGATTCAAAAAGGGCTATTTCTGTCGTCATCTCCCGACGTTGAAAAATTAGAGTTGACGATCGCTCGGCTGGCGAATCTTGTGGGCGAATCCAACATTGGATCGCCGCAACTGATGGATACACACCGTCCGGATGCATTTTGCATGAATCGATACATCCCTTCGCGCGACGAACCGAAATCCTTTCATCGAAAGAAGATACTTGCAAAGGCGAATGGCCAGTCAGTCGAAGTGAAATCAGGAACGAATAAACCGGCTTTCGGATTTCGCATGTTCCGGCCGCCATTGCCGGTGAGCGTCAAATTGCAAAACGGCAGCCCTGCGAAAGTGTTGATTCGAGGATTGCGTGGAGAAGTGATTATGGCATCCGGCCCTTGGCGCAGTTCTGGAGATTGGTGGCGCGAAGATGCATGGCATCAGGATGAGTGGGATCTCGAAATCCGCTTTCGTCCAACCGACTTCTACTTGGAAAAGGATGCAGCCACGCAGCCGCAGCACGGGCTCTACCGGTTCTATTTCGATTCCATGCAGCAGAAATGGTTTGTGCGAGGAATCTACGACT
>JASHRM010000122.1 GCA_030037315.1 Candidatus Acidiferrales bacterium
GGTACGGGGTCGTCGATGAGCGCGGAACGCAATCGTTTTTCGCGCTGCGGCTGAAAATCGAGGATCGGAAAATCGCGGAAGTTGAAACGATTGTCGATCGCAAGGGATACGGGCCCGGCCCGTTTGGCGATCCCGCGACGCTGAAGCCGCTGCCGATTCTGCTGGCGGATGTGCCAGCGGAGCAGAGGCGTCCGCGAGAAAGAATGATCGCGCTGGCGGACGGGTACTTCAACACGCTGGAACTGAATGACGGGCGGATTTTCACGCAATTTACCGACGATTGCAGCCGGCGCGAGAACGGCGTGTGGACGGCGAACGATCCGCATCCGGACGCGAATCCGAGTTCGGCGATTTCGGCGTATGGGAAGATTTCGTGCGAGGCGGGATTCAAGCTGGGGAATTATCGCTGGGACGACCGGTTGCGCGACCGGCGCTTCCCGCTGGTGGATGAAGAAAAAGGATTAGTGCTCGCGGCGGGATTCATCGACCATGAAGGCCGGCTCGATACATATACGACGACAGATGGCGTGACGCATCAATCGCCGCTAAAGTCGCCCCATTCGTTCTGTTTCTTGGAGACGTTTAAGATTGTGGACGGGAAGATCCGGCACGCGGAGGCGGATTTCATTACGGTGCCGTATTACATGCCGTCGCCGTGGGTGAAGTACCGATAGTGAGTGCGCGGCAGAAGGGATTGTTGATCGAAGAGAGATTCTTCGACTGCGCGGCCCGACGCGGCTAACGCCGCGAGAAAGACCGTCGGGCCACTCGCTCAGAATGACGATGATTTTAACTTTGTGTTGATTAGGGCAGCAGGTTCGCTTGTGGCTGCTCACGGGGCAGGTAACGTCGCGGCCAACGCTACGCTCTCTAGGAGCGGGTTTTAGGGAATGAAAGTGGGACAACTGCGAGACAGCGAGCCGACGATTTGCTTCAGCGCCAAGCTGGTTCCAGCCGGAGCAGCCGGGGCGAACCGAACGTGGACGCTAACTCTTTCTAAGAACGCGAGTGCGAAGCTTCCGTCACGAGGCATGACAATGGTCGAGGGAACGATCAACGGGTTCCCTTTCCGAGCCGCGCTTGAACCAGACGGCAAAGGAAGTCACTCGCTCAGGGTCAACAAAACCATGCGGGATGGTGCCGGAACGGATGCGGATGCAGTGGCGGTCGAGATTGCACGGGCGGGCGAGGAACCGGAGATGAGGGTGCCAGCGGATTTGCGCAAAGCGCTTTCGGCCGCTCCGCGGGCGCAGGCAGGATGGGAAGACGTTACGCCGCTGGCGCGCCGCGACTGGGTTTTCTCGATACTAACAGCCAAGCAACCGGAAACGCGCCAGCGCCGGATCGACAAAGCGTGCGACATGCTTGCCACTGGAAAGCGACGGCTATGTTGTTTTCCAGGGATCAAGTGGATGATGAGAGAGAACGAGAAGTCATGCGGGATGTGGCTTCCGTTGCCGAGCTCGCAGGATCGCTTGATCCCGATGTCAAAAAAAAAGAAAACTGCATAAAGCAACAGAAGATGGAGATGAGCCATGGTTGATTTTTCAAAGATGGACACGATGAAGGGATTTTTCGCGCCGACGCGGTTTGAGGCGGACGTCTACGACTGCGAAGTGATCGGGAAAGTGCCTGCGGACCTGAATGGCGCGTTCGTCAGGCTGGGCGGCGACTGGCTCTATCCGCCGAAGTTCGACGACGATTCTCCGTTCAGCATGGACGGGTACATCAATACGTTTCGCTTCAAAAATGGCGTGGTGAATTACAAAGGGCGCTGGGTGAAGACGCCGCGTTTCAAAGCGGACCTTGCGGCGAAGAAGCAGCTTTTCGGAAAGTACCGGAATCCGTTCACGGACGACCCGAGCGTGCACGGCCTCGATCGCTCGGTGCAGAACACGACGCCGCTTGCGTTTGCCGGAAAGCTCTTCACGCTAAAAGAAGACAGTCTGCCCTACGAGATCGACTGCAACACGCTCGAGACGATCGGCCCTTACAACTTTCACGGAAAGTACAGGAGCCTGACGTTTACCGCGCATCCGAAAGTCGATCCCACGACCGGCGAAATGATCTGCTACGGCTATGAGGCGGAAGGGCTCGAGACGAAGGACGTGTTTTTGTACACGATCAAGAAAAACGGCGAGGTGGCGCGCGAGCTGCGGTTCAAAGTGCCCTACGTTTCGATGGTGCACGACATCGCCATCACGCAGAAGTACGTGATCATTCCGATTTTTGGGTTCGTCTCGAGCATGGAGCGGCTGAAAGAAGGCAAAGTCCACTGGGGCTGGGACGACACAAAGCCGGCAATGGTGGCGATTGTGCCGCGCGACGGCGAGGCGAAAGACATTCGGTGGTTCAAAGGGCCCTCGCGCGCAACGGTCCATACGCTGAATGCGCGCGACGAAGGGAACAAAGTGATTTTCGAAGCCCCGATTTACGATTCAAATCCGTTTCCGTTTTTCCCGCCGATCGATGGGTCGGCTTGGGATCCGACGAAAGCACGCGCGTACATCCGGCGGCAGACGTTCGATTTGAATTCGAAGGACGATGGGTACACGGAAGACAAAATCTTCGAGAGGAACGTGAGCGACCTGGGGCGCGTCGACGACCGGTATCTCACGCAGCCGTACCGCTATGCGTTCACTGCGTATGGGGACACGCAGCGGCCGTTCGAGCAGTGGAAGGCCGGCAGCCTCGGCGGGCGCGTCAACAATTGCTACGGGCGGTTCGACCTTGCGACCGGCAAGATGAATTCCTATTTTGCCGGGCCGACGCACAGCTTGCAGGAAGTTTGCTTCGTGCCACGGAAGAATGGCGCGGAGGGCGACGGCTACGTGATGGGTGTGGCGTCGAATTATGCGGAGATGCGGTCCGAGCTGATCATTGCGGATGCGCAGCATCTCGAGGACGGCGACGTAGCGCGGGTGATTCTGCCGTTTCGCGCGACGGCCCAGGTGCACGGGCGATGGGTGGACGAGAGCGAGCTGCCCTTCGCGTGATGGATGCCAATGCCATGAGAGAGACGACCAAATTTGAAAGCGGCGTGAATTTTGTTACGCGGCGAAACTTTTTGGGGCTGCTGACGGCTGCGTGCGCGGCGGCGTCGATTCCTGCTGCAAAGTTGCTCGGGCACACGGCGGATGTGCCGTTCGAGCGGCGGCCGGTCGTCGCGTTTCACATGGATCAGCTGTATGTGGACCGCACCGGTAAGGCGGTTCCCTACCGTCCTCCCGCCGGATATCGAGGCGCAGAACCCCTCGCGCATCTCTCCGAAACAGAACTGCGCATGCAATATTGCTATTTGTAAGGGTTTTGGCGCATCGGAGGGGCTAATGCCCGCCTTCCCGGCGGCGGCCTGGAGGGCCGCGCCGGACGCCCAAATCGCTGAACGCGGCCGCTACGAAAGTCAGCACCATGGCAAAGAACGGAGAGGCCTTTCGTTGACGGGAACGCGGGAGAGCCGATATAATTTGGGATTCACAGAACAGGTGGAGGAAGCATGTACGCGGTAATTCGCAGTGGCGGCAAGCAGTATCGAGTGGCACCCGGCGAAACCATTGAAATCGAGCGACTTGAGGGCAAGGTCGGCGGCAAAGTGACGTTTGACGATATCGTGGCGGTGCGCACGGACGACAAAAAGTTTCTCGGCGGCGAGCAGGCCGGCAAAGCGAAAGTGACGGGCAAAATCGTGCGGCACGTCCGCGGACCGAAGCTCAAGGTGTTGAAATTCAAGACTGGCGGACAATACAAAATTCAACGCGGCCACAGGCAGGGGCTGACGGCCGTCGAAGTGGACATTCAACTTTCGTAAGACTGCCGCGAGCGGCAGCTTCTTGAGGTTCCCATGGCACATAAGAAGGGCGGCGGTTCATCTACAAACGGGCGCGATTCGCACGGGCAGAGGCTTGGTGTGAAGCGCTTCGGCGGGCAGCTTGTGAGCGGTGGCAGCATTTTGATCCGGCAGCGCGGCACGCGTTACAAGGCTGGCAAGAATGTGGCGCGCGCGAAGGACGATTCCCTCTTCGCGCTGGTTGAGGGCGTGGTCCGATTCGAAGATCGGGGCGGACGCGGCCGGTTCATCAGCGTGTTGCCAGTGGAAGAAGCGCCGGCGAAAGCGGAAAAGGCTTCGGCTCCAGCGGCGAATTGAAGTTTTCTTCGGTACATCCCGTATCCTCCCACACGAATGACTGAACGCAGCACTGCCGAGGGCGCCCTCACTTTTGAGGTCTTCACCGGGCAGGATTTCGCGCTGGCGAATAATGCCGTATTGATTTGCGGCAAGCGCGACGCCGTGCTGATCGATACGTGCCTGGTGCTGAGCGACGCTGCGCGGCTTGCCGCGA
>JASHRM010000123.1 GCA_030037315.1 Candidatus Acidiferrales bacterium
CAGTTTTCAGGCAGGAACCGCCAAGACTTTGTTTCAGGCGCCGCTCCCCCAAAGTAGCGGCGTTCCCCCGGGGCACTACACGGTCGACGGCAAGCGGTTTCTTTTTCTCGCGCCAGCAGAGCAAGGCGGTCAAGCGCAGGCTTCGTTCACCGTGGTGCTGAACTGGCAGGCGGGGTTGAAGAAATGACGCTTGCCGCCTCGCAGTCGTAAGCTCCAGCATGCCAGCCAGCCGCAATTCGCTGAACAACGTTCAAACGCTCCCCCTGGCAACTGTAGACCCGCAATGAACGGGGCGCCCTCGGCGTCGGCAAACTCAAGGCCGTCGGCAGGTTGCGATGGCGACGCCGCCCCTAGCCTTCCGCCAGAACCATTCATCGCCGCCGAGGAGTGTTCAGTCCTTGTTTTACATTCACAAAAACAACGTCCAGCTTGATCTTGCCGTTGTCGTGGTAGGCGGCTTTGCAGTAGCGCCAGGTGCCGCCGACCTTCACATACTTGTAGAGCGTGTACTTGGAAATGGCCATGGTGCCGGGTCCTCTCTTCGCCTAATACTGCGCGGCGGGCGATTTCGAGGATTTCTTCGGGAAGAGCTTTAGGAAGGACCGTACAAGAATGGCGGAGAGGGTGGGATTCGAACCCACGGTAGAGTTTCCCCTACACACGCTTTCCAAGCGTGCTCCTTAAACCGCTCGGACACCTCTCCGTTTGGAAGCATCCAAGCCTAGCAAATTGATAACAACGCAGGCAAACGCAGCCCGACGAATCCATTAGCCGCCTCCTTCGGACTTTCTAAAAATAGTTGCGGGCGTGATAAAGTTATTCAGCTCGTCTGCCGCAAAAAAATTCGGGGGTGGTGCAATTGGTAGCACATGGGCCTTTGGAGCCTAGAATCTTGGTTCGAGTCCAAGCCCCCGAGCCAACTTCCTCGCAGGTTTCTCGATTTTAGCGAATGAAACGACAAGCGCTTCGTGAGCCTATTTGGCCGGCGTTCGTGGCCATGCTGGCGGCTGCCGGAGTGTATTGGGCGTTGCCGGCACCGCTCTCTGTTGGCCCAGGCTGGCTCTTGCTCGCGATCGTCATCCTATTGCTCATTCCGATGATGATCTCCGCGCGGCGCAACGACCATCACGTGACGCGCCCGCTGACCTTCATCGCCAGCGGCATTATCACCATCGCGATGATTGCGTCCCTGGTTCACCTGGTTGCGGGCATTCCAAGCCATTCGGAAACACCGCAAGTTTTGCTGCGATCGGCAGCATCACTTTGGGTGACCAATATCCTCATCTTCGCGCTCTGGTATTGGAAGCTTGATGCGGGCGGACCGATACGGCGCGAGCTTCCCGACGGCATGGCCAAGGGCTCGTTTTTGTTTCCGCAAATGATGGGACGGGAAAAAGCGGATTCTTCCTGGGTGCCGAACTTTGTCGATTATCTGTTTCTGGCCTTCAATACGAGTACGGCGTTTTCACCAACCGATACGGCGGTTCTGTCTCGCCCAGCAAAACTTGCCACGATGCTTCAATCGTTGATTTCCTTGATGATTATCGCGCTGCTCTTCGCCCGGGCCGTGAATATTCTGTAGCGGAAATTGCGGAGCGGTTTAAGTCAGTTTGGAAATGATTGAAGGCAGCGACAGGATGAAAATCGTGCCGCTGAGCGTATAGGTGAAAACGGAAACAACACCTAACGGAAGAATCGCCAGCAAACCCGGATCGCGCCGGTGCCTGTAGAGTTTCAGCAGTAGCGACAGGGCGTGCGTCTGCATCCACATCGCCAGCGGGACAAAGAAGACAACCGGCCAAATGAAGGCCGGTCCGCGCGGACCGAAGCGAGCCGAAGCAACCACGGGAAAAATAGAGGCCACAGGCAACAAAGTAAGGCCCACAACCTTCAGCCAGGCTTTTTTTCTTTGGGGCACGCTGGAAGCGTACAAGAAATGCTGTAGGCGTTATCCACACGTTTGAGAGTCGCGACGCGAAAGCGTCAACGACGGGGAGTTGGGACGCTGCTTCTCGCGACGGTAGATTTGAACGTCAAAACCGCCAAGTCGGGCAGCTCGCTAGTTTGCCAACCCTTGGGTGTTGGCGAACTAGCGAACTAGGAGTGCCGTTTTTGACCCAAGAGCCACGCGGGCCTAGCCGAATTCGCCGCTAAATTGCGACGCACGCGATCGAAACCTATACAGGGTCCCCTTCCCTTTTATTACACGAATCGCTGGTTAACGAACTGCGAACATTGATGCGAATTTGCCGGACAACCCTAAACCTAACGTGATGTATCGTATGCCGCAGGGTGCAACCTCCGCACCCGCTCCGCTGCGCCGGCGGCAGGGTCCCACGAAACGGGACTCCGGAGAATGCCTGCATTCCTGCGGGCTCGAACCGGATTTCACCCGTGGCGAAAATCCAAATTTCATTCGCTCGGGGCGTAACAACTCGCGGACCATCGCGTTCGCGCGGCAGGGAGGTTCCATGAAGCGCAGCATCGTAATCAGTGCGGCGGCAACGCTGGCACTGTTTCTGGTTTTAGTCCCCACAGTATCAGCGCAAGGCACACAAATGATCCCGGGCACGCAAGTTCGCCTGACGCTCGAGAACGGCGTCAGCACGGCTGTGGCACACGACGGCGATCCATTCACGGCGATCGTGGCCGAGCCCGTTTTCTCGGGCAATCAACTGCTGTTGCCCGCCGGGTCGAAGGTTCACGGCGTCGTTCATTCGGTCGATCGACCGAAATTTTTCTCGATGTTTCGCGGCGGAGCGTCGATGAGCCTGACGTTCACGTCCGTGGAAGTCGAGAGCCGCATTTTCCCGGCGAAACTGAGCATCCTTTCGATTTACAGCGGCGAACTGGACTCCACGAAGCCCCGCAAGGATTTGAAGACCGTTGAAGGCGAAGTGGTCGAGGAAAATCGCGGCGTGAAGGCAGATGTGGAAGACGTGGCGATCGGAACCGCGGGCGGCTCAACGGTGGGGCTGATCTTCAGCCACGTCCTTCGCGGTACCGTGATTGGATTGGTTGGCGGAACCGTGTATGTAGTCGCGAAGAAGGGGAAAGACGTGGAGCTACCGGCGCAGACGAATTTGCTGGTTCGTCTCGACACGCCGCTTTCATTGCCCGATTCGCTGCTCCATAACGCGTCCTACGTAACAACGGGACACTAAAGCAGCACTCGATCAGCAAGCTCAGACGCCATCGCCCGATTCCGCGCCATTCCCTGCCACGGTGCGGGAGTCGGGCTGCGTGGCGACGTTTCGTTGCACCGCCAAGTATTGATCCGAATCCATGGATTGTGCGCGACCGTCTCGCTAGCTTTTGCCGTTTCCACTCGCAGCTTCACCGCCGCAACGCTTAAGAAAGCGATAAAGACTCGCGCGACCGATGCCGAGCATTTGGGCCCGAGACGCGCCACGTCGGACATGTAAGCCCGGCGCCCGAAATAATCGCCGTCGTCGCGACGATAATTTCGAGCGCACTTATAAACCTGCAGAAAAATGAGATTTACGGTCGTGCGAAAAAACGAAGTGATCGCAGGTAATCGAGGCGACGCCAGTGAAATCGCAGCGCGCCGCGCGATTTTAGAGTGCCGAATTGGGACAGTAGTTTCAAAGAGGTCCTCCTGTCGTCAACTTTCGCGGTGCCAATGCGTGTGCTAGACTCGCGGAGCGGTCACGCAGCAGAAACTTTTTTGCCCGCGACTGCATTCGGTGGAACTTCGGGCTCTGTGCAACGATTCCCCGCGAACCCCGCCAGGCCCGGAAGGGAGCAACGGTAACGGGTCAGCTTCGTGTGCCGCGGAGTACCCGAAGTTCCTAACCCCAGATCTCAATGAGCTATAAAGTCATCGCGCGAAAGTACCGGCCGCAAACGTTCGACGAGATCATCGGGCAGGAACACGTGACGCGCACGCTCGCGAACGCCATCGAATCAAACCGCGTGGCGCACGCATACATCTTTTCGGGCGTCCGGGGCGTGGGAAAAACGACTGCGGCTAGGATTTTGGCGAAGGCCCTGAATTGCGTGAAAGGAACTACTGCGCATCCGGATAACTCGTGCGCATCCTGCCAGGAAATTACGAACGGAACATCGCTTGACGTGCTCGAAATTGACGCTGCTTCCAATCGCGGCATCGATCAGATTCGCGAATTGCGCGAGATGGTGCGCTACGCTCCGGCTGCGGCGCGATACAAGGTGGTGATACTCGATGAAGCGCATCAATTGACCGGCGAGGCAGCGAACGCACTGTTGAAAACCCTCGAGGAGCCGCCGGATCGCGTCGTTTTCATATTGGCGACCACTCAACCTGAGGATCTCGTCGACACAATTAAATCGCGAGCGCAGCTCTTCCAGTTCCGGTCGCTCACGTTTCAGGAAATTTCGGCTCAAATCGCGCGAATCGCGAAAGCGGAAAATCTCAAAATTGATTCCAGCGCGGTAGCCGTTCTGGCGCGAGCGGCGGAAGGCAGTTTGCGCGATGGTCTCTCGCTGCTGGAACAAGCGATCGCTTACGCCGGCGATTCGATCTCTGATGCGCAGGTGCGTGAACTTCTTGGAGTCGTCGCCGAAAGCATTCTTGATGAACTGATCGGCGCAATTGCGGCCCAATCCGCTGAACGTGCGTTTGCCCTCGTACATCGCCTCATTGCAGACGGCCAAAATCTGCAGCATTTCTGCCGCGAGGCGATTCGCCACGTTCGTAATCTGCTGGTAACGCGCGTATGCGGCTCGGACTCGAAGTTGATCGCGGCTCCCGATGAAGAGCGTCCGCGCCTCGCGGAACAGGCCGCGCGGTTCAGCGAAGAGGATCTGACGCGATTCTTCCACATTCTCGTGGAGACGGATCGCGATTTGCGACGCGCGCCTGATCCTCGTTTGCACCTTGAGCTCGGATTGTTGAAGCTGATCAACGCGCAGCGGCTGGCGCCTCTTGAAGAAGTCCTTGGCGAGCTTCGCGGCGAGCGCAGCGGTTCGGGATCGACCAACATGCGTGCGGCGCAGGCATCTTCGGCCGCACCCCAGCACGCCAGCGCTGCAGCCGCGTCAGCGCCGTCTGTGGGAAGCACTGTTGCTTCAGTCACATCAGCGATTGCAACATCAAACTCCCCAAGTCCAGCGAAACCGGCGCCGGGTTTGAAACCGCCGCCGGTTTCGCGCAATGAATCGTTTGCTCCGATTCCCGCCTCGGCTCCGCGAGTCGTCGCGCGCGCAGCGGAATCCGCGAACAGCGGACTCGTGTCCGCGCAACTCGATGCAATCAAGGCCGCGCTCGGCGGCTCGAAATTGCTCTCATCGTTTCTCGAGCAGGTTACGCGCTACGAAATCGAATCGAACGAGTTCCGGCTTTTTTTTGCGACGGAAAATCGCGCGCTTGCAAGCATGCTGCCTCCTGAAGCGATGGAGCGTTTGCGCACAGCGGTGCAGCAAGTGATCGGACAGCCTCTGCGCGTATGTGTTAAACTGGAAACAATTCGGGGAGCTGCGCCGAAGGGTTCGGAGTTGCGAGCTCGGTTCGAAGAGGATCCAATCGTTAGGGCGATGCTTGAAAAATTCGGGGGACAGATTTCCCGAGTTAAGCGCCCGGGCGAGGAATAAAGATGGAAGTAAAAGCTCTACAACAAATGCTCGCGCAGTTCCGGCAGGTACAAGAGACGCTCGAAAAGCGCATTGGCGAACTGAGCGTCGAAGCGAGCGCCGGCGGCGGCATGGTTGCCGTGAAGATGAACGGGCAAAAGCAGCTGACGGAAGTGCGCATTGAGCCCGAAATCTTCAAGAGCAAAGATCAGGAAATGTTGCAGGAGTTGTTTCTCGCCGCGGTGAATGAGGCGAACCGGCGCGTGGATGAAGAGCTTTCCAAGCAGATGAAAGACCTCACAGGCAACATGCCCGGCATCATGGGCATGAAAATCCCCGGTCTTTTCTAGTTCGCATCTCTCCTGTAGTTCCGTTGGTTCTCGCACAGATAAAATTTGGCGCATGATCGCGCGGCTCTAGAACACCGCACGATAAAAAAGGCGGAGCATTTGCGCTCCGCCTTCTCTAAGTCAGGAAATACGTGACCGACTACTGCGGTGGACGCGGCGGTGGTGCTCCTCCACCGGTCCTGTGGAACAAGCCAATCAGCACGGTGCCGGTAAGAACGTGACCGTCCATCGCCTTCTGCACGTCGTCACGGCTCGCGCCCTTCTGCAAATCGAGCATCGTATCGAGCGCGAAAAGTTCGAACGTGTAGTGGTGCACGGGTCCCGCAGGGGCACAGGGACCGAAGAACTGCGGCTGACCAGTTACGTTCGCACCCTGCACGCCGATCGTCGAATCGGCCTTCACGCCTTCGGGCAGTGAGGTAGCGTCACCTGGAATGTTGAAAATCAGCCAGTGTGTAATATCGTCGAATGACTTCCGCGCGTGCGCATCCGGATCGTGCAGCAAGAGCACAAAGCTCTTTGTCCCAGGAGGCGCGTTGACCCACGAAAGCGGCGGCGAGACCATTTTGCTGGCGTCCGGAGGACCGCCGGCAAATCCGGGAACGCACGAGTACTTCTCCGGATAAGGTGAAACATCGTTGAATGCTGAACTGGTGAGTTGCAGCGGGGGGCCCATCATCGGACCGCCACCTTGCCTGCCGCCTCCACCACCTTGTCCGCCACCACCCTGTGCAGCGACTGGCAACGCAATCGCCAGGGCAAAAAGCAATATCAAAAATCTCGTTCGCATTCCGTCTTTCCTCCCTTTCCGCTCTGGAAGCTCCAGAGTCGGTCCCCCGAGCACTTTCAAAGAGCGCCCGATTGTAACCCGCGAGAGTGCAGCCAAGCAATCCGCTCGCTGCGGCTTCAGACGTATCAAATCGCACGCGCGTTTCACGGCTGGCGAAATCCGGCGGGAGTCTGCAATAATGCGATGCATGCCTGATTTTGCTCCTCCTGTGGCGCATTTGATCGACGAATTGAAGCGCTTGCCCGGCATTGGCCAGAAGACCGCGCAGCGGCTCGCGTTTTTTCTGCTGCGAACCGATCGCGATCAGGCGCTCGCGCTTTCCGATGCGATCCGCGAAGCGAAAGAAAAAGTAAAGCAGTGCTCGATCTGCAACAACATCACGGATACCGACCCGTGTTTCTTTTGCACGAGCCCATCGCGCAACCACGGCCTGATCTGCGTGGTCGAAGAAGCCACCAATATTCAAGCGGTCGAGAAAACCCGGCAGTTTAATGGCATGTATCACGTGCTGGGCGGCGCGCTTTCGCCACTGCAAGGCATCAGTCCTGAGCAGCTAAAGATAAAAAGCCTCATCGAGCGGCTGAAAGACGGCACTGTAGAAGAAATTATAGTCGCCACGAATCCGACGGCAGAGGGCGAGGCGACCTCTGTTTATCTCTCAAAATTGATCAAACCGTTGGGAGTCCGCGTCACGCGCATCGCCATGGGCATTCCGGTTGGGTCCGACCTCGAATATGCCGACGAAGTGACCATGCTGAAAGCAATGGAAGGGCGCCGCGATCTTTAGGTTTGGATGGCGGCTGAGGGTTGAATTCAGCCGCCTTTCCCAAGTCTTAAGCTCCGGCAGCTTTTGTCTTGTGGCCGTGGTGCTGCGCGTGAAGCTTTGCCGCCTGCGAAGCGTGCTCGGCCGCGTGCTGGTGATGACCATGCGCCGTGTGCGCATGGTGAGCCGCTGCCTCGTACGACCCTGCCTCGTGATGATTCGCCGCCTCGTGATGGTGCCGGGCTGCGTGTTCGTGATGCTCGGCTGCCTTGCGGTGATGTTCTGCTGCTTCTCTTGACATGGTTCCTCCCGACAAAAGGATTGGGGCCGACGGCAGCACACTAGGACGGCCCCATCAATGGAGGTTGAACGCAGTATGAAGGCTCGGAGAGGGATACTTGGAACACAGACCGAAGCGTTTTATTTCGGGTTATCCGGATCGTGAAAGTCAGGTCCGAATGACGGACGCTCGCGAGTACCGGTAATCTTTATCGGAATTTCCGTGCCCGCGTTCTGCCCTTTGCCCTTGAAAAATCCGTCGAAGGGTTTCAGCACGGCGCTTTTCCAACCTGTGACCGTCTGCGAGAGCTTGGCCTGAAGCTTTAGCTTGCCTTTGAAATCCAAGGCGCCGTCGTCCATGTTGTAGCTGCCTGCGAGGGAAATGTCCGCGCCCTCGACGCCAAAATTCAAATCCGAAAATTTGACCATAGCGTTTTTTAGCGTGAACTGTCCCCGCAGGTTCGACATTTGATCGGCGATGTCCAAGTCCTTCGGTTTTCCCTGCCCGCGGCGGCTAAGCGAGTCGATTTTTCCCTGGATCGAAGAGCTGGTAAATTCGACATTGCCAAGGCCGAAGCGTCCATCCAACTGGAGCCGATCCACCAAATCCTCGTCTTTTTCCGGAATTAAAATTTTTGTGCGTAACTGAGCCGCTCCGGTCATCACCGGCTTATCGGACTTTACTGCAAGCATCAGCAGATCCTCGACGCGCGCATTCGTTGATACGGCATCGAGCGCGATTGTGCGGCCTTTGATGTTCTTGTATACGTCGACCACTTCGCCTTTGGTGATCAGAGTGGTGTGCAGGAAATGCGCTGTTACGTTCTTGAGAATCGTATCGCCATTCGTGCCGTCGACAATCGCCTGGTAATCCGTATGCAACGCCATCGGATGGCCGCTGGTGCGTAGCGCAAAATCCGGAGTGTCCGTCGAACCTTCCACGTTCAGATAGTCGAGAGGCCCACCGAAAGTTCCCACGGACGAAAGGATTCCATGAAGGCCTTTCAGCGTGCCCAGATCGGCGTTGTAAAACGTGAAGTTCCCCGAGGTGGGCGTTTCGCTTGGATCTTCGGTATCCCATGGGCCGAACTGCCCATCGCAGTGGATCATGCCCGCCGGCTTTGGATTGGTGAGAAGCGCATGAAACGCCGCGGGCTTGTCGAAACTGAAGTTGTTCATAACCAGCTTGTGTATTTCAAATTCGTTCGGTGGCTTGCTCTGATCCGAAGGCTTGCGCAGAAGGACGAGCAGCGCCTCATCCGCGTCGATTTCGTCGATCACGATCGGATATTTGCTGCTGAGATCTGTGTCCGTGCCGTGAATCAGCGGAGGGCCGCCCGGCTCGCGTGGCGGCGTATGAATCTGCAAACCTTCCAGCTGGACACGCTTAATCTCGTGCCGATGTCCCAGTATCGTGGGCAAATCGGCGTCAAAAGTGATCCTTCGAACCTGAATCAGCGGAGGGATATCGGTCCGCCCCTTATGCCGCAAGACCAAGCCATCCAGAATGACGTGTACCGTCGGATAAAGGCTCAAATGCAAATCGGAAAAATCAACACTGCTTTTGAACCGGGTCTGAAGGTAGCCCCGCAGTTGCTCCTGAGCCATAGTTCGGAGCCGGGGCTCCAGCGTGTGCATGGTGATGACGAAAGCGATGGTCCCCAGAACCACCACGCACGTGACGCCGATCATGATTCGGTTTTGAAGTTTGCGGCTGAAACGTGGAATCATCTGCTCGTTTGATGCGATGCGCGAGAAATCGTGCTACCTACGCCAACCATCCCTGGGACGATTGAAGAGACCATAGCTTAACTGAAACTAGCACTCCGCAGCATGGGCGAAACTCAGGCCCTTCGTGTAGGTCAGGCTGAAGATCCAGGTAAGGCAGCCAATCGGTTCCGATTGTCGTTACCCTTTCGCACCGATTGGGCAGCGGCGTGGCATCGAAAATAGCAGCGATGCTACCCTTGAAATTCAGCCTTCGGGGGAACCTTGGTCGAATCTCTGCCAAACGACGCCACCTCGCAAAAGCGCAGAAGCACGCGCATCGTGCAGGCCATTCCCATCAGTGTGTCCGGCGTGGACGCCCTGGGCCAGCCTTTCAAAGAACGCACGACGACCGTCATGGTGAATTGCCACGGCTGCAAGTACCAATCGAAACATTACGTCCCCAAGAATTCCACGATAAAGCTTGAGATCCCACGTACGGAGCCAAACGCTCCGCCTCGTCAGATGCAGGGACGCGTGGTCTGGGTGCAGCGGCCGCGAGCAGTGCGCGAACTTTTTCAGATCGGGCTTGAGTTTGATATAGCCGGCAACGTCTGGGGGATTGCATTCCCGCCCGAGGACTGGTTTCCGTTCCCCGGCGAACAGGCTCCGCAACCGGCACCCGCGCCCGAGGCGCCGTCTCAGGCGGCCGGGACCGTGCCGACGAGCAGCTCCGCCTCTTCGCCTGCACCGCTTTCGACCGAAAATAAAATTCATGTGGTTCCCGCTCCGGCTCAATCGATTGCGCCTGACGTCGTCAGCGCCAGCCAAGCAGCAAGAATCATTGCCGACGCAAAAGACGCGCTCGATAAGTCCCTGAAGAAAGAAGCCCAGGCTGCCATCAACGACGAGATGACGATCGTCCGGCAGCAACTCGACGCACAACTTCATGAGGCCGTTGAGCGTGCCATCAAGCTTTCGATGGAGCGCGTCTCCGAATCCGCCGCCACGAAAGTGATGCAGCAGGCTTCGGATCGCACGGCCGCGATGATCGAGGAAGCGCGCAAGGCAAACAATGCGAGCGCCGCACAGCTCGACAGCAAGGTCCGCGAGGCCGTTCAGAGCGCTGTGAGCAACGCAGCCGAGCAGGCGGCGCAACAGGCCGTACAGCAGGCGACAACGCTTAATCTGAAGCAATCGGTCGAAGAAGCGGTGGAACGCGTAATCGCACAGCGCGAGGCAGCTTCGCCGTCCCTTGGCATCTTGTCCTCGCCCGAACTGGCCCAGCAGCACCTCGATCGATGGAAAAAAACGCTCGAAGAAACGGCGCAGAACGTCAAAAGCCAGACTCTTGAGCAGGCTTCAGCCGACGCGGCAGCAGCAAAGCAGCGTTGGAATGACGAATTCAACGCAGCCGTTGAAGGCGCTTCGCAAAATCTGGGACAAAAACTGGCGGAGGCGACGCAGTCGACTCTGGCAAAGGCCGATCAGGACCTCGCGGCGCGACAGACAAGCTTGCGCGAATCTCTTGATGCGGCCATCGAAGGCGCGCGTGCCACGATCGAATCCCTTGGTTCCGGACTCGAGCAACAGCGGGCCCAGGTTGAGCAGGCGAAAGCCCAGGTCGAGGAAGCCGCTCGCAAAGCTGCTGAAAATCAGCGGACCCGAACGCAAGAAGCAAAAGTAGAGATCGACGAAGCCGCCCGCGCCACGGTTGAACTCAGCAAGCGGCGGATCGATGAAATGCTCGCCGCGCAACACGAGGAAGTGGTACGGCGCGCGGATCAGGTGATCGCGGAACGTACCCAGCTGATCGAACCCACCCTGCACAATTCCGCGCAAAAAGTAATCGAGCATTTTTCTGCGGAACTCGACGCCAATCTTGGCGCACGGCTGAATCAAGCACAGAAAGTATCCGACGATCTCGCGAGTGCCGGCGATCAGGCAAGCAAGTTACAGGAAAAAATCCGTCATCAAGTTCAGCATGCCCTCGATCAGGCCGCTAAAGCTGAAACCGCCGTTCGCCAGCATGCCCAGAATATTTCCGAGCAAACGGCCCAAATTCAGGCAACCGTTCGCGACCAGACCCAGCAAGCCTCACAAGAGGCGATCAGGGACGCCCTGGAACGGCTGAAGCTCGAATCCTCGAAGCTGCCGGGGGAATTCGAGCAATCGTGCCGCGCCGCCCTCGCGAAGGTCGAAGAAGAATTCGAGCAGAAAAATACCGAGGCAAAGCACGAAACCTACGAAGCACTGTCGAAAGCGGCCGACTGGTATCAGAAGAAAGCGCATACGACGATGCAATCGTCACTCGAAAAGACAGTCGAGCAATCGACCACCACTCTGCGCAGCCGCGCCGCCGAGATTTCAAGCCTGGTCGCATCGGAGCTGGATCATTACCGGCGATCCTACGTGGAACACAGCCAGGCCGAAATGGAAGAAGCCGCGAAAGAGGTTATCGATCGCGAGCGCGGCAAATTGACCGAATCCACGGCTTCGGCGCACAGCGATTTCGCGAACCGAGTCCAGCGGGTGACGCTCGATTCGCTGCACAAATTCGAAGAGGCATCGCGTCAGGCGCTCGAGAAGGCGCGGTCGGATATGGAATACAACCGCGAAGGCGCTCTCGACGAATTCCAAAAGAAACTCGACGACAAGATGACGCAGGGCGTCGAGCAAGCACACCTTTATCTTCAATCGCAGCTGATGCCTTTGGTCGAGGCGTGGGAAGAAAACCGCGCGAAGCAACAGCGCGAGTGGATCGAACAGCTGAAGCAATCCACCGAAGAATCGATCGAGCAGTATAAAACGCGCCTCGAAAACGCCTCAAACTCGTGGCTGCTGGCGTCGGCCACCACGCTCGGCCAGCATTCGCAAACCGTGATGGAAACTCTTGCGAAGGCCGCGGAAAAGCGCATGCGCGAAAGCGTCGCTGGAGTGCTCGCCGGAATGGGCGATACGCTAAAAGACCGGCTGCTTGGCCTCTCCACGAATCTCGCTGCCGAAGACGACGAAGATCTGCCGCCGAAGAAGTAACTTAAAACCGCACGCGGCTCTGTTAAGGCCACACTCCACACGATTCCCGCTCAAAGATATAATGTGCGCATGGCGAATCATGCATATCTCAGCGTGCGATGTAAGGATTTTTCCGAGGAGAAAATCCCTGAGCGCTTCCGAGCCTTCCTCGAAACCGTTCCTTTTTCTTCGACAAGGCCGGGCTTTACTTCTTTGACGATTCGGGCGGTTGATTCCACCGAACAGCCAATACTAGAAAACGATCTTCGAGCCTCTCCACTGGATGCGTCCGGTATCGCTGCCATAGCCCGGGAGCAGCTTCATAGCGATTGCTCGTATGAGGTGAACTGCTTCTGGGATCTTGCCGCGTTTGACGCGGCAGCCGGCAAATCACTTTCGGAACCACGGCCGCTCGAGATCATCTGCCGTGGCGAGGATTTTGAAGAGGGCCTCTGGAACGAGCGCGGCCACTTCGAGGTTGATCTGGGATTTGAACATTATTTTACGGGCCACGCGCGTTTGTTGGGCATTCGCGCAGGTGCAAACGCAGCACCGCAAAGCCCGGAGGAAGCTCGCTTCCTGGAAGCCATGGCCTGGCCTGAAAATCTGGAAAAGTACCAGTCGAAAACCCGCGAAAATATTCGCAAGCTTCTGGAATGGACCCGACAGATCGAAGGAGCGGTTCCAGTTGATCGAGTCTGGCTA
>JASHRM010000124.1 GCA_030037315.1 Candidatus Acidiferrales bacterium
GCAATCAGTTCTCTGATTTTGATGGCGATTGCAAAAGAGCCCTCAAAGCGATTCCAGACGGCTGACGCTTTTTCTGCGGCGATCAGGAGCGTGGGACCAAGCCTTGGAACCACGGTCGCTGTCGTTCCGCCTCCCGCGCCTGCTCCGTATCAAGCACCGGCGGCAGTTCCCGTGGGCAACACGGCGGTTCCGGCAGCTGTAGCCGCGTCCATGCCGCCGCCCGCCGCCAGGCAGCCTGCTCATCGCGGACTCTACATCACACTGGGCGCGGTAATCGTGTTGGTGGTTCTCGTGCTTGGTGGCTTATACGTGCCGAAATACGCGAAGACCCACGCGCTTGGCGGAAACAATTCGGCATCTGCTCCTGCGGCAACTTCAACGGCTCCTGCTGCGGCGACTCCAGCAGCCGATGTGCTGGAGCCGGGCCAATCGCCCGTCGACAGTGGCAACGCAGCGCCGCAACCAGCTGCGGATCAATCGACCCAAACCGAGGCACCCGCGCCGGGACAAGCCATGACTGCGCAACCGCAAACGATGGCACCGCCTCCGCCGCCAAAGCCGGCCGGTCCCGACCCGAAAAAGCTTGAAGAACTCGGCGATCAGGTCGATCAAATCACCGGCCGCGCCGCTGCGGTGAACGCGAGCCTTGAAACGCTGCAGAAACAACAGGCCGCTGCGGGTTACGGGCTTCGCGGAGACATGGTTGCCGCGCAGCAGCGCATGGAAAATGACATCGCCAGGGCGCAGTCCGCACTGCAAGCGAAAGACATCGAGGCCACTCAGAAATATTTAGAGATGGCCGATCACGAAACCGAGACGCTGGAACATTTCCTCGGCCGCTAAAGCGGTCGAAACGTGAATCTGTTTCACACGCCGCTCGAAAAGGGTGCGCTTGTATGCGCTGGTCTGCTTTTTGCGTCCTGCCTGCACTGGTATTTTTTTATCATTCCGAGAGCGACTCAGGCTGACGCGAGATTAAGAAAACCTCTGTTCCTGAAGCTCGCTCGAAGGGCAGTTCTTTTGTTCAGCGTGGCGCTGCTGGCTTTCGGCGACTTTCATGTCGGTGTATTCATTCTCGCGGCTGGCGCGGTGCTGGAGGGAGTTGCGCGAAAAAGGATTCTGCGCACGCTGCAACGACCAGCCGCTTAATCCAATCCCCGTGAATTGATTAAGTCAGGACGGTTGCGCAGCGTTTTCTCAATTGCCTTTTCGCGCCGCCAGCGCCGAATCTCCTCATGATTTCCGCGGATCAGCACTTCCGGCACATCCCATTCGCGGAAGGACTGCGGCCGCGTGTAATGCGGATAATCCAGCAAATACCCGCCGCCGTTGGCGCGAATCGTTCCCTGAGGCATGGTTCTGACGCCGGCGAGAATGCTGAAAGATTCATTCACGGCCGAATCTTCATTTCCCAGCGCGCCCGGAATCAATCGCGTCACGGCATCGAGGATCATCGCTGCGGGCAGTTCGCCTCCGGACAACACAAAATCGCCGACGGAAATCTCATGCGTGGCTAAATGTTCCGCAACGCGCTCGTCGACGCCCTCGTAACGCCCGCACAAAAGAACGATTCGCTCCATTGTGACGAATTCATGCGCGGTCTCCTGATGAAACAGTCTCCCCGCGGCCGAAAGCAGCACAATGGCGGTCTTCGCCACGTTGTTTCCTGCTGCCTCTTTGCCCAGAAGAGACTCCACCGCCTCGAAAATCGGTTCCGGCTTCATGACCATGCCTTCGCCGCCGCCAAACGGACGATCGTCGACAGTCTTATGCCGATCGTGGGTGAAATCGCGCAGATCGTGGACACGCGTCTCGATCAGCCGCGCCTCACGTGCCCGACGCACGATGCCGAAATCGAGCGGTCCTGCAAAAAATCCAGGAAAAATTGTGATGAGGTCGAAACGCATTTTCGAATCTTAGATCGCAGCAGAACGAAATTTGCAGCCGCAAGTCTACGTCAATTTGGCGCCGGTCAGGAATTCCGGTTCAACTCGAGAAGGCCTTCGGGCAGCGCAACATCTATGCGAGAGGCTGCTGTATCGATGCGCACGCAAATGTCCTGCGCCAAAGGAACCAGCACTTCGCCATTCGGCGAATCAATTATGAGTATCGGCGTGCCCGCCACATCCTCGCCCGTGAACTGAACGTCTGCCACCGTGCCGACCGTGCGCGCCCCGTTGCGCACTTCGCACCCGACTAAATCCGAGACGTAATAGCTTCCCAAAGGCAGCGTCATTCGATCGGCCAAGGGGATTTGCACGTAGAAGCCAACCAGCTTTTCCGCATCCGAAATTGAATCCGAACCTTCGAAATGAAAGATCGCCTGGCCGCCGCGGCTCTGGCTGATCCAGCACGAGCGTACCGCGACGCGGCGAGGCGCGGAGCCGCTCTTGAGCAGCGCCGCGCATGAAAGCGATTTCAGGCGATGGGGAAAATCGGTGAGAATTTCAGCGGCTACTTCGCCGTGCCGTCCATGTGGCCGCAGGACGCGAGCCACCGTGACGCCGGCCGTTTCTTCGCTGGTCACTTATTCAAGGATTTCGAGCGTGAACCGCTTTTTCAGCTTCATTCCAGCGGCGCCTAGCAGGGTGCGCATCGACTTCGCCGTGCGGCCCTGCCGCCCGATTACTTTTCCGAGATCCTCGGGGTGTACCCTCAGCTCCAGAACCGTTACTTGTTCGCCTTCGACTGCCCTTACTTGCACCTCATTCGGATGATCTACAAGGGCTTTTGCAATAGACTCCACGAGCTCCTTCATTGCGTATTCTCCACAGCCTGGCGCGTTCGGCGGGGAAACTCGCTTGAGCGTGTACAGGGATTGTGAACATGTACTTTCTGTGAAGTTGGACGCTTTAGGCAGGCTTCGGGTTGCGTATTAAGCTGCGAACCGTGTCCGTGGGCTGCGCGCCCTTTCCCAGCCAATATTGCACGCGGTCGTTGTCGATCTGCACGGCAAACGGCTTTTTCTGCGGATCGTACGTCCCTACAATCTCAACGAAACGGCCATTGCGCGGCCGGGTCTTTTCAGTCACAACGACTCGGTAGAATGGATGCTTCTTCTTGCCGATTCTGGCAAGGCGGATCGTTAACACTCGGAATTCCTCCTTGGATCTATCAAGTCAGTATAGCGAACGCCCTCGCTTTCACCAATCGGTATCTCTCGGCTATCGCTGCGGTTCGCCTTCTGGACAAGCGGGGCCACTCTCCGTTTCGCGCTATCCTGTTCCCGGAAACGTCTTCCATGCCAAACCTTCTGATTCGGCCTGCCGTTCGCGGCGATCTGCCTCGCCTGACAGACATCTATAACCATTACGTTCTAAACACGCCGGTCACGTTTGATATCGAGCCTTACACCACGGAAGGCCGTGAAACTTGGTTCAATCAGTTTGCTGCCGCTGGCCGTTATCGGCTGCTTGTCGCGGAACGAAATCACTTGGTGATTGGATACGCGGGCACGACACGGTTCAGGCCGAAAGCCGCTTACGAAACAACCGTGGAGACCACGATTTACTGCGCGAAGGAAGCTGTAGGCCAAGGTATCGGCGCGCGTCTTTACGCCGAACTGTTTCAAGCGCTCAAGAATGAAGATGTTCATCTGTTCGTTGCGGGCTACACGCTGCCGAACGACCTATCGCAGGCCCTTCACCAGCGCTTTGAATTTGAGACGGTCGGTATTTTTCGAGAGGTCGGGCGAAAATTCGGGCGCTATTGGGATGTGGCTTGGACTCAGCGTTTCGCTAGGCCAAAGTGAAGCCGCCCGCCTCTACCGAATCAGCCATAGCGGCAACGCCGCCTGGGCACACTGCTCGATCATCTTCTGATCGCTTGCTGAAAATGCGTTTGGCTGGTCGCTTTCGACGTCGACCGTGCCAATCACGCGTTCTTCGCCCGGGGCAAGCAGGGGAACGATAATTTCGGATTGCGTATCGCCAAATGCCGTCAGATATCGCGGATCATTGCCCACATCGCCCGCGATCACAGCTCGCCTCTGTTTGATCGCTGCGCCCGTGAGTCCCTGGCCCGGCGAGAATGAGGAATGTGCCGGTGCGCCCGCACCGCTCCACGCGATGATCGAAACCGTGTCGGCGGTCACATCGTAGATTCCAACCCAGCGGTACTCGCCCAGTTTGCGAATCATCTCGGCGAGCCGCTTGGCGCGCTCGGCGCGGTTTCCGCCAGTTGCGGCCGTCGAGCGAATCTGATTCAGCGTGGTGTTGATTTGGATTGGCACGAACTGATTCTGCTCTCACTACTCGATGGCAGCGATTTAGCGATTCGGCTACCGGTTCAGCCAAGGCCGCCGAGCTTGCCCAACTTTCCAATCCCGCGCATTTTCATTTTCGCCAGGCTGCCGTATTGCTTCATCATCTTGCGCATGTCGGCGTATTGTTTGAGCACCTGATTCACTTCCTGCACGCTCGTGCCGCTGCCGCGAGCGATGCGCTTTCGCCGCTTGCCATCGATGATGTCGTCATCGGCGCGTTCCGCAGCAGTCATCGAATTGATGATCGCCTCGGTTGATTTGAGCTGCTTTTCGTCGATCTGCGCGTCTTTCGGGATCTTCGCGAACGGGCCGACCTTCGGCAGCATTCCCATCAACTGTTCGAGCGAGCCCATCTTGCGAATCTGCTGAAGCTGATCGCGAAAATCTTCCAGAGTGAAATCGTTTTCGCGCAGCTTGCGCTCGAGTTGGCGCGCCTTCTTTTCGTCGACCGTCTTTTGCGCTTTCTCGATCAGGCCGAGTACGTCACCCATGCCGAGAATCCGCGAAACGACGCGATCGGGAATGAACGGTTCCAGCGCGTCATATTTTTCGCCGACGCCGACGAACTTTACGGGCGCGCCGGTGACTTTGCGAATCGATAGCGCCGCACCGCCGCGCGCGTCGCCATCCATTTTCGTGAGGATCACGCCCGTGACGCCGAGCCTCTTGTGAAACTCGCCTGCGGACTTCACGGCGTCCTGCCCGATCATTGCGTCCGCAACGAACAGGATCTCGGCCGGTGTCAACTCCTTCCTCAACATCGAGAGTTCGTTCATCAATTCATCATCAATGTGCAGACGTCCAGCCGTATCGACCAGGATCACATCGCACGCCGAAAGCTTTGCCTCGCGTGTTGCGCCCCGCACGATTTCGAGCGGCTTATCGGTGCCCGTGCCCAGCCAGATCGGAGTGCCTGTAGCTTTCGCAACTTGCGCGAGCTGTTCACGCGCCGCCGGTCGATAGACATCAGTCGAAACAACAATGGGCCGATGGCCGTGCTCACCCAGCCATTTGCCGAGTTTTCCCGTAGAAGTCGTCTTGCCGGAACCCTGCAATCCACAGATGAGCCACACCGAGGGTGGACGCGAAGAAAATTGCGGCCGCGCCTCGCGCCCGAGCAATTCGGCCAGTTCGTCGCGCACGATCTTCACCACCTGCTGATCGGGCGAAAGTTGCAGCAGCACTTCAGAGCCGATCGCTTTCCGGCGCACGTGCGCGATGAATTCATCGGCGACCTGGAGGTTCACGTCGCCTTCAAGCAGCGCATCGCGGATCTCGCCAAGCGCTGTATCCAGATGCTCCTCGGTCAGCTTGCCTTGGCCGCGAAGATTCTTGAAGGTGCGTTGTAATTTTTCGGTGAGTGTTTCGAACATTTTATTCGCTCTTGATTATCTTAGGCGACGCACCAAAGCGGGTCAAACTCGATACGGATCAAGCCGGTTCTCCGTTCTCTTGCCGGCGCATTCTTGGACGAGGCAACGCCATAGACGCGAGCGGCGGCGAAGTCGCAAGCAGCGCCTGCAGCAGAAACAGCAGAGCGTTCGCTGGAATATGCAAGTTGAAGTCGACGAAGCTGTGGAGCAGCATGCCGCTCACAGCAATAATCGCGCCGGCATGCAGCGCGCGCGAAAAGTGTCCTTGCTCCGCGAAGAAGTTCTTCTTCGCATTGCAAAACAGAATCCACAAGAAAGCCACGCCGCAAAGGCCGCCTAGGATGCCGGTCTCTGCAAGCCCCTCTACGTAATCATTGTGAACGTGGTCAACGAGCCTGCCGTCGTAAACCGTTTCATAGAGAGGGTAGACGGCCACAAGCGTCCCGAGGCCGGAGCCCCAAACCGGATGAGCCGCGAACATATGCAACCCGCCGCGCGCCATCGAGAGCCGGCGGGTCACAGAAGGCTCATGGGCATTGAGCGCCGAAAATTTTTCCACCGCCCGCCCTACGCCGATCCACGCCACGAAAGCCAGCGCGATGAGAGCCGCTATGCCGGCAACCATCAGCCGCGATCCACTGCTTTTCCTGCGTCGGGTTCGCAGCAGCAAAAACAGCATGCCTATCTCGAAGCAAAATCCGATGATGCCGCCCCGTGAGCCCGAGAGAACGATTGCGCCGATTGGAACTAACGCCAGCAACCCGATGAGTGCCAGCCGATCGCGCTTTACTCCGCCAAAAGCCATCATGGCAAGGCTGGTCGGCAAGGTGAGCTCGATAAATCCGGCGAAATGGTTGCGGTTTACGTAAGGCCCGAATGGATCTGCATTCACTTGAAATTCCGACATCCAATAAATCTGATGGTCAGACGTGAAATGCTGGGCGATCGCAAAAAGCGAAATCCCGAAGCAAAGCAACATCAAAAACCAAGTGAGCTTCGACAGGCTCTCGCGCGTTTGAAATGCCTGGGCCGCCAAGAAAACGATTACGAAATAGCTTGTAACCTTCAGCAGGTCGGTGCGAGTGAGGAATGAATAGGCTGTCACGCGAAAAATCAGCTGAAGAAGCGCGATTGCGATCAGACCAGTCAGAGGCCAAAAAAGCGGAAGCCACTGAACCGCGCCATCGGCGTTCCGCCAGAAGAGAAATGCCCAGAGTAGAAGGAGTAGAGCACTCGCAATTTCTACCAGCGAGATAGACCATACGTCCGCCGATCCAAACGCCAGCACGCTTCCCGCCAGCACCGCACAAATTCCGGCGCGAAGCGCTTTCATGGTGCACCCGGTTCTGTCGGATTTGGAGTCCCGTCGCCTGAAGGCACCAGCGTGATGTCCGCAATCCAAACCGTGCCGCTCAATTGGTTGTCAAACAGCCGGCTCGGGCTCCGAAAAATCTGCACCAGCAAGAAATGCGTGATGGCGGGCACCGTAACGTCCGCCTCCAGCCGAGTCCAGTCATGCGATCCGGTAAAGCTCTCGGTCGCCACGTTGACTACGCCGCCGTGATTCAGATCACTAATAGAAAACCGCATCCCGCTCTCGGTGCTGATCTGATCCGTGCGGATATATGCGTGGAAGTGATACGAGCGGCCCGGCTCGACCGGAACGAACTGTTCGGGTTGCGTAACGGATGGATTATTTCCTCCACCGAAATCGATGCGGTAGGCGCGCGCGCCGCTGGGCGGCCGCTCAGAATCGAAGGTGGCCGCGGCACCGGGAATATCCCTGTAGCGCCAACCGAGCCCGCCATTGGCAAAATCGGCGCTGAAGTCGCCGTTCCAGATGACGGAATGGTTCGCTGGCGGATCATGGGGCAGTCCCGCGGCAGCGAGCGCCTCGTACCACATTTCCTTGGCATCCTGGGCCCGGTCCTGCCGGATGATTTCTTCCATGAAAGGAAAAACCTGTCGCAGCGGCACGGTCTGGTCTAGAGCAATCAATTTCCGCCAGACGACCAGTCCGGCATCCACGTTGTTGATCGAGCCGAAGAAACTCAATGCCTCGATGTAAGCCTCGGCTGTAGGAGGCAAAACGTCGTCGACGAGCGCGTTGACATCCTCGCTCGAACGCCACGTCCGGGAAATGGCCAGAGGCAGCGTTTTGGGATCGGCGCGAACCGCTCGCTGGAGCTGCTCATAAGCCTCGGAATATCGCTGCTCGCGCAAGAGGAAATTTCCGTATTCGAAGTCGACTTCTCCCGAAAGCGGGTAAACGGCTTGGGCTTGTTCAAATGCTTGGTTGGCTCGTTCGATATCGCCCTGGGCTTCGTAAGCGCCGGCGAGATCCACCCAGTAATGCGCCGACCGCGGGTCAATCTTTACTGCTCGCTGGAAATCTTCCACCGCTTGTGGCAGGTTCGCGTCGATGAAGTCCCATTGCTGCAGCCGCCCCAGGCGATCCCACGCTTCACCGTCGCCCGGGGTAAGAGCAACGGCCTTCCGCATGTCCGGCAGTTGTTCGACGGACATGCGACGGTCCGCGAGTCCAAGAATTGCCGCCTCATAAATTACGATCGCCGCAACCGCAATCACCGCCAGCAGGATGACGGCTCGGTGCCGCGGGTTTCCGAGAGGGATTTCCATTGAAGTTAATTTCTATTAGCCGATGCTCCGGCGCAACAACAATCCGCCGTGGCGTCTATTTGAGCGGAATCTCATCTGCTGTGAATTTGAAGCAAGAAGCAACTAGCGGTGTATTTAGGGCGCGCTGGCTATTTGCGCCGGCCGAACCGGTAGACGAACCCGAAGGAAATCCGCCGGCTCATGGAATTCGTGTAGTTCATTGTATTGGAATAATAATTCGCGCTTGAATAATCCCATTCAATCACGCGAATGCCCCAGTGCTCCCAGAGATTCAAATCCAAGCCCGCGCCGCCTTCATAGCTCATCTTATCCTTGAGCAAGGTGCCGCCATGAAAAGGAGCGGGTAGGCTCGGCACGACGTTTTCATACAGTCCATTGCCTATGAGTCCGTGAACAAATGGCGTGAACTTGCGGTGCCTTAGGGGATTGACTCGTGCGCCCACCATCATCGAGTAGATGTGGGTTTCGCCGTTGATGCCTTCAAAGCCTCCGGCATTCCCCCGCGTGGCAGAGATCTCGCCTTCATACGCCAAGTAACGATAGCGGTTGTAGTCGAGCGTCGCATAGAAACCGCTCATTCCGAGGTTGCCTGGCGCTCCTTCGAGTCCCGTAGCAGGCGCATAATATGTCCGGTGTGAAAATCCCGCGGAGAAATCGAATTTCGTAGTGACATCCGGGCGCTTCGGCGCTTTCTTGTGAGCTGCAGAAGGCGTTGGCTTTTCTTCGGGCTGAGGTGCGCCCTCCTGCGTCGGCGGTTGTTCCTGGCCCGGTGTGGACTGATCTTGAGCAAATACGGGCATCGCGAACAGAACAAGCAGAGCCAGCGTCATCACCACCACACATCTCTTCTTGAGTTGCCGTTGGGTGTCTGCGCTTCTGCGTTCCCCCGGCATTGCAAAACGAATTCCGCAAGAATCTGCGCCCGCTTGGGACGCTTCGAGCTTCCTCATTTTGGAGCAGCCTCCTGACTGCACAAGTGGTTGCTTGGAAGGCGGGATACCCTTGCGGGGTTGGTTTTGCCTTGCCAGCGACTTGAAAGATGTGTTTCGAACGGAAGAAGTTATCTCAGAATGAAGCTCTGAGAAAAGGAAAAACGACTCCGGCAACCCGCGGACGTTAAAGCGTGCAATGAGCCCCGACAACCCCTCGCCAGCCCTTTAGGACCTCGTCGCAGATCCTGTCAATATGTTCAAGGTCCTGGTGCCGTCGCAGCCTTAGGACAGGAATGCTGCCGGCCAATTCGCCGAATACGTGAAATTCGCGCGCCCGCGCGGATATTTCGAGCAAGCTCGTCGCATATGAATTTGCGACGAATGCGAACAACGCCTCCTGTGGTGGGATCGTCTCACGGCATGCCCTATGGTCATCGGCGGTGCGCTCGCCGAGCAAAAATATCGCCGCAAGAGGCAGCGGGCTGTCGGCGAATTTTATGGCGTTTCGCCGGAGAGAAAGCATTCGCTTATCCCAATTCTCCGAGAACCGAGGCAGTTCTTTCTCCGTTCCGTAAAGCGCTTCGACCGAATTTTGCCAGAGACATAGATAGGGATAAGCGGGCACGACGACATACACGTCATGCTCCTTTTTTAGGGCAACGATGTCATCACTGATTACAGCGTAGCCGCGCCGGGCCATCGCCGCTGCGGTCGTCGATTTGCCCGCACCCTCTTCGCCAACGAAGGCTATCGCTGAATCCTTCACGGCGACCGCGCTGGCATGCAGACACGTAAACCCGCGGAGCCGCAGCACAAGTCCCAGAACGGGCCCGAGCAAATAGGTGGCGGCATCCTCGGTCGTCAACGTACCGCTCCAATCCGCCCAGACGGATTTACCATCGCGGTCGACCCAGAATTTCATGCCGTCGAAATAATCGAGACAAAAAACCGTATCGTCCGCTATTTTCCAAACGCGAAGCATTGGCTCGCCGGAATCAGCGGTAATCGAGCTCGTGAACGCGAGCTTCTCGCTCAGATTCACAGCAGAGTCGGCCGGGTGCCGGTCGCGCAGACGCACTTCAACATCCGCGTCGCCAGTCTCGTCGTTTTTATCTGGATCCAAACCGGGAAGAGGAAAATTTACGCGCAGCTTCAAACCGAAGACGACATACGTATATAACAAGTGGTTAATGAACGCTCGTTCGATACCGGGGAAACTTTCCGCCGTCGTGTGCGCGCGTAAAACCTACCGCCTGAGTCAGCTCGCGCACGGTTCCGTATACGGTGAGCACAGGAGGCGTGTAGGGTTTTTTCAACTTATCTTTGGCCTTATCACCCATTTACAGCCTCCGCACTAAAGTTATACCGAACTCGTTGAGAGGACTGCAACCAAAAGTTCAGGCACAAGGGCCGGACCGCCGCGGCCGCCCATTCTGAGCTTTTGCCCTTCGTTAATTCCGGCAGCACCGACCGATCGACATACCGTTCGATGCTTTCGTGCCAATCGATTCGAGAGAGCCAGGCTGCTTCAGGTTGCCTCATTGCTGCAGTGAGAGGATCGACCGGAAGCGGCGTTTTAGGCTTTCTGCGAATCTCTTCCGGGAGATATCCCATCATTGCGCGCCGCAACAATGTTTTCTCAAATGACCAGGGAAACGGCGGAATCGCCAGCACGTAATTCACGATGCGCAAATCGAGGAACGGGTAGCGGACCTCGACTGGGCTGCGCGTCACGCCTGGATTTTCCAATTCAAAGAGCCGGCTCCACTGCGGCAGCGAAAGCGATGCATGAGCGATTGGAGCGACCGGATGCTGCGTCTGCGAGCTTAACCGATTGCATTCGTGCCAGCGGTCTTTCACGTGCGATCGTCGCGCGAAATCGCGTGCGAGCCATTCCGGGAACACCGGCTGGCCCGATCTATCACCGAACAGAACTTTCGCGCGACGGCGAATGCCAGGCCACAGAGAACCCCGGGCACCGACGTACCTTGTAACATCGCGCGCGAACGCTTTCCATTGACTCGTTTGCATCAGATGACGCGCATAGGGCCACATTTGGAAATGCATCAGATTGTCGATGCCTTCGCCACAGAGGACCACGCGGCACTCGCTCGATATCATTCGGTATTGATCGATGAGCCCCGCCGAGAACGGATCGTCCATCGGTTCCGGCCATGCCAAATCCGGATTCGTCCATCGCTCGAAAGGTTTGAGGGAATCCGCCGCGAAGAAGCGGACTGGGATATTCAGAAACTGTCCAACCTTCTTGGCGTCGCTGCCGTCGCACCCCTCTGATAACGACGCATGCGTCACGGTATATGCACGCAGGTCAATTGCGCTCGATCCGCTTCCGGCATTTCCTCGCGCCATCGCCGCAATCGAGGATGAATCAACTCCCCCGCTCAATAAAATTCCTGCGGGGC
>JASHRM010000125.1 GCA_030037315.1 Candidatus Acidiferrales bacterium
GTCGTGCTTACCACAGGGAGGGCGCCAGCTTGGAGACTTACCGACAAGATGAGATGAATAGAAAGAATTAATCCTCGGTGATTTCCGATCGCGCTCAGCGGAATAACACTGAAAAAGCGTTTCGGAACTTGTCCGAGAACCGTGTTCATTGAATAGAGTGCTGCATTTCTGACGTAAAATCCGCACGGCAGCGCAGATTTCGGAACAGCTCAATGCTGGAGGCTTATGGCAACTGCTGCAACAGGGCGAGGCAATCCCGAAGTTGCTCTTGTCGGCTCCACACGAGTTCGGCCGAATTTGCGTTTCGATCATGTGTTCTTTTTTGCGATGGCCGTGCTCATTCTCGCTGCGGTACTCTTGGGTTTCACCCAAACGTTTTACCTGAGAGGCCTTGTGCCGATTCCCCGTTTCCGGGGGCCCCACGCTGCGGCGCCGCTCGGGCTGACCGTGGTGATCCATGGCGCGGTCTTTTCCGCATGGATTCTGTTGCTAATCACGCAAACCTCGTTTGTGGCAGCGCACAGGATTGACCTGCATCGCCGCCTAGGCCTTCTGGGGTTCGGGTTACTGTGCCTGGTCTTTTTGGCCGGTCTGGCCGTCACCTGTGAAGACCTCTCCAGACACTTTGCGCCTGGGAACCCGAGAATCGGATTCTCCGCTACACAGGTCTTGAGGGTAGTGAGCTTCTCGCTGCTGGCATATTTCGGTTATCGACTGCGCCGGAATCCCGCCGCGCATAAGCGTTTGATGCTGATTGCGACAATTAACTTATTACCTGCGGCTGTTGTGCGTTGGCCTATCATCACAGCGGGGAATTTCCTGTTGGCTTTACTCATCTGCCTCGCGTTGCTCGGAGTGATGGTCTGCTATGACCTCTTGTCCACCGGGACGGTACGTCGTGCTACGCTGGCGGGCATCGCTCTGACGTTGGCGGTGAACCCTCCGATCGTTATGACTTACACGAACAATGCGGTCTGGTTTCGCGTCGCCACATACATGCAAGCCCTCGGGCGCTTCCTGCGATGATGCCATTCGTTCCGCTGAACTTGTCAGAGAAGGACCGCAAGTACTGATGGTCTTTCTGAGAACGCTATGAAACACGAGCCAACGATCGAGCAAGCTGCTGCAGCGACGCCATCGGCGCCGACTCTATTAGAACGCTACATCGCCTACAGCAGGGACTTCTTGACCTTCGAGGCCTGCCGAGTTGCCGCAGAGCTGGAAATCGCGGAACACCTCTCCAATGGCCCGCTGAGCTTGGAGAATCTGGCAGGTCGGGCGAACGCTCATGCGCCGAGCCTGTTCGGGCTTTTGGGCTGACATAGATTGCGTTGCGCCGGGATCGGACAGATCGTCGAATGGTCAGGGCTCAGTGCATACGTGGTGGGCGTCCTTGGTTCTCGCGGTCAGTTGTGGTACGCCAGTATCCTGGGGGCCCTCAATATCGGTCTTCTGGAATCTGAAGCCCTTTTCAGCAGGCTGACCCAGCGTCCCTAAAGAAACTCCATCCAACCCTAAGAACCTGGAATGAATCGTCATGCTGTTTTGCAGAACCTCGCGGGTCTGTCGGAGCAATCAAGGTTCTCGGCCTGGTCGCGAGGCGCTTCCACTATAGAGGAGGCTTCTGGAGCTTGGTTACCAGCTTGGCCTGGGAGATTCAATGCGCCGCTCTCCATCCGCCTCATAGCCTTCCTTTTTCGCGAGAGAGCGTCCAGGTCTCGTGGAGGACGTACACCTGTTCTGGAAACGGACCGACCGCACCAAGGTCGGCTTCATTGGTCGCCGCGTACTCACCTTCCGCAACTTTCACGCGGTGAGACGAGTCATTTCCGCTAATTGTATAGCTTGTCTTGTCGCACGATGCACTCTGGTGGCATCGTCAGCGCGGGTTCGCAGGAAAAAACACCGAGAACAGAAAAGTCGAGACGAGGAGTGAAGTCGCACCTGAAGCGAGACTTGCCGGGCGACACTCAACTCCCTAGCGTGCACAGGGCTCAAGCTCCCTTTTTTTCATCACGCGGTGCCCTTTTTAGTCAGGCATTTCACTTGCTCGAATAAAGCGACCGGCTCTCGTTTGACTGTGATTTGCGTCACATCGTTTCACCAGACCTTTTGATACAAGAATACTTTGTTGTCGGCCCGTGAAGAAGCCTCATAGCCATAGCTCTCGAATTTGAAAATGATACTTGATCGACGCTGGGGCGACGCGTAAATCATGGCCAGCCTTTGGGGATGGCGCCCTAATGGAGCGCATCCATTGCTGAGCGTTATCTTATGCACGCTACGCTGCTCCGGCGCTATGGCGTTTTTCTTTACTCATCTGTCGTTGCTTGCGCCGGCTGTAGCGGGCCAACTCAGTCCCACAAATATATTTGCGCCGGATTCAACACCCGCTCGTTCCATTTTTCGGCTTTCAATTTTCGATCTTGAAGTGGAAGGAGCGATCTTCATCGTAGTTTTCTCGTTGCTAGCCTACGCCGTGATTAAATTTCGTCGGGGAAAGCGCGACGACAGCGAACCGCCCCAGGTTTACGGTAGCAACCAGATGGAACTCGCGTGGACCGTGCTACCCGTGCTTATCGTTGTCGTGCTGTTCCTTGCCACGGCGGAGGTGATTCACCGTGTACAGGACGCGCGCCGGCCGCCGGGTGCAATAGACGTCACGGTGGTCGCCCATCAGTTTTGGTGGGAATACCGCTATCAGCAATTTGGATTTACGACTGCAAATGAATTGCACGTTCCGATTAGCGATTCCCATGGATCTACTCCGACGTTTCTCGCGCTGCTCTCTGCCGATGTGGACCACAGCTTTTGGGTTCCTCGGCTTGCGGGAAAAACCGATTTGATTCCCAATCATCCGAACAGCACGTGGATCGATCCGCAGGAAACCGGCCTATTTCTCGGTCAATGCTCGCAATATTGTGGAACGCAGCACGCGAAGATGCTTCAGCGCGTGTACGTTGACAGTCGTGCGGATTTCGATAGCTGGGTGCGGAATCAGCAAAAGCCGGCGGTGTCGGATCCTGCGGTAGCGGCGGGAGCTGCACTTTTCATTGCGAAGGCATGCTTCGCTTGCCACACCGTACGCGGAACGATCGCCCGGGGTGTCGCGGGACCGGATCTGACTCACCTGATGACTCGACACACGATTGGCTCCGGGGCCGTGCAAATTACGCCGCAGAATCTCCGTCGGTGGATTCGCGATCCGGGCACTTTTAAGCCGGGATCGCTGATGCCCGCTCAGGATCTGACGGATACAGAACTCGAACAACTTGGGCAGTATTTGCAAACGCTGCGCTGAATAAAAGGAAGAAGCAAATCTCTGATGGCGTCAGAATCCATAGCGCTCACGGTTCATCGCAGTCCGCTGCAGGTTGTCTACGAATGGATGGCCACAGTCGATCACAAGAAAATCGGCCTGATGTACATCGTGTACGCCTTGCTTTTTCTTGTGATCATGGGGATCGAAGCGATCCTTATGCGTATTCAACTGGCGCATTCCAACTCGACCTTTCTCTCTCCACAGGTATTTAACCGGCTGTTCACCATGCACGGCACCACAGGGGTGTTTTTCGTTGCTATGCCGATCCTATTCGGTTTTGCAAATTACCTTGTGCCCCTGATGATCGGCGCCCGAGACATGGCATTCCCGCGACTGAATGCTTTCAGTTTCTGGATGACTGCTTTTGGCGGCCTCCTACTGTACGCCAGTTTTTTCGCAGGAAAGGGATTTTCGCAGGGCGGCATCGCTCCTGACGTCGGGTGGTTTGCCTACGCTCCTCTCACGGCCCCTGCTTTTTCTCCAGGACATAGCACAGACTACTGGACTCTTTCGCTCTTGATCGCCGGCGTAGGCAGTATCGGCGGCGCGGTGAATTTCATCGCCACAATCATTTCAATGCGGTGCCGGGGAATGACACTGAGCCGAATGCCGTTGATGGCGTGGATGAGCCTGGTGATGAGCAGTTTGGTTCTTGTAACGATCAGTCCTTTGACCGCCGCGCAGCTCATGCTGATGGTCGATCGCTATATGGGTGGCCACTTTTTTGATACGACGGCGGGCGGTTCCGTGGTCATATGGATTCATTTCTTCTGGATTTTTGGTCATCCGGAAGTTTATGTCCTGATCATTCCCTGCTTCGGATTCATATCGGAGATCGTCCCGGTCTTTTCGCGTAAAGCGATGTTTGGTTATCCGGCGATGGTCGCTGCATCTGTGGGAATCGGATTCGTGAGCCTGGGTGTCTGGGCCCATCACATGTTTACGGTAGGAATGCCGTCATATGGAAACGCGTTTTTCGTTCTGACAACCATGGTGGTTGCGGTACCCACGGGCATCAAGATTTTTAACTGGCTGGCCACGATGTGGGGCGGAAAGATCGTATTCGCAACACCCATGATCTTTTGCATTGGGTTTCTCTTCCAATTCCTGATCGCAGGCCTAACCGGAATCATGCTGGCGACTGCTCCGTTCGATTGGCAGCTTGCAAACTCATACTTCGTCGTCGCGCATTTTCATTACGTGATCGTGGGCGGAATTCTGTTTTCCATCTTCGCAGCGTTTTACTACTGGTATCCGAAAATCACTGGACGGATGCTGAGCGAAATGCTTGGGAAATGGCACTTCTGGATTTTCCTGATCGGCTTTCATTTGACGTTCGATTTCATGCATGTGCCGGGATTGCTCGGCATGCCGCGGCGTATCTACACCTACGAAGCAGGTCGCGGTTGGGAAACATGGAACATGATCTCTTCGATTGGGGTGATCTTTCAGGCCGCCGGCATCCTCATTTTTGTCTACAACATGATTCAGTCCTATTTCCGAGGCACTATCGCCGGGAATGATCCTTGGGACGCGTGGACGCTTGAATGGTCCACGACCTCGCCGCCGCCCGAGTATGACTTCGCGACACTTCCTGTCGTTCGCAGCCGTCGGCCGCTGTGGGACCTTAAGCATCCGGACGATCCGGATTGGAAGTATGAATAAGTGATGATGGGAGAGAACGAGAATTTATGGGTGCGAACGTTGTAACAATTCCAGCCGGCGATTCCTGGCAACTTCCTTCGCGCGGACGCACCGGCATGATCTCGCTCATCGTCGCCGAATCAGCAATTTTCACGATCTTCGTAGCGGCCTATGTCTTTTATATTGGAAAGAGTCCGGATGGACCCACCCCGAAGCAGATTCTCCATGTTCCAATTTTCGCGACCATCTGCCTGCTCTCGAGCAGCCTCACGATGCATGCCGCGGCGGATTCGCTTCGCCGGGGCAAGACGGCAGCCTTCCGGCTGCTTTGGATTCTCACGTTATTACTTGGTTTGATTTTCATTATCAGCACAGCGAGAGAATGGCATCGCTTGATCTACGGACAAGGATTCACAATTGAAACCAATCTTTTCGGGACCACCTATTATTCGCTCGTGGGTTTGCACGCCTCTCATGTGATCGCGGGTTTGGCGGGGCTAACGATCGTTGCCATTTTGGGCGTGCTCGGAAAAGTGAGAAGCGAACATAGTGAACGCTGCGACATCTTGGCCTTGTACTGGCATTTTGTGGACGCGGTCTGGATTGTTGTTTTTAGCGTTGTCTACGTTATCGGGCGATAACGGAAAGCGAGTATAGAGCCCATGAGTTCAACGCGCGATTGCGATCCCACAGCGCCGGCGGGCAGGCGCTTCACACTCCCTTCACCGACCCTTTGGCCGGGTGTGCTGGCTCTTGGATTCGCACTCGCAGCTGCGGGACTGCTCAGCAGCAAACTGTTGAGCCTTGGCGGATTGGCGCTCGGCGTAATTGGATGCATCGGCTGGTTTTTTCAGGTGCTCCCGAAAGAAAAACACAGGGCTGTTGAGGGTCCGGCAGAGCCGGCCGTGATTGCGGTTTCACGACGCAGGGTCTCGCGGATAGAGGTTGAAGGCGTTCATCGCGCGCGGCTGCCGCTTGAAATTTATCCGATCTCGGCAGGCATTAAGGGCGGGCTCGCGGGCGCCGTGGCGATGGCTGCGGCAGCGATGCTCTACGGTGCCGTGGCACACAGAAGCGTTTGGTATCCGATCAACTTATTGGGGGCAGTCGTCTACGCGCAGACTCAGGTAAGCACAAGGCAGATTTCTGCCTTTCACATCGAGTTGCTGCTGGTTGCGACAGTTCTTCATATAACGACCTCTATTCTCGTGGGGCTTCTATACGGCGCGATTTTACCCATGTTGCCCCGGCGTCCGATCCTTGTTGGAGGGCTATTTGCACCACTCGCCTGGACCGGACTGTTGTACTCGGTATTGGACATCATCGATCCGCTGCTTAACCAGAAGATCAGCTGGCCCTGGTTTCTAGCCTCTCAGGTCGCATTCGGTTTGGTTGCTGGGCTGGTGGTCGTGCGACAGGCGCGCGTTCCTACTTGGCAGTATCCGCTCGCGCTGCGCGCTGGCGTCGAAACCCCGGGAGTCATGCGGGAAACGGGACGGGAAAACTCGCCTTCATGACACAGACCAAAACTTCGTCCGGCTGCCTCCTACTGTAGAGTCCCATGGATTCAACTGTTGAAGCAGTGCTGGCTTCGTGGTCATTTCCTCCCTGCGTGACCGCGCTCAATCTGCTCGCGGCCCTGCTTTACATTCGCGGATGGCGAGGACTTCACGGCATTGCCTCCGGCCGATTGAGTGGGGCGCGACTTGCATCATTCCTGGGCGGTCTTGCAATTTTGCAGGTGGCCCTCGCCTCACCCATCGATGCATTTGCTCCATTTCTCCTCACAGACCACATGTTTCAGCACATGCTCCTGATGATGGCCGTCCCTCCGCTCATTCTTATGGGCGATCCTGTAATTCCAATGCTGTATGCGCTGCCACGACGGGCCAGGCGTCAAATAATCGCGCGAGTTTTCAGATGGCGGGTGACACGTTTCTTGGCACGATTCATCACGCATCCACCAATTGCATTGCTCCTGTTTGCAATTGTGATGATCGGCTGGCATCTTCCCGGTCCGTATGACCTCGCCCTGCGCTCGCCGAATTGGCACGACCTCGAGCATGCCTCCTTTCTGATCGTTTCGCTTCTCTTCTGGTGGCCAGTGATTCAACCGTGGCCGAGCCGGACGCCATGGAGTCGCTGGGCAATCCCTATCTATTTGCTCCTCGCCGACTTTGTGAACTCCGCGTTATCGGCCTTTCTGATTTTCTCAGACCGTGTGTTCTATTCTTCCTATCTTTTGGTTCCCAGGCTGGCCGGGATTTCAGCTGGCAACGATCAGGCTGCGGCCGGCGCTCTCATGTGGGTCATAGGATCGCTGACGTTCCTGATTCCAGCCGTGCTCATTACCGTGAGGCAGCTATCTCCAGTGCCATCGAAATCATTCTCGCGGGCGAGGGCAACGGCCTCCAATGGACGATTTGCCTCAATCGTGCTTGTCGCTCTCACATTCCTTTTGCCTTTAGCCGCCCTGACCTACGGGTTGTTCACGCCAGACCGGATCGATATCGATGGGGATAGGGTAAGGGTGCAGGATGTTTCAGGACGATTTCGCATTGCCGTCTTTACTCCGCAGGATCCGGTTTCAGCAGGCGACGTCGAGGTGGCCGTCTTGGTGCAGGACCGCGAAACAAGCACTCCCATTCTCGATAGCTCCGTCCATCTCGCGCTGCGGCACTCTATCGAAAACGGCGTTATCGATCCGATCCTTGCGTCGGCCTCCCGCAACCTTGCGGCAAATAAGCTTCTTGCGGCAACTTCAGTCAATCTGCCTCGCCCTGGAACGTGGGACCTTCAGGTCTCCGTGCGCCGAGGCGCCGATACTGGGTCAGTCGCAACGAAGTTAGAAATTCAACCGGCATCGGAGCGCTGACAATCAAGCGCCCATAGAGACCCTCGAGACATATCGTGATCGGTCGCACGGCCTGCTGTGACCCGAGTCACCGTGACGATGGGCAGCAAAGTGTAAAAGTGTTTCCTAACAAGACGTCGACGCCGTTGTCGGCGCGAAGGAGTGCAAAATGGGCGTCATAGGCCACCATCACGAGCTCGAGATTCCAGGGACATACATCTTTGATGGACAGGCTGCCATGAAAGGCTATGCATTAAATAAGATGTGCTACTCCTTCAACAGCGCTGAAAATCGCGCCGAGTTCCTCCGAGACGAAGATGCGTACTGCAGGAAATTCGGACTCAATGAGCAACAGTGCAAGGCTATTCGCGACCGGAACGTTCTCGCGATGATTCACGCGGGTGGCTGCATCTACTACCTTGCGAAGTTTTCTGGGATGCTCGGCCTCAGCGTCCAAGATGTGGGCGCACAGCAGCGGGGAGTGAGCGTAGATTCGTTCAAGAAAATGATCAAGGAACAGGGAGAATAGCCATGGCGCGAATAATCGGAGGCCTCACGACTTCGCACATTCCCGCGATTGGCGGAGCGGTTCCTCGCGAAAAGGAGCTCATCAACGATCCGTACTGGAAACCATTCTTCTCAGGCTACCCTCCAGCTCGTGATTGGCTCCAAAAAATGAAGCCCGACGTCGCCCTGGTGATTTACAACGATCATGGGCTCAATTTCTTCCTCGACAAAATGCCAACCTTCGCAATCGGCGCTGCTTTTCAGTACAACAACGCGGACGAGGGCTGGGGCATTCCAACGATTCCGCCCTTCCAGGGAGACCCCGAACTTTCCTGGCATATCATAGAGTCGCTTGTCGAAGACGAATTTGATATCACTTCGTGCCAGGAAATGCTCGTTGATCACGGTTTCACCGTGCCGATGTCACTTTTCTGGCCAGGTAATTCTTATTCGGGAGTGCGGACGATTCCCGTATGCGTCAATACCGTGCAGCATCCCCTCCCGTCACCATTGCGATGTTTCAAATTAGGAGAGGCAATTGGCCGCGCCATCGAGTCTTACCCGAGAGACGTCAAAGTTGTGGTGCTGGGTACCGGAGGAATGTCTCACCAGCTCGATGGCGAGCGCGCCGGCTTTATCAATAAGAAATTCGACATGCTATGCCTCGACAAAATTGTGAATCAGCCGGAGATTCTTACAAGGTATTCCATTCACGAACTCGTGCGCGAGGCTGGAGCGCAAGGTGCGGAGTTCATTCTCTGGCTGGCGATGCGCGGCGCGCTCCAAGGCAAAATCACGAAAATCCACAGCAGCTACCACGTGGCTGTATCAAACACGGCGACCGGGCTCCTTGTTCTCGAAAATACACCATTCGTCGCAAATTCGAACGTGAGCACTCTTCCGTCAGCTGCCAAGTAAAACCAACTCCCCAAACAGACGAACATCAGTCGGTTCGCGGCTCGATCCGGTGGCACATTGAAGAACCAATTAATCCGTCGAGTTCTGAAAAGAGGCGGTGGGCTGCCCGGAAATTGATACATCATCTTGCGACCAAATGTCGGTGCCGAGACTATCTGGAGGAGGAAAGCTGATTTGAGATACCGGAGTCCCAGGTATCAAGCTGCCCCATGGCGCTTCATCGATCAACTGGTCCTCGATTGCGGTGTTTTGGCCGAGTCCCTTCCAGATAGCGGCAGATGCGCGCGGCAGGACAGGATGTATCAACAGGGTTATGCCTGCCAGGCTCTGGCAAGCATCATGTACCATTTGGTCAGATTCAGATCTGCTTCGCTTTTCGACAGATTCCGACACAGCATTTGTCAAGAGCTTATCTATCATCGGAATTAGCGAACCGACGACTTTGATCCCCTCACTGAAGTTGTTGTGATCGAACAAAAATCGCGCTTCCGCCCGTACATCTGATGTCATGCTTTCGATTTTGCTATCAAAAACTCCGAGGCCAGTTGGCGCCGGAATTCGCGCATTGCAGTTCTCTTTGACGAGCTCGACGATGCGTTGAGCCAAACCGTCAAGCGCGCCGAGAACGTCCTTTTCATAGCAATCCGCGAGCTTTTTGAACGAAATATTTATGTCTTTGTCATAAGGAACTTCGCGTAATAGAGAGTACCGGAGGCCGTCAGTACCGAATTTTCGCACAAACTGTTCAGCCAAGAGCATCGTGTCCTCCGCTACGTCCGATGACACTATGCTATGCGAGAAAATATGCCTGGGAAGAGGAAGATCTGCCGCCATCAGAAGTGCTGGCCAATAAATGCCATGTGACACAGATGAGAGTTTGTTGATTACTTGCAGATTTGCGGGCCAGAATTTTCTGAAGTCATCCGACCCATGCCCTTCTTTCCCGAAGCCCAGGCCGCTGAGGTAGCCGACCAGATCACAAACCAAGCTCGAAACACCCTGCCCCGGTGCATCGGGCCACGGAACTCCGGACGCCGGATATCGCGTGCTGATTGCAATGTCCTTGACACCATTCTCGATGAGGCGTTCGTTTCTCAAACTCCGAATTAGGGGTTGAAGAAATTCCGGCCTGTATTTGTAGACCGCGCGCAGCCTGCCTTCATATGCACTGGCTCGAAAGAAATACCGGCTTTCTGAAATTGCCGTTCCAGCGCGTCCACAAATTGGGCAGACGGTTGCTTTGGACCCCTCGCTGATGTCGATCTCATCATAGAAGCAATAACGGCCCTCATAGGTCGCTTGGTAAATCAATCGCTGCGGGCTGGCCATTATTTGACGCAACACCGCATGGACGGCACGGGTGTGGTCCGTCGAGGCCAGATCGATACCATGGGTCGGATGAACGTCAAGCAGACGCACCATCGGTGTGAATGCTCGCGTGCCTCGGTACATAATCTCTGGTGGTTCAGGCTTTCTTCTCGAACTTGTCAGATAACCGACATCAAAGCCAGACATGCGCCGGTGTCGCGCGATCGCATCGCCTAAAATCGACTCGTAAATGGAGTCGAGGTTCAAGGGGAAGCGTGCATCGCAGGTTTGCGTGGTCACGTAGTACTTATGCTTGCCCATCAGGGATTGCTCGCTTTACTCGTTGATCTGGCGTTGCCGACAATTCGCTACTTTTCTTGGATCGACTCTACGTATAGCACCAAATTGTGAATCTTGATTTTCACCATCGCTTCGTCATGATTGACGCTGCGAAAGGCTTCACCCCAAATCGGCATGTCACGCGATCCGTGGGCCAAAATGAACTGGTCGCCCATAATTGCGCTCTCTACCGTCGCCGACGGGAATTTCCCGCCATTCTTCCTGCTGAGTATGGTGAGGTCGGATGGCTTCGTTTTTAGCGCAGCGGCCGCAGGTCCATTGCCCTTCGCGTCCGGGCCATGGCAGCAAGCGCAATAGGAACGGAACATCTCCTGGCCTACCGTGACTGGCGTAATCTTTGAAGGGGTTGCATCCGAAGACGGCTTGCTCTGTGCGGGCGTCAAAGAGACGAGAAGCAAACTCATGCCCAACAGTCCGAACATTTGGGTAAGAACCATGTAGCGCTCTTTTCGTATCCATTTGTTTACACGCCGCTCCTGCAATTGGATGTGACGTGCATCACCGGCCTGCACTACGGCAAATTTCCTTGAGAATTGCCTGGGGCACGGCTCAGCTCGCGCGGGGACGGAAGCTCCGTGACATTCCAAGTTCCTCCGAGAGCTTTGATCAGCTGGACGCTCGCCACCATCTGCTGCATTCGAAAATTAACCGCAGTCTCTTGGTCGTTCAACAAAATGGTTTGAGCACTGAGTACATTCAAATAGGGGTCTAATCCTCCCTGGTACCGGGCAGTTGCCTCGTCGAGGCTTCTTTGCGCAGCTTCGACAGCCGCATCCTGTTGCTCGATGTCCTGGGCTAACAGCCTCAGAGCAGCTAAATTGTCCTCGACCTGCTGGAATGCGCCCAAAACCGTTTCACGATAATTCGCGACAGTTGAGTCATAGGTTGCCCGATATTGGTCCATCGTCGCGCGGCGAAGCCCGCCATCAAAAAGCGTCTCGGCCAGGCCCGGCCCGACTGACCAGAAGCGGCTTGGCCAAGTAAACCAGTCTGATACAGACGAGTTCGCGAATCCGGCGCCTGCGCTTAGCAACAAAGTGGGGAAATAAGCGGCCTTTGCCAAGCCGATCCGCGAATTCGCTTCAGCCACGGCACGCTCGGCAGCCGCGATATCTGGGCGGCGCTCGAGAAGCTCGGAGGGAATTCCCGTAGGAATTGGTGGCGGACCGGATTGAACGGGTTCGCCAGCAAGGGAGAAGTTTGCCGGAGGCTGGCCAATCAACACAGCGATCGCATGTTCATACTGTGCTCGGAGGATTCCGAGATTCGTATCTTGAGCCTGTGCTGCTTTAAGCTGGGCTTCGGCCTGCGCAACGGACTCGTCGTTGCCAAGACCGCTTCGATAAAGGCTGCGGTTCAGCTCGAGTGTCTGCTGATACGCTGCCACTGTCGCATCGAACACTCCTTTGAGAGAATCTTGTGTTCGAAGCTGGTAATAATCAACCGCAAGCTCTGCCTCATCGCTCAGCCGCACGTTCTCTAACTCCGCGGCACTGGCCTGTGCGGCAAAAGTGTTGGTTCGGATCGTATTGCGAACACGTCCCCAAAGATCCGGTTCCCATGAGGCGTCGAATGGCAATTCGTAATCAGTAAACGATCTCACACCAAGGCCTTCGCTCGATGTGCTGGTCTGCAGGCCGCTAAATTGGGCCGGTGAGGGCCGTTCATTCGTAATGCTCGGATTCGTTGTGAGAGCTGGGAAGTATTGCGATCGCGCTTCTCTTACGAGAGCTCGCGCTGCGAGGAAATCGTCTGCAGCGGCGACAATGTTCTGATCGAAAATGGCTGCTTTTTCTTCGAGGCTGTTTAGCTCGGTGTCGTTAAAGATCTCCCACCATTTGCCGCGGCTGACCGCATCGCTCGGCTGGGCAGTTTGCCAGTCGCTTCTAACGGGTGCCTGAGCCGTTCTCAGCTCCTTGTAGCTGGCCGGAGTTGAGACAGACGGTCGATTGTATTTCGGTCCGACGGCACATGCCGCGAGCAAGAAGAGCGGAAACACTGCGGCCACAAAGGAAACTCGAGCGTTCATTAAAACGCCCGAGCTGGTTTGCTCTTTTTGTATTTTGATCCTGTTGCCGACCCGCATGATCCAGTCCTTCCGCTAATTGCCGATATAGACGTCAACTAGCTCGCCTGGATAGAGGTTTACATTCTTTGGCTTGTCCACCTTGAAGATTACGGGCAATACACGAACGTCCACGCGCTCTTCTTTTTCGTCGGAGAGTTCAATCTTCGGCGAGACATAGGGCTGCGTCCGAAAATAGTGCAGCGGGACCTTTACATCCGAGCCGCGAATGGACATTTGCGCTTTCATATTCGCGGCGCCAGGAAGACGCGGCACTAGGATTTCGTCCACATAGCACCGAACTTGCAGTTGACCCTGCGGCGAGCCCAGAACGATGACGGGGTCCATTCCCTGCGTATAGCTGTCATACGCGCCTTGAGGCGAGACGTAAGCTCCGATAATCGTTGCGATGGACAAAACAGTCCCATCGGCGGGCGCGCGAAGCGTGTATTTCTCGAGCAACGAATTCGACGATGCGTATGAATTCTCCAGAGCGTTATATATCCGTTCTTGATTGCGGATATCGTAAGTCCACGCACCTGCCTTAGTCAGGTCGCGTTGCTTCTGCGCAACAAGAAGGTTTGATTGCGCGACTGCTTCGGCGTTGATGGCATCATCCAAGGCTTGCTTGCTGACCGACTTAGGATCGATTTCGTAAGCGGCTTGTTCCTTTGCCAAGTCGTCCTGAGCTGTTTTCAGGGCGGCCTGAGCGGCAGCCACTTGAGCCTCGTTGACGTCCAGAGTTTCCTTCCTCGGTTCAGCCCTCAGTTCCTCCAACATGGCCTGGGCGGCTTCGGCGCTTGATTTCAACTGTTTCGTCGCCGCTCGTTGAACGGAAGGATCAATCAGAAGAAGCGGAGTGCCTTTCTTCACCTGATCTCCTTCGGACGCAAGGATCTGTTTGACCGTCCCGGGAACTTCTGGGTAGACGTTGATGTTCTCGCCGCTCGATTGGACGCTCTCCACAATGCCTTCGGCGTAGATTGCCCGGACATAGGGGCTGGCGGGAGGACTGAATGCAGGCGATAGTGCCGGCTTTTCGACGCTAAAAAGATAACCCGCCACACAACCGGACAGGACGCCGGCAAATGCCAGTGAGAACAGAAACCTGTATCTCATGATTCAGCCTTCTTCCATGGTTGCAAAATCATGTACGGTTCCAGCCAGATGGCCGTCCTCCATCTTCAGAATCCGCGTCGCAAACTCATAAATCCTGCTGTCGTGCGTGACGACGACGATACAGCGGTTGGTATTGAGAATATTGTCGTGGACGAATTTCACGATCGCGTGTCCGGTGTCTCCGTCCAGAGAGGCTGTGGGCTCATCCATGATCAATATATCTGGTTGGCCGATCATCGCTCTGGCTATCGCCACCCGTTGCTGCTCGCCTCCGCTCAGTTTCATGGGCGGAAGATGCTCTCGCCCCTTGAGATCAACTATTTCTAAATATTTGGTCGCCTCCTGAATCGATTCGTCCCAGTCCTTTTTTCTCAAAATGAGCGGAATGGCGACGTTCTCCGCGGTGTTTAACCGCGGAAACAGATGAAAATCTTGAAATACAAATCCGATTTTCCTCAGGCGGAAGTCTGCCAGTTGGTCCGCATTGAGCGTCCAAATATCGACTCCTTCTACTAAGACGTTTCCAGCGTTGGGTCTCAGGATTCCAGAGAGGGCGCTCAAGAGAGTTGTCTTTCCGCTGCCGGATGGCCCGACGATGTAGATCATTTCGCCAAAATCGGCCTCCAGATCGACATCACGCAGAGCCATCGTTTTTGCTTCACCCTCGCCAAACCATTTTTGAAGTCCGGTCGCTTTGATCGCTATGCTCGGCATGTCATCCCCGGAAAATATCAAAAGGCTCGATCTGCAAAACACGCCTCACGCCGGCGTAGCTGGAAACTGCGGCGATGATCACGACCATAACGAGTGAGACGATAAGACTCGGGTAGGTGATCATGGCTGCGTAGCTCGCCAGCCGGAGTTTCGCCAGATAAACCAAAGCTGTACAGAGACCTACACCCAGACCGTATCCGGTAAATGCAGTGAAAGACGCTTGAAACAAAATCATTCCCACTAATTCTCTGCTCCTGGTGCCGATCGCCTTCAAGGCGCCGAATCTCTCAAGGTTTTCGAGAATGAATGTGTAAAACGTCTGGCCGGAAATCGAGAGACCAACAATAAAGCTAATGATGGTCATGATCAGGATGTTGGTTCCTCCGCCAGTCTGGAAGACGTAATAGCGAGCGTTCTTCTCGATGAATTCCGACTTCGTCAGCGCGACGTAACCTAGGGCAGCAGTTTGTTCCTTGATCTTCTGCACGTCTTCTGCGTTCTTCGGCTGTACCAAAACGTAGGAGATGGTATAGCGCGGATTTGGAATGTACTGCGCGGCGCGGTAGTAAGTCGTATACAACGTCGGCGTACCGAAAAGTCCGGAAACGGTCACTTTGGCGATTCCCACAATGACGCCGCGGTGATCGTTCAATTCAAATGTTGCGCCCACCCGCGGCTTTTCGAGTTTTTCGTACTCTGCATCGTCGACCACAACGAAGCCGTTTTCGGCATAGATGTCTTCGATCTTTCCTTCGACCAATCGAGGACGGCCGAACAGGGTGGTATCGTCCAGCCCAACCACATTCACGGCTTGATAGACGCCGTCGGGCAACTTGACCAGAGCGCCGCCGGAATATAGAGGCACGGCATATTGGACTCCTTGCATGCTTCGCACGGCATCCAAAACGTAATCGGGGATTCCGATCGAGCTGGTAATGGCCTGCACCGATCGATCCATGACCCACATCGGGGCTCCGATGTTGATAACGGTTGCTGAGGCGTGGTTCAGGACGCCGATAAACATCGAAGTGATGAACATCATCAAGAAGACGGCAAAAGTGATGCCAACAAGCAGCGCCGTAAATTTGGCTCGGTCATTAACGAGGAGCTTGTATGCGAGCTTGAGAATTCCCTTCATGCGCAGCTGCCTTTTGTTTTGATGGCACGTTCATAGTGCCCAACGTCTCCGGCTGCGCATACAAAACCGGTCACGTCCAAATGTGATACGAATCACACATTGAGCCAATCGTGTGTGATCGACGACCGCAGCGGCACTTCGCAGGGTATAACGAGAGCGATACGACCTGGATTCCGAGGCTGGGAGCAACAGAAACGAGGATTGGGCGTGACGAAGGATTTGCCACCCCCGAATGCTCTAGAAGCTAGGCACCCATCGACAAGTTCGCCCAAATTCAACCGGTTCAATCAGTACCGAGTCTCGTTAGAAGGAGTCAGCGGTCGATCCCGGTCAGGTTCGTCTATTGTCACGGCGACTCCACATTCGCAGCAGGATTGTTGAGTTTGAGTCTGCTCGCATTTCTAACAGATCGTCCGGCGCGGGCCCGGCAGCAGAACGGAACTCGTGGTCCTGATTGATCTTACTCAATCGGTTGATGCGTCCGGTTCGGATGGGCGAACCGAGTTTCAAAGGAACATTGCTGCCGTATCATGGGTTTGCGGACAAGCGCCGACACTCACCTGACTGTGGTCGGCATAACGGACAATAGTTTCGCCCAAGTTACATTTTGTTCTCGACACCGACTAATTCGAATTCCTGGCCGAAGGCCTCATACTCGCTCCGCAGATTGCGCATCAATTCGACAAATTCCGGATGGTTGTGCAGTGGCCGGAGCTGCGAATCGTTTTGAAAGGTGCGGTGGTTGGGCAGTCCTCCTTCCGCGCAGCGCTTCAGCTCGGCAATGGCCTTTTCCGGCTTGCCGCACATCGTATAGACACCCGCCGCGACGTGCCATGAGTGGTGCGTGTGCGTCAGGCTCCTCTTGGATTTGACGGCTTCGTCGGTGATCTGCTCCGCGCGCTTGAGATTGCCCTCGTGAGCCAGAATGAGTCCCTCGATGCAGTCGAGTTGCTGCTCCTCGGGGATCATCTGGCGGGCTGTTTTCAGCTTCTCGCGCGCCGTTCCGAGGTCACCCCTGTAGAGCGCGGGCAGAGGAGAAAAGATGTTCGTATGAACGAGGCTGGGTTCGAGCGCTAATGCTTGTTCGTAGAGCTCACTCGCCTTGGCGTAGTCGCCCATGTAGAGCGCGACGTAGGCTCGCCCGCCATAAATCAATGCGCTCTGGGGATTGGCAATGGCCGCTTCGTCAAAGTCAGCGGACGCGGCTTCGTGAAAACCGAGGTGAAATAAGAGCGCTCCCCGCTGAAGACGTGCGCCAAACCGGCTTGGGTTGATCTTCAGCGCTGCGTTGAGCGCCCTCAGCGCTGGCCGGAACTGAAATCCACGCGAGGGCGAGAAGTGGATCATCCCCCGCGCGCACAAGGCGTCGCAACTCACCGGATCGAGTTCCAGAGTCCTGGCGATCGCACGCTCGGCTTGTTCGAACCACTTGGGATCCTGATCGACATGGGCTCCCATGTTGTAGAACGTGAGTGAGAGCGAGCCCCAGGCCTCCGCAAAGTTCGGATCCAGATCCACGGCGCGCCCGAGCATCTCGATGGCGGCACTCAGTTCGAACTTGTTATAGGTGAAGCCACGGTCTACCGCGCGCATGTACAGTTCGAATGCAAGTGGATGTCGCGTCGACGGAACCACAATCTGCGAGGATCTGGTTGGTTTTTCGCACGCTCGGGGCACGAGCGAGTCGAAAATTGAATCCGCGAGCTTGTCCTGCAAACTGAAAAGGTCGCCCATATCGCCGTCCAATTTCCCGGAATGGATCGCGCGCTCGTCGTGAAATTGCCACACTTGAACCAGCACGCGCACGCGAGTGCCCATTTTCTGGATGCTGCCTTCCACCACTAGATCGACATTCAGGTCCTTGGCAATCTGCGTCCGATCCGGTTTCTTCCCGGCGTAGTTCATCAGCGCACTCAGTGGCCTCACAACGAGAGCCGGAGCCGAGCCCAGGCGGTTCGCGATGGCGTCCGCGAGAGCCACCGAGAGAAACCGGTCCTCGGGAGGCGCGTTCCGGAACTGCAAAGGAATCACCGCCACCGTTCGCCGCATGACGCCGGCGGCTGCCGACGCAACCTTGCTCGGAAGCGCAAGAGACCTGAGCGCCTCCGAGACCTCGGAGGCCTGCACGAACCGATGCGCCCGGTCCTTCTCCAGGCACTTGGCCACCAAGCGATCGAAGGCCGCTGGCAGCTCGGGCTGCAGTTTGCTCGGCGGCACCTGCGTGGCGGCTGCAATCTCGTGCATGATGGCCAGAGTGCTGGGCCCCGCGAATGGAAGCCGTCCGGTGGCCGCCTCGTAGAGAACGCATCCCAAGGAAAAGATGTCCGAGCGGGCGTCGATCTCTTCGCCTCGGGTCTGCTCCGGCGACATATAGGCAACCGTGCCTATGATCGTTCCCTCCTCGGTGATCCTTTGCAAAGTCCGCGTCGACCGGGCGAAATAAGCGTCCGTCATCTTGGCCACACCGAAATCCAGTACTTTGATTTGCTGGTTTCGCGTCACCATTACGTTCGTCGGCTTGATGTCGCGATGAACTACGCCGGCCGAGTGCGCCGCGTCGAGTGCCGAGGCGATCTGCGCACCGAACTCCAATACCTGGCTAAAGAGCAGCGCCTTTTGCTCCATCAGGTCTTTCAGGGTGCAACCTTCCACGTATTCCATGACGAGGAAGTCTCTTCCCTCATGGTTGGAGATATCGTGAATGGCAACGATATTGGGATGGTTCAGTGCGGACGCCGCCCTGGCTTCCTTGAGGAGTCGCTGTCCGTAGTGCGAATCCGCCGTTCGCCCATCAGGCAAAAGCTTGACGGCAATCGTGCGGTGCAATCTCGTGTCTGTCGCACGGAAAACTTCGCCCATGCCCCCGGCACCCACTCGTGCTTCGATCCTGTAGGGACCGAGCATGGCACCCTGTTGCAGCGAAGACGGCGAATGCGCCAACCCCGATCGCTCGAAAATCGTCGTGGCCGAATCGGCACGTGCGGCGATCAAAGATTCCACTTCGCGCCGTATCTGAGGCTCTGGACAAGCCCGTAAGATGTAGGCCTGCCGGTCGGCGGACGGCTGCTCGAGAGCCGAGGCGAGCAGTTGCTTAACCTTCTGCCACTGTTCCGGAGTCATGTGGCGGGCATCTTCTCGCGGCCAGGGCAGATGACGCAAGCGGAGGGAGCCGCCGCGACATGGAGCCCAGCGTGGTCCGGCGAAAACGGGTTTATTTTAGACCAGCAATCGATCGATCTGCTACGTCCAAATCCCGGTAAAGGAAAAGGCTCTTAAGCGAACCGCAGCCGTATTCTTTGCTCACGACAGGATTGGTCGGCTGCCGTCCATGACGAACATTAGCTTGACAGCTTGGCTGGTTTTGGACTCCGAATGGGAGATGGCGCGCAGGC